>CAVFKJ010000053.1:0-8909 GCA_963623125.1 Clostridium sp. CAG:217
CCAATTCATAACAATCATATTTCATCATCGCTCTTTCAACGATATCGTTTATTTCCTCAACCGAAACATTGCGATCCTTTAAAAGTTCTTCTACTTCATTTTTACTCGCTTCATAGATTACTTCTATTTCCGCATCCGAAGCCTTCTTTTTTATATCGTGATTAGCACTCTTAATAGCCACTTTGATTTTATCGGGGTCATAAGCGACAAAGTTACCCTTACGTTTTTTTATCTCGTTCATAAGAACCTCCATCTACAAATTAATTGAACATTCAACTATTTTTTTGTTAGCCTCTTAATAGTACCACATAAACCAACAAGTAAATGTGTAAAATGACCATGAAAATACTTACATTTTTCAAGATAAAAAATAATGCCTAAAATAAGGCATTATTGAAAATGTAAATTTTTCACTATTTTGAAAATTTATGCAACAGCTCTCTTTTTACCCATATAGAAAGTCGCAACTGTGCCAGGACCCGTATGGGTACCAATTACTGTACCAATACTAAAGATTTCTACACTCTTAACATTCTTGAAAGTTTCTTTAATAAGATCAGCTACCGCCTTAGCATCATCATAACAAGCAGAATTAGAAATATATACTACATCATCATAGTCAGGACCAACTTCTTCAAGCATCTTCTCAACAACACTCTTAATAGCCTTCTTCTTAGTTCTAATCTTCTCATATACTTCTAGCTTACCAGATTCACTAACACACATTAATGGACAAATCTGTAAAGCACCTGCAAAGAAACCAGCCGTCTTAGAGATTCTACCACCTCTAATAAAAGAGCTTAAATCTGTAGAGAAGAACCAATGAATTACCTTAGTCTTATTCTCTTCAATCCACTTCAAGTTATCTTCTAAAGACATACCCTCGTCTTGATTTCTTTTTGCCAACATTACAATTAAACCATAGCCAGCACTAGCACATAAAGAATCAACCACATGAACCTTATTAGAATACTTATCATTTAAAATGTTGGCAGCCCCAATTGCACTATTAATCGTACCTGAGATACCAGAAGATAAAGTTAAATGCAAAACTTCTTTACCCTCTTTTAAAATAGGCTCAAATAAATTTATATAGCTATCTACATTGATTTGAGACGAAATTGGTTGCATACCATTTTTAATATCTTCATAAAACTTATCAATTGGATAAGACTTACCATAATCATCCTTATAAGTCTTGCCATCTGCTGTAAAAGTAAAACTAGCATAAGGCACATTGTTCTCACTTAATTTCTTATCACTTAAGTCAACTGTTGAACTGCAGGTAATTACATAATTACTCATAAAAATCCTCGCTTTCTTATACATTATAACCTAAAGTAAAAAAGCCTTGCGGCTTTCTTACTTTATTGGAAGGTTTTAATGAAAAAATTAATTATTCATTTACTGACTATAATGTAACATTTAATTGTGTAATCTATGTGAAAGTTTAAACAAAATTAGAAAACGTTAATAAGAAACATATACAACACCGTACCACATACTACTGAAAGAAGTAAGTTATGCTTAAACTTATGAATCAAAATCACAAATAAAGAGGCAACAATCTCCGGAATGCCATGGCTATTTCCAAGTAAATCAATATTCTTTAAACAATATACTACAAGCATTGCCATAATTGAATAAGGCAAAACATTACCCAAATATTCAACTATTTTAGGAACCTTATTTTTAAAGACAATGAAAGGCAAAAATCTTATAAGCATTGTCATTAGGGCAACCACAGCTATAACACTATATATATAAGTATTAGTCATGATTTTTACCTCTACACAATATTAAAATCAAACAAATAAGAAAGATTGAAGGAATAAGAAAGTTTGATCCACCAAAGATAAGTAAACAAACAATGGAAATAGTAAAGCCAATCAAAGCAGGCAAATGATCCTTATTTTCTTCCCATTGATTTACGACAACACAAATAAATAAGGCCGTCATTGAAAAATCGACTCCTTCGCTCGAAAAAGGCAAGATATTTCCTATTAAATAGCCAAGTACAGTACCAACCATCCAATAGAATTGATTTAATAAAGAAATATAAAAATAATAATCTTCACCTATTTCATTACCTAATTTCTTAGAAACTACTACCGAAAAAGTCTCATCGGTCAAAGAAAAAATTGTATAAGCCTTATGTCTTTTTAAGCCATTATATTTATTAAGCATCGCAATGCCATAAAACATATGCCTTAAATTAACAACTAAAGTCATAATAGCCGCATTAATCAAGCTAGTGCCCATACTAAGTAAAGACAAAGTCAAATACTCCATACTACCGGCATAAATAAAAAGGCTCATACAAATAGGAACCAAAATACTATAGTTATATGAACTAGCAATAATGCCAAAACCCGATCCCAAGACTATATAGCCAGCCATAATAGGGATCGAATCCTTAAAAGCCTCCTTAAATGTTATATTCATCTTCTAATTGCCTTTAAAGCTTCTCTTTCCATTGACCTTTTCTTATCATCTTCACGCTTATCATACAAAGACTTGCCCCTAGCCAAACCAATTTCAAGTTTAGCCCTACCATCCTTTAAATACATTCTTAAAGGAATAACCGTAAGACCCTGTAATTTAGTCTTAGTAGAAAGTTTTACAATCTCACTTTTATGAAGCAAAAGTTTACGATCTCTAGTCTCGTCATGATTAAAACGATTGCCATGATCATATTGGGCAATATTCATTCCCTTGATATAAGCCTCTGATTTAATAAAAGAAATATAAGCCTCCTTAAGTTGAACCTTACCCTTACGCACCGACTTAATCTCTGTACCAAGCAAACTTAGACCAGCCTCATATTTTTCAATTATTTCATAATCATGAAAAGCTTTTTTATTTACACTAACTTCCTTAACTGCCATAAAAAATAAAAGGGATTAATTACCCCTCTACTACTCTAATTACAATAACTAAGACAAAGAAGATAATTCCAAGTGCCATTGTTACATTGGAAATAACCTTTTCTGGTCCTCTTTCCTTAACATTTTGGAAAAGACCTAAATCACTAGAACCAGTGAAAGCGCTAAGTCCATCTGATTTACCACTTTGTAGTAAAGATATAAGTATAAGTAATATAGAAACAATAAGTAATACGATTCGCATAATTCACCTCTTTAAAGCGTGATATAATTTTACTACATTATTTTTAAGTATACAAACAAAATTATGGCAAACATCAAAATAATACCCATTGCCTCAGGCTCTAGTGGCAATTGTATGTACATCGAAATCGAAAATCATAAATTAATAGTTGACTTTGGTATCTCCTATAAAAAGATGAACGAAGCCCTAAAGACAAACAATATAGATGTCAATGATATTGAATATGGCTTTATAACTCATAAACATAATGATCATATAAATGGCTTAAAAGTAACCTTAAACAATACTAACTTCCCATTTTATTGTGAAAAAAGTTGCGCCAAATATTTAAATGATAAATATGATACTCAAGTATTTAATGAAATTGAAAATGAAATACAGTTAGATGACTTAAACATTAAAACTATATGGTTATCCCATGATGTAAAATGTATTGCCTATATATTTAAAACACAAACTTCAAAGATAGCCTATGCCACCGATACGGGCTATACCAATAAAAAGTTACAAGACGCCTTTATGGGATCCGATGTTGTAGTAATAGAAGCCAATCATGATATCGATATGCTAGAAAACGGTAATTATCCGCGATATTTAAAAGACCGTATAAGCTCTGATTTTGGCCATTTATCAAATAGTGATTGTGCTAGCTTTGTAAAATGTTTAAATGATAATGGCACTAATAATTTTTTATTAGCTCATTTAAGTAAAGAAAATAATAGTAAAGATTTAGCTTTAAAAGAAGTTTCAAGTAAACTATCTAAAAAGGCAAACATCTACGTTTGCCCCATATATGGAAATGATTTACTTATCTTCTGAAGCGTGATAAACAAGCTTTTTACACTTACGCTTAAACTCATTACGCTCCATCATAATGACGTTACCACATCCTTGGCATTTAATCTTAACATCGGTACCAACTCTAACAATTTGCCAATAACTTGATTTCTTACAAGGATGATCCTTTTTCATTTGCACAATATCATTTAATTCATAATTTTCAATCATACAAGCTCCCTTGAATCCATAATAATCGTAACCGGGCCATCATTCAATAATCTAATCTTCATATCAGCCCCAAAAACTCCTGTTTCAACCTTAAAGCCTAGTTCTCTTAAAGTAGAATTAAACAAATCATATAGTTTAATAGCCTCATCACCCCTTCTGGCTAAATTAAAAGAGGGACGATTGCCCTTAGAACAATCAGCATATAAAGTAAATTGCGATATTGATAAAATATCACCCTCTACATCCCTTAAACCAAGATTCATCTTACCATTACTATCTTCAAATACCCTAAGTTTAGAAAGCTTATTAGCCATCTTTTTAACTACTTCTTCATCATCATCAAGACCAATACCCACTAAAACCATAAAACCAGTATCAATCTTACCAGTAATATTTCCATCAATCGTGCAACTAGCCTCACTTACTCTTTGAACTACTAAACGCATACTATTTCTTAAAAATAAATAACTTTGATAAAAAGTAATTAGAGACAATAACCACAACTTGAGCCACAATCTTTACTAGCATTGAATCAAAATGCAAGATATTAACACCAAGCAATAAAATAAGCTCTTCCATCACTAAAGTTAAAAGTCTAGCCGAAACAAAAGAACCAATTTCCTTAAGCAAATCCTTCTTTTCACTAGTCTTAGACTCAAAAACATATTTCTTGTTGGTAACATAGGCAAAAGAAACTGCCAAAATCCACGATATGACATTAGCCACATGCTCATTAAAATTAATCACTTTATTAAATAAATAAAATGAAATAATACTCACAAGAAACGTACAACCACCAAAAAATAAGTAGTTAATAACCTCTTTATACTTAAAATATAATTCCTTAATTTTACTCATATCTCTATTTTAGATATTTAATAAAAGTAGTGCAATATTAAAATAAATAGCCAAAGAACCCGCATCAACAATAGTAGTGATTAATGGTGAAGCCATATAAGCCGGATCTAAGCCTACAGCCTTAGCCAACATTGGAAGGATACAGCCTAAAGACTTTGATAGTATCGCTGTAATAAATAAAGTAATACCAATTACCAAGGCAATACCTGCATTACCATATTGAATATAAATTCTAACCCCATTAACAAGTCCTAATGTAGCACCACAAAGAAAACCAATTCTAGCCTCTTTCCATAAAGCTTTAAAAATGTCCTTAGGCTCAATTTCATCAGTAGCCAAAGCTCTTATAACCATGGTTGAAGCTTGTGAGCCACAGTTTCCACCTGTATCCATAAGCATAGGAATAAAGGATACAAGTAAAGGAACAGCCGCAAAAGCGTTCTCATAATTAGTAATAATATTACCCGTAATGATTGAAGAAAGCATTAACACCAATAACCAAACAATACGGTTCTTATATTGAACAATAACTGGCTCCTTTAAATAGTCATCCTCACTAGGTGCCATAGCCGCCATCTTCTCAAAGTCTTCTTCATTCTCTTCGCTCATGACATCCATGGCATCATCAACCGTAACAATACCCACAAGTCTATTTTCATTATCAACTACTGGTAAAGCTAAAAAGTCATACTTATCGAACATTTTAGCAACCTCTTCCTTATCCTCATTAGTTGTAACCGAAATGACATTCTCTTCCATAAACTCATTGATCTTGGTATCGTAATCGTGCATCATTAAGTCCTTAACAGTAGTGACACCAATTAAAGAGCGATCTTCATCCACAACATACAAGATATAAACCGTTTCCTTATTTAAACCAATCTTACGAATACGATCAAAACAATCCTTAACACTCATGCCGCTTTTAATATCGACATATTCAACCGTCATGATTGAACCAGCAGAATCTTCAGGATACTTTAATATTTCATTAATGGCCTTTCTTTTAGTATTACTAGCATTCTTCAATACCTTATTAACTAAATTAGCCGGTAATTCATCAATTAAATCAGCCGCATCATCAATATAAAGCTTAGAAATAATACCCGCAACTTCATTATCACTTAAAGTCTCAATAAGTTTTTCTTGGGTATCACTATCCATATAAGAAAAGACATCAACCGCCTCATCCTTTTTAAGCAATCTAAAAACAACAGCCAAATCTTCTTTAGAAAGTTCATCAAGAACTTCCGCAACATCTGACTCATTAGCTTCACTTAAAAGCTCTTTCAAATCTTTGAAATCGCCTTTAGAAATTAATTCAAATACTTTTTCTAACATTTTTCTTTCCTCCTAACTAAATAGAAGAAAGAAATAGACAAACACAACACGGGTGTTCATCTATATCTTTCTTTAAACATTCACACGAATGAACATCCATAGTGTTTCCTCCTTTGCCCACTCATTTTAACGCGATACATAAAAAAAATTCAATGTATTTTTTAATTTTTACATTGAATTTAATTTTGAAAAAATAATTACTTAGAACTTGTATTAGTTACCTTATAAACACAAGCCTTTTTAGACTCTGACCAAGTCCAATCTTTGGACTTCATATACTCCTCACAAGTCACTACTTTACTATCATTTGAACTTTCTTCTTTCTTAGTTTCAGGACTTGGACTAGGTGTAGCCTCCTTATATACAACCAAAGCATAATATGAAGAATCGCTAGATTTAAAACTAATCTCATTAGTATCACCTAAAGTAGTCTTTACTTCACTTACGGGATAAGCATTATATAAACCATCACCCATTTCATAGATTGCATACAAAGTATATTTCTTACCACCAAGCTTACTTACGGTATCATTATTTAAGATTAACTTAAAATCAAGCTTTTCATCAAAAGTCTTAACAAAACCCTGTTTACCATTATCACCAGAAACAATATAAGCTAAATTAAGTGGAATAATCTCTGCCTTATTATCAAGTTGGTCTTGCTCAGACAATACTCTAATTAAAGCCTTATAATAATCAGTATTCTCGAAATCAACCGTTTCATCAACGCCTATCGAACGTACATAAATATTGTTATCCTTATTAAAAGTATCCGTATTCTCATATAGTTCCTTAATATGTGAATAAGTCTTATTATCATAAGCTATCGCATTAGATTTTACATTAATCTTTTTATCATAACTCTTAGGGAAAACATAATAAGCAGCACTTCCATCATCACCAAGCTCTAGATTAGCTAAGTAGGAATCATCACTTAAATATTTAACAACATCGCCATCAGAGAAAATTCCGCCATTAATTGTTGTAATACCGATTGCTTTTGTAAATCCAGAGAAAGAACCATCACCATTTAAGCTTAAGTTATCAGTAAAACAACCATCACCATAGCTAAAGTCACCGTTATTTACCGTAACCTTTGCACTATTCATGTTATTGAAAACAATAACATCTTGAAGCCCAACACATTTTGTTTCATCAGCCTCAAACAAACCATCATTGATAGTAAGAATACCACCGTTGACAATAGCAGTATGAAACTTTGTAAATTGTCCATTATTAATAGTAGCGTTAGCCTTTTCACCACTATTTTGCAAAGCCATGCCCTCAAAAATGCCTTGGTTAATACACAATGTTCCGCTATTAACTATCTTTGAATGAGTCGTAGCACAATTTAATAGAATATCGTTAGTTTCACCATCCTGCAAACCAACATTTAAAGTACCAACGTTATATAAAACTGGCCTTGTAATATCAAAAGCACCAACTTTGCAAACATTCTTATACTCACCACTTACTAAAGTTAAAGTACCAGAATTATAAATTGCACAATTATCATAGGCAGCAGAAGGAAGTTCCATTTGAACAACACCATTTGGTGCATAAATAGTTAAAGTGCCACTGTTGTTAATCGTAGTACCCTTATTTTCACCATTACTTAAAATAACGCCATCCTCTAAAACTAAACTAATAGTTTTATTACTAGCTACCGTAACACTCTCATTAGTACTCTTTACTAAATGAATTTCTTGTTCATTGCTAGCCGCATTAATCGCAGCTTGTAAAGTCGCATAATGATTTTCTCCAATAGTCGCAACATAATCATCATCTGCGAAAATTGGTAAGCACAAAGTAAAACTTAACAAAATAGATAAAGTAAATAATATAAGCCTTTTCATCTTTATCTCCTCCTGAGGTCATTGTACTCCCTGTTTTTTTTTAAAAGCAATACCAACCACGTAAATTTTACAATTAAAAACCCTTACTTTTTTAATATAAGGGTCAATTATTTAAGTATTAATTAAAGCATTTCAACTAACTTTAATTTCTATAAACATTCATAAGTTCCTTAAACAATTCTTGGGTAGAAGGTGGTGTATAAGTTATCGCATTAGCACCAGCCTTAATTGTTTCCAAAATGCTTTCGTTAGTTTTACCACCCGAGGCAATTAAAGGGATATCAGGGAATCTTGATCTAATATCTCTTACTACATCAGCTGTATCTTTTCCACAAGCTACATTTAAAATAGAAGCACCATGTATCATTCTACTTTCAATATCGGTGTCTTTATTGGCCACCGTAATAATAACGGGAATATCGACCGCTCTACTTACGGCCAACAAATTTAAATCCGAAATAGGTGCATTTAATACAACACCCATGGCACCTTGCGATTCGCTATCTTTTGCCAAACCTACTGTTCTAATACCCTTGGTAGTACCACCACCTACACCACAAAATACCGGAATATAAGAAGAACGAATAATCGCATCAGTGATTGCTTGTTGAGGAGTAAAAGGATATACGGCAAACACCGCATCCGCATCACAATTTCTAATGATTGCCAAATCAGTTGTAAAGACAAAACTCTTTATTCTTCTACCATTAACCACAA
>CAVFKJ010000054.1:0-33743 GCA_963623125.1 Clostridium sp. CAG:217
TTACACCTAAACCCAATTTGAACTAAATTTGAAAATCTAATTATTTAGCGCTTGTGTTAGTTACTTTATAAACGCAAGCATTCTTAGATTCAGACCAAACCCAACCTTTACCATGTTCTGATTCACAAGTAATAGCCTTGCCGCTAGATTGGTTATTGTTGTTTGCATTGTTATCAGTTGTTTCAGTAGTCTTGCTATCTACAACCTTATAGATAATTACTGGAGAGAATCCAGACATTTCAAACGTTAGAGTGCCATCGCCATTTGAACACTTACTATATTCGGTTGCCTCAGTGCTACTATCATTTTTGCTAAATACATGAACTGCATAATATGTAGCATTAGATTCAATACCACTATAATTAATTGTAATTTGAACTTTAGTATCGCCAATTTTTCCTTTAGCAGTTTCGTTAGGTCTAACATCAAGCACTAATAGTGATTTCAAACCACTAACACCAGACACAACACTCTTGTATGGATCTGTACTTTCGTTTTTAACCTTAGCAACCACAGCATTTGTTAATTCACTACCAGATTTTCCATCTGCTGTAGTAACAAGGATAGCAGCTTGAGTTTTATAATTTTCATCATCAGTTGAATTTACTAAATAAACTGTTTCACCATTAACTTCTATAGTTCCATGAGTTTTAGCATCCCCAGTAGGTGAACCAACTAAGTTCTCAGCAGATACTGGTACAAATACAGCAGCAACCATAAGCATTGACATAAATAATGAAATTAATTTCTTTTTCATCGTATAGTCCTCCCTTTAATAAGAAAATTATACACCTAAAACTTTTCATGTGAAGCTAAAATAAGAAAAAAGGCTTAGAATTTTGCATCTAAACCTCTTTCTAACTTATTTTTGCAAATAAATTACTTAGCACCAGTGTTAGTTACTTTGTAAACACAAGCGTTCTTAGATTCTGACCAAGTCCAACCTTTACCGTGTTCAGATTCACAAGTAACAACCTTAGTATTAGTTGTGCCTGAATTTGTGTTAGTTTCAGTGTTAGTATCAGTCTTACCAGAAGTAGATTTTTCTGTATAAGTTAAAATCATAACTGGTGAGAAATCACTACCCATTTTAACTAATACTACGCCATCCTTTTCAACCAAACTTTCGATTACTTCTGGCTTGTCTTGAGCAGATTTCCAGTGTAACGCAAGGACCTTATCACCCTTCTTAACACCAGCTACGCTTAGTGGAACCATAACATAGCCACCATTGCCCTTGATTGTTTCTTTAGCTGTAGCGTTTGCAGATAAATCAAGTAAAGCCATAGCTTTAGCGTTTGCTAAATTAGCTGGCGCAACTCCTTGTTCACTTAAGAAAGCCTCAACAGAAGCACTAGAATTCAAAATTGTTTTAACATCAGCAGTACCATCACCAGTTGTGTTAACAATGATTTGCGCTTTATCAGTCGCATCACCGCCGTTGGCGACAACTTCAATTTGAACTGTACCATTTCCACAGTAAGCGCCTTCACCAGTAACAGGAGTAGCAGTCTTAGAACCGATAAAGTCTTCGGCCATTACTGGTACAAAAGATACTAATAATAAAGCTGTTGCTGCAATAACTGAAATCAATTTGTTTCTCATTATTTCGTCCCCTCCTTTCTTTTCTTTGTTTTATTATCACTACCATCGTTATAGTAGTAATAACCATTCTTATAATATCTACTATAATAACCATTACCACCAGAATGTGTATCAATTCTATTTAGTACCATACCCAAAAGTGGTGTACCAGTTCTCTCAAGTAGTTGTACCGAATTATTAATAAGTCTTCTAGGGGTAGAATTGCTTCTTACCACAAGTACACTACCATCAACCTTTGTCGCAATATTTAAACCATCAGCTACACTAGCTAGAGGAGGTGTATCAATGATCACCATATCAAATACCTCAGTAGCTCTTTGTAACATTGTATCAAATGCTTCATGTTCTAGTAACATCGTAGGATTAACTACACTACCGGCTGCTGGAATAATATAACCATTTTTTACATTAGTCTTATAGATTACATCATCAAGTCTAGCCTTACCAGCTAAGTAATGGATACAGCCAATGGCACTACCATCGGCATAAGAAATTCCTAGCTTACTACGCATCTCTGAATTTCTAAGGTCACAGTCAATCAATAAAGTATTAACCCCTAAATCAGCCAACATCTTCCAAAGTTGTGTTGAAATAAAAGACTTTCCCTCATTAGGTACACTAGAAGTAACCATAATCTTCTTAATATTATCGCCACAAAAACCTAAATTGATTCTAAATTGATTAAGTGCCTCTTGAACATCAAAAGAAAGTTCAGGCAAATTCTTAAGTTCTAATTGTTTCATCATTATTCAGCCCCCTTCTTTCTTCTTCTGCCATTACTACTACCCTCTGGAATAGCACCAAGAGGCATAGTACCAAAGTACTTCTCAACATCTTCAGCAGTAATAACTGTATCATTCATTAGATACTTCACTATTAGTATACCGCACATTAGCACCGCACCAATTAAAGCACCAATTAAAGTATTCTTAGAATAAGAAGGTGCTGACTTCTTACTTGGAGCCACCGCACTCTCTACAAGATTTGGTGCCTCAGTCTCCATAACTTGAGGCAAGTATACTGTAGCTTGCTTAACAAGCTCATTAGCTATATCCGCTGAAGTTTGGGCATTAGTTGTTGTAACATCAATATTCAAGATTCTTGTACCAGATGTATTAGAAATACTAATCATCTTTTCAAGCTCTTTATAATCATAACTTAAGTTAAGATTTTTTATTACATCCTGTAAAACTGGACGGGCAAGTAATAGTTCTTGATAATCTGATGTAAGTTGGGAACCAACTTGTAAATCACTTAAATTAATAACGGAATTATTACTAGCCGAAACAACATAAATCTTACTAGTGGCTTGATAAGTTGGCTTAATAAAAATCTTTGTAATGCCAAAGGCCAACAAAGCACCCACTACCATACAAATAACAATCTTCCAAATGTTATCTAAAAGTAAATAAAACACATCAACAAGATCAATAGTCTCCTCATTATTTAAGTTACTCTTAATTTGCTTACTAGCTACCACACTATTGGTCACTTTATTATCTGCTACATGACTTACAACTTGGCTTTCAACTTGATTCTCTTGCATCCCCTACTCCTTTTCATCATAGAACATTTCCACAATAGCCTTATCCTTACTATCTTCATCTAAGTAGTAAGCCCAATGTTCATCTTCAACAACAGCCTCACCATCTATTGTAACAATATCCTTTTGCTTATAAGTTAAAATCTTATTAAAAATCTTCGACATATTAATTTGACTTATATCCGTAACAACATAAGCCGACAATTTATTATACACTTCAGTCGCAAAATCCGCATCCTTATCCTTAATACAATCCAAAAGGCCATTCATAAACTCTCTTTGTCTTGCCATTCTCGAAATATTAGTTTGATCATCAACATCTTTTCTACTTCTAACAAACTCAATAGCTTGCTTATCAGTAAGCTTAACGGTAGTACCCTGTACTAAATCAGGATCAATCTTAGAAAAATCACTAGTTACGTTAACCGTAACACCACCAACGGCATTATTTAATAGTTCAATGCCATCCATATTCATGGCAAAATAACCATCAATATTCTCATCCTCAAGTAAATCCTTAACAGCCTGTACATTGTTTTCACAAGAAAGTTCTCTACCACTACCATAACTATGAGCTAAACAAAGCTGTTGAAACTCACTACCTACTACAGCACCCGTTACACCCAAGACATTGACATTAGTCATCGTATCTCTATTTAACTGAAGTAGTTGCCAAGTTCTATTAGTATCATCAACAGTCAAAATCATTTGCACATCACCTTGACCACCACCAATATAACTATCAACACCTACTGCCTCACCATTTACGTCAACACCAATAAATAAGTAAGAATGAAGTTTACGCTTATGCTTATAAGTAACCCCATCAACTACCTTTTCTTTAGTCTCTAGGATATCATCATTAACTTCACCCGATGTATTTTCGCCATTTAGCTTCTCAAAATGATTCATGACTAAAAATATTCCAGTAACACAAACTACAATCACTAGAACGATGATAACCATCTTCTTTTTATCCTTAGCCTTAATCTCTCTATTTTTATTCATAGTCCTCATTATACATATAACGATAACAATTTTTCTCAATTAAATTAAGAAAAGAACTACCAAGCTTCTTTTCAATGATATCTCTACCCCTATTTAAATTAGGAACCCTACTTGTAAGATTGTGACAATCACTACCCAAAAGGGGATGATTAGTCATTTGTATAAGCTCTAAAGCCAACCTTCTAGTCTTCCAATCAATAAAACTACCCGCATTAACTTGTAAAGCAATATCTAACTTAAGTAATCTTTCAATATATTTTTTGTTTTCCTTAGAAAAACAAAAACGCTCAGGATGAACTAAAACAACTCTAATGTCTCTATCAAGAATAAGACTCTCTACCTCTTCAAGAATTTGCTCATTCCATTCCATAAAAGGCATCTCCAACATTAAAGTATTTGTATTATAAATACACAAATCCTTAATTTGTTCACACTTACTAATGCCCCTAAAATAAGCCGTCTCACTAGCGGGTAAGATAATAGGCAAAGTAGACTTACCACGCTCATGAATCAACATGTTATAAGCCTTATTTCTTCTATTTAAAAATGTATCCACATCATTTTGATCTCTATAAAAATGACTGGTTGCACAAACTACTGAAATGCCCATATTAGCCATCATATCTAACATTTCCATCGACATCTCAATAGACTTACTTCCATCATCAATACCCGGAAGAATATGTGCATGCATATCTACAATTTTCAAAATAGCCCCCTTAACATATCACTATTATACTTAAATCTTAAATATTTCCTCAAACATTAAATCTAAACGTTCTCTATTGGTTAAATACAAGTATCCCACAATAGCCTCAAGACCACTTGCACATTGATAAGACTTTAAATCACCATTCTTAGGAATATGAGTAATATGATTTCTACCCCTCTTATACGCATCAAGCTCATCTTCATTAAAGAAATTGATACTATTTAAATATTCAAAAGCTCTCATTTGACCCTTAGCGCAATTATAGCTATTACAAAGCTTTTGTAAATTCTTACTAGATTGAAACTTATTAGTAATAAAATGTTCCCTTACTTTTAAAGTGTAGTAAGCATCCCCAATAAAACTTAAGGAATTAGAACTAACTTCCTTTATATCCATTAAAGAATACCCTTTGAAGTTAAAGTAGTTCTTAGCTTATCAGCTGTATCAAAGTCTTTAACAGCCTTAGCCTCTTCCCACTTTTTATATAAAGCTTTATCATCATCACTCATACTATAATCAGGAAGTAAAATACCAAGTACCTTCATACATCTTTCTAGTGTATTAACTTCCCTCTTTAAAGAAACATAGTCAATCTCTTTGGTACGCACTTTTTGATTAATTAACTTAACAATCTCAAAGACAACCGCATAGGCATTAGGTGTATTTAAATCATCTTCCATAGCCTCCATAAAACGCTTATACAAGTCTTCATCTAAGCCATCTTCCTTAATACCATTGACCTCAAGCTTAACCTTGGCATTCTTGTAAGCTTGCATAATCTTATTAAGTTCAACCTTACTACTTTCAATGATTTCATCACTTACATTGACATCATCTCTATATTGTGTTGCAAGTAGAAACCATCTTAAAACCATTGGATCAACCTTACTCAAAATATCCTTAGCCGTAATAAAATTACCCAAAGACTTAGACATCTTCACACCATTGATATCAATCATACCCGAATGCATCCAATAGTTAGCTAATTCCGAATTATTGACAGCCATTGATTGAGCTCTTTCATTTTCATGATGAGGGAACTTCAAATCCTTACCACCACCATGAATATCAATTAAAGAACCAAGCTCCTTATTAATCATAACTACACACTCTGTATGCCAACCAGGTCTACCAATTGAATAACGGGTTTGCCACTTAATACCTTGATCTGTCTTCTTCCATAAGGCAAAATCCAGTGGACTCTCCTTTAAATCGTTTTCTTCAATTCTAGCCCCAACTTGTAAATCATCAATATTTTGATTAGAAAGACAACCATAATCTTTTACAGAACTAGTTCTAAAATAAACATCACCATCCTTTTGATAAGCACTACCATTGTCCACCATCTTATCAATAAAACCAATGATTTCATCCATTGTCTCAGTAACTCTTGGTGTCTTATATAAATCAGCCGCATTAAGTTTATGACGGATATCGTTATAAGCCTCAATCATCTTATCAGTTAACTCTTTTTCTGAAACATGAAGCTCATTACTTCTTTTGATAATCTTATCATCCACATCAGTATAGTTAGAAACATACTTTACGTTATAACCTAACTCTTCAAAAGTTCTACGTAATGTATCGAATACTACCACTGGTCGAACATTACCAATATGCACATTATCATATACGGTAGGACCACAAACATACATCTTAACTTCACCCTCTACAATAGGCTTAAAATCTTCTTTTTTTAATGTCTTAGTATTGTATAACTTCATAAAATTACCCCTTTAAATAAAAACTATAAACACAATCCTTAATCATCACATAGTCCTTCATATCATAAGACTTAATGTAATCATCACCCGATAAGCTTCCATCCTTAATCATCCCAATAAGGGCATCGTCACTAACACGCTCACTCTTGCCCTTTATTTTCCAAATCTTGTTCATTGTGATCTCCACTATCCTGTTTTATACGACAATACTCATAAGTAACCGTAGCCTTACTTAATTCTTCCTTAGAAATGCGCTGACCGGAAGAAATACCATTAACACTACGAATTATTTTACTATTATCTTCACACTCTTGACCAACTTCAACCCCAATTACATTCTTTACACCAATCGAATTTAAGTAACTAGTAAGTTCATCAATCGACATGTTTGTATAATCAAAATCAATATCCACATAAACATTACGATCTTGATTAGTCTTTAAATAAGTAAATGGAACAACTAAAGGCTCACTGCTTAAATAATCAACATCATCACCAAGAGTAGTAATACTAATCTGGTAAGTACCACCATCAACTAAACTATCACTAGTAAAAGTAACGGTTTGATTAGAACTAACCCGATATACGCTAGGACTATTTTCATCATCGATATTTAAACTAATCTCATAACCCGTCGCATTAGCTACCTTATCAAAACTAATCGAAACCGAATTATCATTAAGCTCATCACAAGAAATCTTTACACCACCCACTTGTGCTAAAGTAATAAGACTACTTTGATTATTCTCAAACTGTAAGTGATCATTTTTACCAACACCCTTAATACTTTCGCCATCATAGGCAATTAAATATTCATCAGCCGCACTAATCGCAATAATATTCTCCCAAGTATCCACTTCATTAAACATACTCTTATCATCACAATCAATATAAACATGGCCATCACTACTTAGTGCTGCCACAAAATTATCACCACAAGCTACATCCACAATATCACGCCACTTATAGATATTTAAGAAGTTCTTTTTAGCTGCAACATAATCAACGGTCTTATCACCAGTTAAAACTACTAGATTATCATTACTAACATCAATATCACTTATATTACTATAGTTTTTAATTTGGCTTTGGCCAATAAACTCACCATTACTATATAACTTGCCCTCTTTATCCAAGACAACCGTACCATCCTTAAACGCAAAAACGGAAGCGATATCATCATAGTCATCCACATCACATTGGCCAACACCATTATCACCCGTTGCATAAACATTACCTCTTGTATCAACAGCCACAATATGATTATCACCACTGGCAATATCTACAATATTACGCCAATTACTAATTTCATTAGCGTAACCATTATTTAAGCCAATACTAGTAACACTACCATCTTTATTTAAAACGATGGTGTAATTGCTACCTTCTACAACCTTAATAGCACTCTTAGTAGGCAAATTAGATAATTGACCATAGCTATTATCACCAGTTCCCTTAACATTACCATCACTATCAATATAAACAACCGTTGTATCTGATACAGCTAAACGATTAATATTCTCAAGTACTACCTCATCGGGATTAACATCCACTTGTTTATTTCCTTGATTAATTAAAAACAAGATACCAAAGCAAACACCAATTAAAACTAAACAGATCCAAATAAGATTCTTCTTAATAAAAGCGACCTTCTTATTTTCTTCCTTCAAGAAATACTTTAAATTAAGTTCCTCCGTCTTAGAAAAGTCCACTGTATGTAAAGTAACCTCTTTATCATTAATAAACAATTCGTCAACATGAATCTTATATAAAGAAGCAAGTTTCTTTAAGCCTGCATAATTTAAAACATCACGACCATTCTCGATAGCCATATACTCTAAAACATCAATGCCCAGGATATTGGCAATATGTTCTTGCGAATAGTTATAGTGCTTACGCAGTTTTAATAGTTTAACAGCCAAGTTATTCATCTACACCATTATAGCAAGCAAAGCCCCCTGAAAAAATTTTTTCACTTTTTTCAAAAATTATCTTGCCAAGCATATACTCTTGTGTTACTATAATTAAGCAACGCCCGAATAGCTCAGTCGGTAGAGCGTCCGGCTGTTAACCGGCAGGTCACAGGTTCGAGTCCTGTTTCGGGCGCCATTTTTGGTAGATTGGTGAAGTGGCTTAACACACCGCCCTTTCACGGCGGCATTCACGGGTTCGAATCCCGTATCTATCACCATTGTTTATGATCCCCTAGCTCAGCTGGTAGAGCATCTGACTCTTAATCAGAGGGTCTAGGGTTCGAATCCCTAGGGGATCACCAATTGTTAAGTAAGCACTGAAAAAGTGCTTTTTTTATATTTTTAAGGAATTTTAAATATTTTTTGTAATAAAGAATAGAGGGAATCTATGAAAAGAATACAAAAATATTTATTATTACCAACATCAAATCAAAAACAATCCATCAACAAAGTACTTCAACAAGTATGTAAACTACATAATCTCTATGTAAAAGATATTCTACTTGGTATAAAACATCCTAGTAACAATAAGATACTTTTAGACTATTACATAAATAAGTACTTTGAATTTAAACCAATTGATTATTCAATATTCTTAAATGAGCTAGATAATCTAACAAATAATCCCTATCTTAGACAAATAATCAAAGAATCAACATCCTTTATCACTACCTACTTTCTTGATAAACAAGATATCATACCAATAACTAACGCCTATGTTTATCTACCAGGTATTGGTGATATAAGATATCAAAATGATAGGCCCCTTCCTAAAGATTATGTCTTGTTGTCATTTAAAGTATCTAGAACCTATGATGATAAGTACTATCTTGAGATAACTTACGATATAAGAGAAACAATTGATGATAAGCCAATATTAAACTACTTTAATAACTCTTCTACCATCAATGTCTACGTGAATATAAAGCCTACTTAATCATCTAACACACTCATAAAATATAGAAAACATGTCACAAATAATATACAATATTCGTGACATGCATAAGGAGATTCTATATGGATAATGGGTATATGCAAGAAATTAAAGAACGTATTTTACAATCTGATGATGGAAGTATATTTGTAGCGTCTGATTTTGCCGATATCGCAGATAGCGCAACAATACGTCAAAGTTTACAAAGGCTTTATAAAACAGGTGTTTTAAATAGAATCATACGCGGTGTTTATCATAAGCCTAAATATAGTAAATTACTAAATGAATGTGTATCACCTAATCCAGATTTAGTTGCTAAGGCAATAGCTAGAAATTATCATTGGACAATAGCCCCATGTGGCAATACCGCCCTTAATCTTTTAGGGCTTTCAACTCAAGTTACAGCTGTTTACTCATATATTAGTGATGGACCTTATAAGTCTTATGCATGGGATAAAACCAAAGTTGAATTTAATCATCGAACAAATAAAGAAATAACCGGCTTATCTTATACAACTAGCTTAGTTATTCAAGCCTTAAAAACAATAGGCAAAGACAATATCACAATAGATGTAATAGATGCGCTTAAAAGAAGGCTATCTAGCAGTGAGAAACAAGCGTGCCTCAAAGAGGCATCAGAATCTACCGATTGGGTTTTCGATACAATAAGGAAAATTTGTATATAAACAAAAGTAACCTCCCAATAGTAGGGAGGTTTATCTATCGTTACATCTTTTCAGGAGCTTCTATACCAAGTAGACCTAAAGTATTCTTTAAAGTAATCTTAGTAGCTTCTAATAAACATAATCTTTCATTCATCAATTCAGGGTTAGAGTCATCAATAACCTTACATGAACCATAGAAAGAATGGAAGTAAGTAGCTAGTTTTTGTGCATAGTTACATAACTTATTAGGACTTCTATTAGCTGCACAATCACTTACAGTATCCGTAAATTCATTGATATGCTTAAGTAAGTCTGTTTCCTTATCCGTATTAAGCAAAGTATAAGTGTCTTGTTTATAATGCTTAGGCGCATTCTTTAAGATAGAACAAATTCTTGCATAAGCATATTGAACATAATAAACTGGATTATCATTAGTCTTACTTCTAGCAAGACCTAAATCAAAATCAAATTGGGTATCAAGGGCTCTACATAAGAAGAAATATCTAGCCGCATCAACACCTACATCCTCACAAAGCTCTCTAATGGTAACCGCATTACCAGTACGCTTACTCATCTTAACTTCTTCGCCATTTTCCATTAGTCTAACCATTTGAATGATATCAACTTCAAGCACATCCTTTGGATAACCCATAGCTTGTATTGCAGCCTTCATTCGAGGAATATAACCATGGTGATCAGCACCCCATAAGTTAACTAATTTATCATAGCCTCTTTCAAGCTTATAAACATGGTTGGCAATATCTGGAGAAAGATAAGTATAGTAACCATTTTGTTTTCTTAGTACTCTATCTTTATCATCACCATATTCAGTTGACTTAAACCATAAAGCACCATCTTTTTCATAAGTAAGACCCATGGAAATCATCTTCTCAATAGCCTTATTAACTCTATTTTCACCAACAAGCTTTGCCTCTGAAATCCAAGAATCAAATTCGCAACGATATAAAGCTAAATCCTTCTTGATTCTTTCCATCTCAAGATGCTCGCCCTCTTTTTTAAAGTAAGCTAAAGCTTCTTCTCTATCAACATTAAGCCACTTATCACCATCATTTTCCTTAATCTGTAAAGCGATATTAACGACATCCTTACCATGATAGCCATCATCAGGAAGCTTAAAATCAAGGTCATAGCTTTCTCTATATCTTGCCTCAATTGATAAAGCCAACATATCCATTTGATTACCAGCGTCATTGATATAGTATTCTCTTAAAGGATTATAGCCAGCAAACTTCATAATCTTTGCACAACTATCACCCCAAGCAGCACCTCTTGCGTGTCCTAAATGAAGAATACCGGTAGGATTGGCACTAACATATTCAAGTAGTACCTTCTCACCCTTACCACTATCGCTCTTGCCATAATCATCTCCCTTTTCAAGAACGGTATTAATCACATCCGCAATAGCACCCTCTTTCATCCAAAAGTTGATAAAACCAGGACCAGCTACCTCAACCTTAGCTATCACTTCATCATTTAAAGAAGCCTTTAGTTCATTTGCGATATCCAATGGTTTTTTATGTAGACTCTTAGCCAAACGCATGGCAATATTAGTAGAATAATCACCATTTGTATTATCCCTTGGAATTTCTACCATCGCCAAATCACTAGAATCTAAATCAAAAGTTTTTTTAACCGCATCATTAATGATGCCAACAAGTTTATTCTCTATTTTATTCATACGCAATAATGATAACATAGATATTGTATTTTTTATTTCAATGTGGTAAATTAGTAATGCACGAAAAAATGTCTTCGTAGCTCAGTGGATAGAGCATCCGCCTTCTAAGCGGACGGTCGAGCGTTCGAATCGCCCCGAGGACGCCATATAAACATTAAAGCCCATCAAGGGCTTTTTGTTATGTTAGAATGGTATGTATGATAAAAGTAACAAACGAAATAAGTACGCTAAAGAAAGTACTAGTACATAGACCAGGAAAAGAACTGGGTATTCTAAACAAAGAAAACATGAATGAATATCTATTTGATGAACTACCTGATTTGAAAATGGCCCAAATGGAACATGATATCTTTACAAACATCCTAAGAAAAGAGGGAGTAGAAGTATATTATCTAACTGATTTAATGGTTGATGTTTTAAAAGAAGAAAAAGTAAAAGAAGAATTTATTAAAGAATATCTAAATGATCAAAATTGTACAAATAACAAGATTTACGAACAATTATTAGCCATCAAAGACAATAAAACCCTAGTAGAAGAAACAATGTCCGGTTTTAATGGTAAATTAATTGCTATGCCAAATTTATATTTCACTAGAGATCCTTTTACTATCATTGATAATAATATCGCTCTATATCATATGCACACTAATATTCGCGATAGAGAAGTAATATATGGCAAATATATTAATAAGTACCATAAGGAATTTAAACTAAATACTTTATATGAAAGAGACTATGATACTTTAATTGAAGGTGGCGATGTCATGTTACTAAACAAAGAAAACATGATAATTGGCATATCCGAACGTACAACCTTAAATGCTGCCCTAAAATTAGCCAACAATGTTATAAATAGTACATCTAGCATTAAACAAGTCCTATTAATGGAAATTCCAAGTAAAAGAGCTTGTATGCATTTAGATACCGTCTTTACAAGATTTGATAAAAATAAATTTGTCATCTTTGATGAAATATATCAAACCTTAAAATTAAAACTTGTTGATAAAAATGGCCTAAGTGAAATAAACGATTCTTTACTTGAAACACTATCCAAACTATTAAATAGAAACGATATCAAGATAATCACTTGTGGCAATAAGGATAATGAAGTACTTGAACAATGGAATGATGCCTGCAATACTTTATGCATTAGTGAAAATAAATTTATTGTCTATGATTGTAATACTACAACCAACCAAAAATATATCGAAAATAATGCCACCTTATATAAGCTTCCTTCTAAAGAATTATTAAAAGGTCGAGGTGGCGCACATTGTATGAGTATGGCCCTAACAAGAGTATAATGGACTTATGCAAAAAAAATATATAAAAGATCTTTTGATAATCCTATTTGGAAACTTTCTTGTAGCTATTAGTGTACAATACTTTATACTACCCTTTGATATTTTAACAGGTGGTGTTGCCGGTCTTGCGGTAGCATTATCCCCTATTGTACCCTTAAGTGAAGAAATGATGATTAATATTCTAGTAATAGGCCTATTTTTAATTGGCTGGCTAATACTAGGAAAAGAGTTTGCTGTAAAAACCTTTATATCATCAATTGTTTATCCAATATTTATTACTATACTTGGCAAATTTCCAATACCCCTTGATATATCACCACTATTAGCTAGTATGTATTCAGGTATCATCGGTGGCTTTGGCATAGGTATCGTACTTAGATGTGGTGCCTCAACTGGAGGTATGGATATTCCACCTCTTATCCTAAATCACTTTACTGGTGTTGAAACAAGTAAATATATCCTATTAACCGATGGCCTAACATGTCTTCTTGGACTATTAAACTATCCACTTGAATCATTACTAAATGGTCTGATATCTGTCTTTCTATCTTCTCTTGTTATAAACAAGATTGAAATAAGCCATGGTTCTGATTCCTTGTCTGTACAAGTTATCTCCAGCAATTGGGAAATAATTAATTCCGAAGTATTAAAACAATTAAATCGTGGTGTAACCATTATGGATGTTCAAGGTGGTTATACCATGAAACAACATAAGATGTTACTAATAATAATTGATAAAAGAGAATATCCAATTTTATTAGACATCTTAGATAAATATGATAAAAATGCCTTTGTAATAACTAATCCTGTACAAAGCGTACATGGCGAAGGCTTTAAACTAACATACAAATAAAGGAGACAAATTATGATTAAGGAAATGATGGATCTTCTTGAAAAAGAAGATGAAAAAGTTGGCAAGGCTCTTAAAGCAGAGTATGCAAGACAAAACCGCAATATTGAACTTATTGCCTCTGAGAATATTGTCTCACCTAGCGTACTATATGCCTGTGGATCAATTCTAACCAATAAGTATGCTGAAGGTTATCCAGGCAAAAGATACTATGGTGGTTGTGAAAATGTCGATGTCATTGAAAATCTAGCTAGAGAAAGGGTTAAAAAATTATTTGGATGTGAATATGCCAATGTACAACCCCACTCTGGTGCCCAAGCTAATATGGCAGTATTCTTTTCAATCTTAAAACCAGGTGATACTTTTATGGGCATGAGTCTAGATACAGGCGGACACTTAACACATGGCTCTCCTGTTAATTTCTCAGGAACTTACTTTAATGCCGTATCATATGGTGTAAACGATAAAGGCTTTATTGACTATGATGAAGTCTTAAAAATTGCGAAAAAGTGTAAGCCAAAATTAATCGTTGCGGGAGCTAGTGCTTATCCTAGAACTATCGACTTTAAAAGATTTAGAGAAATCGCCGATGAAGTGGGTGCTTACTTAATGGTTGATATGGCTCATATTGCCGGACTTGTCGCAACGGGTCTTCATCCAAGTCCCTTCCCATATGCCCATGTGGTAACTACTACAACTCATAAAACCCTAAGAGGACCAAGAGGTGGCGTTATTTTATCAAGTGAAGAAGTAAATGCTAAACTTAACTTTAATAAAGCAATCTTCCCTGGTATTCAAGGTGGACCACTAGAACATATTATTGCTGGCAAAGCAGTATGCTTTAAAGAAGCACTTGAACCATCTTTTAAAGAATATCAAACCCAAATCATTAAAAACGCTAGTGCTCTAGCTAATGCCTTAAAAGAAAAAGGCTTTAAGCTAGTAACTGATGGAACCGATAATCACTTACTATTATTAGATTTAACGGGTATTGATGTAACGGGTAAAGAGCTACAAAATAGATGTGATAGTGTTTATATCACTTTAAATAAAAACGCTATTCCAAATGATCCAAGAAGTCCATTTGTAACTAGCGGTGTAAGAATTGGTACCCCTGCTGTAACAAGTAGAGGCATGAAAGAAGATGATATGAAGGTTATCGCTGATTTAATCTACGATACAGTATTTAACTATGATACTAAACAAGATGAAATCAGAGAAAAGGTTGTTAATCTTTGTAACAAATATCCAATCTACGAAAATTAATGATTAATTACCCCAACATATTTATTATCGCATAAAAAAATTTGAAATAATAGACTATTCATTTTATCCAGATTTGATATATTAAAGGTGTAAAAGATATATATCTTAAGGAGATTATATGAAGGAGATTCTACTAGAAATTCATTAATCCTCATTCAATCTAAGAGCGTTGGATGAGTGAAACAAAGCTCTTGAAAGGATGATAATTATGAAGGAGATTCTACTAAATTATTAATCTAGTCCATGATGGACTATAATCAATCAATTATTAAAAAAATAAGGAACTGTGTTTACGGTTCCTTTTTAATGCTTACTACGTTTGATTAAACTAATAATGGCCACAATCAATACAAAGATAAAGGACATCAAGAAATAGCCAGCCAAGCCAGCCACAATGTCATTAAAATCCATTTCACCCGTATTAGAGTACCATTGAGCTATTTCAATCGCAAAAGTAATAACCACTAATACAGTAAAAACATAAAACCAAGCAATAAGAACTGTTAAATGTTTCTTAGCCATCCACTTAAACAAAGGATACAATACCAGCAACATCAATATTCCAAGTATGCCAATGATTAAGAAATGCAATTCTTTATCCGTTAAATGCGACTCATATTTATCATTAAGACTCAATAAATAAGTATGAGCCTTATAGATAATCATAATCAACCAATCCGTAATTTGTTTAATAACTCCATTAGACATAACACTTATTATATTCTTATCTTTTTAAAAGTCCATCATCAATCAAACAACTTGCCCTTAATAAAACTAGAAAACTTTAAGAAAGGCTTAACTAAACTATCAGCTACCTTATCAATAATCTTCATATAAGGTTTTTCTATTAACTTTATTCTAATTAGATCAATTAATGTGCATACAGCATATACAACCAGTACCACAATAATTGTATAAGGAATTAAATAAAGGGAATTTTGATATGAACTATTCTTAAATATCATTGACCATAATATCTTTCTAAAAGGACTATAGTCATGTATTAGATATACTCCAAAAGTAGTTGAAGCCAATGCATTTATCCACTTATGATAATTAATATGCAAGTTTAAAAACAGCATAAATAAAGACAAAGAAATTACTAAAGTCGTTAACTTTTCTTGACCATAAAAGAAGATAATATCATCATAATATTTAATTGAATTTATACTTAACATCGTATAAATAAAACTAGTTAAATAAGTAATTAGTAATGAAACAATTAAAACAATTAAATAATATTTTAATTTAATATTCTTATTAAAACCATATAATCTTATATAACCTGCAATGGCATATAAAGTTACAAACCAAGTAAGTGAATTGCCTTCAAAATCCATCTTAAATAAAGTAGGAATAATCGACCAAATAAATACTAATATTACCAATAATGATTGATAAGTTTTCTTATCAATCGTATTTAGAAACTTATTTAAAAAAGGATGAATAATATATAAGACAAAATAAGTACTCGCAAACCACCACCTTTGGTAAGTAATGGGAAATAGTGTTTCTTTTATAATTGTAATATCAAATTCATATATACCAAGTAATCTAAATACTACATAAAAGACCATAGAATAAAAGAATACTTGTCCCCATACTTTTAATAATCTTTTAAACTTAAAAAGTAAATCCTTTTCGTTTATTAGAAAATAACCAGAGATAAGCACAAAGATATCAACGCCTACTTTACCACCCATCAAAATAAAGTTATACCAAAGACGCGGAATAGTAATACCAACTGTTTTATAATCAAAACCACCATGTATGGCAAAATGAAAGATGACAATTAAAATCATTGCCACAATACGCAAAAGTTCTAAATTGCTTTGTCTTGTTTTATCCATATTATTTAGCGTTATACATCTTATCAACAATAAACAGTAATAAACGATTAGGTAAGGCCTTACTTAAGAAATAAACAAACTTATATTCAATGCCCACCGAAATTAAAGCCTTAGGATTATTAGATAAGATTACTTTCTCAATTTCCTTAGAAACGGTTAAAGGGCTCTTACCATTTTGTTCATCATGTTCCATCCTCTCAACCGACTTACTTAAACGACCATTATAGCCATCTTCATTGTTATCCTTGATACGGGCACTAGTAAAACCAGTCTTTGTATCGCCAGGCATAATGGCACTAACTTTAATACCGCTATCTTTAAGTTCAAGTCTTAGACTCTCACTAAATAAATTAATAGCCGCTTTGCTAGCTGAATAAGCTGTTTGATAAGGAATAGGAATAATAGCCGCAATGGAACTAATATTAACAATATGACCCTTAGTTTCCTTTAAATAAGGAATAGCTAATTGACAAGTATCAAAATAGGCTAAAGTATTTAAATTAAACAAATCTCTAGTACGCGCATTATCAATATGCTCAACCGCTCCCGAAATGCCCATACCAGCATTATTGACTAAGACATCAATATGTCCCTCTTTTTGATAAATATCCTTAAAAACCTTTTCTACTTCACTTCTTTTCGTAACATCACACTTAATACTATTAAACTTATCCTCTACGCCTCTTCTAGATAAGCCATAAACCGTATATCCTTTATCAGTTAAATAGCCAGCCGTAGCCCTTCCAATACCACTACTAGCCCCTGTTATAATAACTACTTTACTCATTTTCTCTCCCTACAATAAAATATTCACTACCTGTTGCACACACAATTACCTTATCGCCTTCTTTAATACCCTTGATACAAGTAAAGCCCATATCAGAGATATCCTTAAGAAATACCGTAATGCCAGCCTTACCTTCTATTACATCCTCATATAATTCAAAATTATCTTTTATTAAAGCTATATATGCCCTAGTAAGCATTATTAGATATCTTAATAAACCTAAAAACAATACAAGAAATACAATAGTTAAAAAGTTAGAAAAATTCCTTGTTGATAAATATAAACACAAAACCATAAGTATTGCCACAAGGCATTGTCTTTTCATTGGTGCAATCTTTTTAATTAAATCGTTAGTTTCCATAATCTAAAAAAGACCACCGAAGTGGTCTAAACTTTTTTAATTAGTCTTCAACAGTGATGCTGTAAACATGTGGATTAGCACCTTGGTACCAATATAAGAATGCTTCAACATCAATTACATCGCCCTCAACAAGAGCGCTTGCAGTCTTATAAACTGTGCTATCTGGTCCAGTCAAGTAGTTTTCAACACAAAGGCTAATTTCGTTATCACCTGAAGTACAAGTAATATAGATATCAGGATCACTTTCAGAATCCTTAGTTTCAACCTTAGTAACTTCTAGAGCGTTGATTGTAACTTTTTGATTTAAGTAGTTAATTAACTTATCGCTATCACCAAGTAAATCACTTACATCACTTGCAGGATAAACTGTAGGATTTTGATCAGCATAAACTTCAACAGTAGCATCAGTAATTTCTACTTCGCCTTCCCATTCAGACTTAATACCAGTTACCTTAACTAAAGTACCTTCGCCAATTGAATCAGCAGTAGCTTCATCCATCTTAGCGTTGTATACAAAGTAACCACCATAGTTGTCCATACCATATAAAGTCATAACACCTTGGCCGTTATCTTCCCACCAACCTTGATGAGCTTGAACATACATTAGTACTTCAACTTCATCATCAACATTTGCAGCAAGGAAAGTTTCGTAATTATCCTTAGCAGTAGGGAATTCAGCAGTAGGTTCGCTAGTTTCTGTAGCCTCAGTAGCTTCAGGAGTAGCTGTAGCTGTGTTTTCTGAATTGTTAGAAGAACATGCAACTAAACCCATAACCATTAGTACAGAAAGTAAAATAGTAAATAGTTTTTTCATTTTTCCTTCTCCTTGTTGTGTTACACAACATAAGTATTATAGCATTCACATTTTCTTAGTCAAATTTACAAAGTTACTACAAAACAAATTTTACAATTATAATCAAAAAATAGCGTTTAACGAATCATTTTTTGGCAAAAACACAATATCTGCATCGTTAACTATCATATTTTGATATCATATTAGTATGGAATTATATAAAAGAGAAAAATATTTAAAGAAAATTCGTCCCTTTTTTCATGAAGAAGACTTAATTAAAGTAATCACTGGTGTAAGAAGATGTGGTAAAAGCTCGCTTATGCAAACAATAAGAGAAGAACTTAAACAATCTAATATCAAAGATGAACAAATTATTTATATTGATTTAGATAGTAAGAAGTACCACAACATCAAAGATAGTTCTGAACTTGAAAAATTAATTGATTCTTTATCAATTACTCAAGACAAAAAATATTTATTTATTGATGAAATACAAAATGTTGAAAATTTTGAGGAATTAATCAACGCCTATCGAACTGATGGTAATTATTCTATTTTTATTACTGGCTCAAACTCCTATTTATTAAGTGGTGAATTAGCTACTAAATTAACTGGAAGATATATTGAATTTGAATTATTCACTCTTTCTTTTGATGAATATCAAGAAATGAAAAAGTTCTATAATCTAGAAATCAGTTTAAACCCTCTGGCAGAACTAAATAACTATATTCTTGAAGGTGGTTTCCCAAAAACTGTATTACTTCCTGATCTAGCAACCAAAAGAATCTATACCGAAAATGTTGTATCCGAAATCTTTGAAAAAGACATAAGAAAAAGGGTAAAAATAAGAAATAAAGAAACTTTTGAAACTGTACGGCGTTATATCATCAATAATTTTGGTTCTACCACAAGCATTTCAAGTCTACAAAAGGCTTTGCTTCAGGATAATATAAAAATAAATCGAACAACTATCGCAAGCTATATACAAACCCTAGTTGATGCCAAAATTCTATATGAATGCCCGCGTTTTGATATGAAATCTAAAAAATCTCTCTCAGGTGAAAAGAAATACTATTTATCCGATTTAAGCTTTTATTTCTCTTTAAATACTGATAATCAAATAAACTATGGACCAGTGCTAGAGAATATTATCTATATCTATGCTAAAAGTAAAAATTACGCCATAAGCGTAGGCAGAATAGGCAAACTAGAATGTGACTTTATTTTAATAGATAATCAAATGAATTATTCTTATGTTCAAGCAGCTTACACAATCGCCTTAGATAAGAAGACCGAAGATAGAGAATATAAACCACTTGAATCAATTAAAGATAACTATCCAAAATATGTTATGACAACTGATTACCTACTGCAAAAAAGAAATGGTATTAAACATGTCAATCTAATAGATTTTATTAGTACAAATTCTAATTTTTAAATAAAAATAGCGTTTAACGAAGCAGTTTTTGCCAAAAATACAATATCTGCATCGTTAACGCTCTTTTTTAAGCTTTATTCTTCTTTTTATCCGTAAAGTAATAGATGCCAATAATACACCAAATTGCCACAAGAGAAATAATTAATACTTTACTCTCTGTAGGTAAAGGACCTAAATCCGTACTGGTACTCTTACTTGAAATTTGGTCTAAACGATATAATGACTTTACATCCTCAAATACTTGATCAATATATGCGCTATTGACGTCCTTACCTCTTCGTTCGCCCTTAACAGTCTCTTCAATTAATTGACCGGCTGCATTTCTTAAAGAAGCTGAACCATTGAAAACACTAGTGGTAAACGTATTATCGATATTATTTAAGATTAGTTTTACCGCATCAAGCTTAATACTATAATGTTCATCATTATCGATACCACTCTTACTTAAATAATCAACATACTCGCTATTATTGATTGCCTTATTAGTAACTGGAAGATAGCCCTCGGTCTTAGAATAAGCCATTTGTACATCATCCGTTAAAAGATATTGGGCAAAAAGCCAAGAAGCCAATACTTCACCACTATCATCCTTATTAAAGATACAAATAGAAGGGCCTTGGGAAATCATAGTTGGATTATCGACATCATATTGAGGAATCTCCTTAACCACCGTCTCAAACTCTACTAAATTCTCTTCAGGAATATCTACAAGTGGTGCATCAGTACCCATCCAAGTAGAACCAGCCGTTGAATCTATCGCAAAGATACATTGTCCCGCATTAAGGAAATTAGCTGGATAACCCGAAATCTTAAAAGTCGAGAAAGCCTTACTTTTAGCGTATTGACCAATGTCTAATAATAAATTCTTTGTATCATCATTAAACATTAAAATATCACCCTCATCATCTGAATAAGGAATATTTAATTGCTTAAGCATTTGAATCATCATATTATCGGTAGACTTATAGATAAAAGGAATCAGCGTCTTTTGCCCATTAAGCAAGAAATTACCATCCTCATCCATTTCCATCGCCTTACTAGATACTTCAAAGACAAAATCCCAAGTAACTACATCTGGAATTTCGTAACCAAGTTTCTCTACAAAAGTCTTATTAATATATAAAGCTTCACTAGACCTCATAAAAGGCAAGGCATATTGTTTATCATTAATAACGCCCTCATCTAAAAACTTAGAAATAACCTCATCCTTTTTAACACTATCAAACTTAACCTCTTGGCCACCCAAGCCATAATTTTCATCATTAATTAAATCATCAAGTGGCACCACAATATTATTACCCGTTAAATAAGTCGCAATATGATCGGGATAAGTTATACAAACATTAGGTGTTGTATTAGTCGAAATATTAGTTATGACATCATTATAGATTTGTCCATAATCCGTATATAAACTTAAATTAACTTTGATATTAGGATAAATCTTCTCAAAACTTGCAATCGCATCCTTATAAATTTGCACCTGTGTTTTATTACTATCATTCTTAGCCCAAAAAGTAATTTCATAAGTCTTAGATTCATCAAAATTATCTGGTACCACAAAATCATTAGACACACTCTGTCCATGACATCCACTTAAACAAATAAGTAAAGCCAAAAGTAAACAAACTAGTTTTCTCATCCCTTAGTACCTCCTCTAGATACACCCTCCATAATCTTCTTATGGAAAATCAGAAACAAGATAATAAGAGGAATCGAAATAAGCACAACTGCCGCCATCATGGCTGGAATGTTTTCTCTACCAAAACCACTTTCTCTAATTGTTTGAATGCCATTAGAAACCAAATAATACATCTCATCATCAGTAATAAGACGAGGCCAAACATAAGAGTTCCAACACTCAATAACCTTTAAAATTACCACGGTAATAATCGTTGGCTTACAAATAGGAATCATAACCTTAAATAAATACTTTAAATCGCTAGTACCATCGACCTTAGCCGCCTTATATAAGCTATCCGGAATTTGTTCAAAATTTTCCTTTAATAAATAAATATAGAAAATACTAGTAACACTAGGAAGAATTAAACCCGTAAAAGTATTCCTTAAGCCAAGATTAGTAATCGTTACAAAGTTGGTAATAATAACTAGTTCATTTGGGATCATCATCAAAGATAAGAAAGCTGTAAACAATAAATTCTTACCCTTAAATTCTAAACGGGAAAACGCAAAAGCTGCCAAAACAATTACCACCAACATTAAAGCTGTAGTAATAACCGTAAAAATTATCGTATTAAGAAAATATCTACTAAGTGGCACGGCACTAAAGGCTTGAGCATAATTTTCTAAAGTTGGATTACTTACAAAAAACTTAGGAATATACTCACTATTATAAGAACTATAGCTTTTAAAAGAAGTAAGTATCATCCAATAGAAAGGAAATAAAACAATTATTGCCCAAATCGCTAAGAAAAGATAAACAAAAATCTTAGAAACAATATTCTTTACTCTACTTTTTTGATATGCGCTATTCATAGTTCACCTTCTTTGAAACTAGTAAATTAATAACCGTAATTGTAAGTACAATCACAAACAAGATAATAGCTGTCGCACTGGCAAAAGATGGATAACCACCACTAGAACCATACAACATATCATAGATATAACCAACAATCGTATTCATACCAGCCGCATTTAAATCAGTACCAAAAATAGCTACTACATCACTATATGCCTTAAAAGCGCCAATAAAGCCGGTAATAATCAAATAGAAAATCATTGGTGAAATCATTGGCAAGGTAATCTTATAAAAAATACGCCACTTACTAGTACCATCAATCTTAGCTGCCTTATAATAATCTTCATTTACACTAGCTAAAGCACTAGTTAAAATCAAAATCTTAAAAGGAAGCACTACCCAAATTGTATAGAAACAAAGCACAAACATCTTCGCCCAATATGGTCCCTCAATAAAATCAATTGAACTAAAACCTAATGAATTAATCAAAAGATTAACCAAACCATCAGAGTAGGCCGTCTTCTTAAATAAAATCATAAATACTAAACCAACAGCCAAAGTATTAGTTACATAAGGAAGAAAATAAATAGTTTGAAATAAATCCTTTAATTTCTTAATTGAATTTAAAGCCAAAGAAATAAGTAAAGCTAATAAAGTAGAAAGTGGTACCGTAATAATTACTAAAATAAAAGTATTCTTTAAAGCTTGTAAGAAATAAGGATCTCTTAAAACATACTTGTAATTATAAAGTCCTGTTCCAATACTTGTGCCTGAGGCAAAATTATAAGCCTCCTCAAAAGAATAGATACTAACATCTATTAATGGATAAACCATAAAGGCAATTAGAAATAAGAGAGCCGGCAATAAATAAAGCCACGCCTTTAAATTATTTTTATTAAACATTTAAACGCAATTCACTTTCTTTATCAAATACATAAAGCTTACTTGGCTTAATATTAAATTTAACTGTAGCACTACTAGTATCAACAACAGTATCGCTTGGAATAATCGCTCTAATATCCTTATCACTAATGCAATTATCATTATGACTTACTATACTATGATCTCTACCCATCACTTCTCTTCGATCAAACTCACAAGTAAAGACGCCACTATCATCAACCATCAATCCCTCAGGTCTAATACCCACAATAACCTCTTTATCATTACTATCAAAGTCCATAAGACAATCTGTTCCAATATATAATTTCTTATTCTTAATATAGCCATTAAACACATTAATAGCTGGTGTACCCAGAAACTTTGATACAAAAAGATTACAAGGAGAATCATAGACATCCTGTGGCTTACCAATCTGTTGAACAACGCCATCCTTCATAACCACAATTACATCCGAAATAGACATAGCCTCCTCTTGGTCATGCGTAACAAAAATCGTTGTAATACCCGTTTCCTTTTGAATACGCCTAATCTCTTCTCTAGTTTGAAGACGAAGTCTAGCATCTAAATTACTTAAAGGCTCATCTAAAAGTAAAACTCTAGGTAATTTAACTAGCGCCCTAGCAATGGCCACACGCTGTTGTTGGCCACCAGATAATTGCTTAGGATAACGATCCATATAGTCATCAATTTGCACAAGCTTAGCCGCACTTATGGCCTTATCTAACATCTCTTGTTTACTAAGCTTATCCTTACCCTTTAAATTCTCTAAAGGGAAACAAATATTCTCTTTAACTGTCAAATGAGGATATAAAGCATAGTTTTGAAAAACCATACCCACTCCCCTGTTTTCAGGTGGAACATTAGTAACATCTTCATCATCAAAATAAATCTTGCCACTAGTAGCACTCTCAAGCCCACAAATTAAATTAAGACAAGTTGACTTGCCACATCCTGATGGACCAAGTAAACCAATAAGTTTGCCATCTTCAATCTCAAAACAGAAATCGTTGACCGCCGTAACATCCTTATCACCCTTTTTAACACCCTTAAAAGTCTTAGTTAGATGATCAAAAACAACCTTCATTATTCCCCCTTATTGTTTAATCTTCTATTCACAAAACCAACAACTCTACTTAAAGTTTCCTTATCCAAGAAATCACTAAAGAAAAGAGCCAATCTATTCTTAAAACCATCGACATGTAAACCACCAAACTCCATGGCAAAGTCACTACTCTTAACAACTTGTTTAGGAGTACGAGTAAAGAAGTTTTGTTTAAACTTAGATAGTTTTACATCGGCTCTACTCCAAAAATTAGTATTAACCGGACCTGGACAAATCGTAGTAACCTTAATGTTATATTTTTCAAGTTCACTTTGTAAGGCAAGTGAGAAATTAAGCACAAAAGCTTTACTTGCATAATAGACTGCCATGTAAGGGCCAGGCATAAAGCCGGCAATAGAGGCAATATTAACAATATGACCCTCACCCCTTTGTTTAAAGTAGTTACCAAACATATAAGACAAAGACATTAAAGCCTTACAATTTAAATCAAGCATCTTACTATACTTATTTAAATCACCACTAGTAAATTCCTTAAAATCACCAAAGCCTGCATTATTGACAAGACACGCTACATCTAAATTATTCGACAAAACAAAATCATATAGCCTTTCAACATCATCAACTAAAGATAAATCTAAGGCAATTGTCTTAATATCCACATTGTATAAACCACTAATCTTGTCCTTAACGACATTTAATTTATCCATACTTGTTGAAGTAAGGATTAAATCAAAATCCTTTCTGGCAAAGTCCAGGGCAAACGCCTCACCGATACCACTGCTGGCACCTGTAATAAGTATATAAGCCATCTTAATCTCCTATCTTTGAATATCTTCTGGCAATCCAACTACAAACACTATCCAAACCTGGATAAATAACTCGCTCCGTAATGTTTATATAATCGAGTTTATCTCTTATTTCCAGTTTTGTCTCCTTAGGAATAATTATTTTATATAAACTTGTATCCTCACCAACCAAATCAGATACTAAAACCTTGGCATCTGAACAAATGGAAAACAAAGAATATTGATTAATCATACGATTATCACCACTTGCAGGCTCAAAAAATAAGAAGAAAGGCTTATCACTTAATGCTTGTAGCTCCCTTAAATTCTTCGCCTTACGCTCCAAAGAACTGACTGTAAAAGTACTAGTATCTCTTTTCTCTAACGCTAACTTTAAACTTTCAGGCAAAGTCTTAATTGAATCATGGGTATCAATACAATATATTGCCCCATCTTTGTCATAATCATTTAAATTAAAAGTCACAAAATGAGCTGCCACCAAAGGTGAATAAGTCCAATCTAGAAGTCTAGTTGGCAAACCAAAATGCTGACCTGTAGCCAAAATTTGCCAAAACGAATCAATATCCTTAAGTTCATCATAACCATACTTCTTAAAAGACCTAATAATATGATCCTCCAAAGCTAAATTATGACTGCACTCTCTATTTAAAGTCGTAATTAAAGGATAACTGCCATCGGAAACACCACGATAAACATAATCGTTACGATAACGATTAATCTTCTTATCATAACAATCCTTAAAGACAATATCTTGCAAATCCTCAAAACTCTTAATTCTAACTTCTCTCATCATATACTCCTTGCGATACTCTCAATCTTATTTAAACGATGTTTTAAACCAGACTTAGAAATACTCTCACCATACTTTTCACCATACGCCAAACATAATTCATTTAAAGAATAATCTTGATGTAACAATCTAATATCAATCACATTCTTAAGTTTCTCATCTAAGTCCTCATACTTACCGGCATCCTTAATGATATTAATACACTCAATTTGCTTACCATTGGCCTTTAAAGACTTAACCTCATTGGCAATCTCACAATTATTGATACGCGTAATTGAATGCATCAAATCCTTACTAATACGACTATCCTCAAATTTATATAAAGCCTCATTAGACCCAATAACTCTTAAAAAATCACCAATCACATCAGCCTTCTTAAGATAAACCAAATACTTATTTCTTCTTTTGGAAATCTTACCCTCAATATTAAAACGTGATAATAGTTTAACCACAAAATTACTATGATCAATATCATTTAAAACAAGCTCTAAATGATAATTCTTATTATCCGGTGAATTACACATACCATAAGCCAAAAACAAGCCCGCTAAATAACTTCTAGCACAACAATTCTTGGCCACAATTAGATAAGTAGGATGTGAAAGTAAACCCTTGTTTTGACTATAAATGCCCAAATCTTCTAGAATATTACGGCAATCATCATAAGTCTTAACTAAATAAATATTATTCTTCTTTAAATTATTCTTCTTTAAAACAACCAGTTCGGTTTCAACCTTATATAATTTCTTAAGCAAATAAACAATACGCTTAGCCGTAGTAGGATTCTCATTACGAACAACTAAAGTTACCTTCTTATTGGCAATTGATAAAGAAGAAGTAAGTTGAATCAAAGCTGAAAGCTCTGCCCTCTTACAACAATCTTCTAATTCGTTAGAGGCGATCTCTTGTTTAATAAGTGAAGTAAAAGAAGCCATTATAAGTTCTCCAACAGTTTAGAAACAACTCTTTTAATCTTCTTAGGATCATGTCTTACCTTATTCTTACTAAAATCAAGAAGACTTCTTTTTATAACTTTAACGCCATCATTTCCCTCATCTATAACCTCAATAGCCTCTTCCCTAATATATCTTTCCTTGATATCATCAGGAATTTCTTCAGAATGTTTAATAACTAAATCAACTGGCACATTATGCCTTCTAAAGGCATCAATATGTTCCTTTAGATTATAGTTATAAGTCTCACCTCTTTGAGTCATCGCATTGGCAAAATAAACCTTCTTAGCCTTTGAATTATTTAAAGCCTCATTAATTTCCTTGATAATCACATTAGGAAGTAAAGAAGTATATAAAGACCCAATACCATAAATAATTAAATCAGCCTTTAATATCGCATTAACCGCATCAACATCCGCCTTTACATCATGATCATAATAAACCTTATCAATATGCTTAAGCATAAAAGGGATATTGGCCTCACCCTTTTCAATAGAACCATCCTTAAACTTCGCATATAAAGAAACAGCCTCCGTAGTCGAAGGAATAACCTTACCCTTTATTTGTAATAATCTACTCATATCCTTTATCGCAATAGGCAAAGAACTATCATTAATTTCGATTAAAGCTGCCAAAATTAAATTACCTAAACAATGCCCCATGACATCGGTGTCTTCATCGCCCTTAAAACGATAGGCAAAAAGTTCACTCAAATTCTTATTATCCGACATGGAAACAAGGACATTACGAATATCACCAACGGCTGGAATATTATAAAGCTCACGCAATCTACCCGTGGAACCACCATCATCCGCAACGGTTACAATCGCCTTTAAATCAACGTCTAAGTCCTTAATACCCTTTACAATTGTTGATTGACCATGTCCTCCACCAATCACAACTACTTTCTTCATTTATCAAGCTCCCGATGTTTTAAATGACAAACATACTTTTTCTTATAATAATCATATAAATAGTTAGTAATAACTACACTTCGATGTTGACCACCTGTACAACCAACGCAAATAGTTAAATGTCTTTTTTCCTCATTTTGTTCATAAGACTTAACCATAAAATCCACATAATCAATTAGCTTACTTAAATATTCTTGAGTCAAAGGCTTGCTTAAAACAAAGTCCTTAACTTCTTTATCATTACCCGTTTTAACTTTTAAAGCCGGATCATAGAAAGGATTATCTAAAAAACGTACATCAAAAATACTATCACAATCTTGGGGTACACCATTTTTAAAACCAAAAGACTCAAAACTTAAAGTAAGATTTTTTTCATCTAAGTCATTTAAGGCCTTATCGATTTGTTTTTTAAACTGTACACCACTAATACGGGTAGTATCAATAACCACACCCATCTTACGATATTTTTCTAAGATACTCTTTTCAATATCGATTGCTTCACTTAAAGTATCCGCTACATTATTAACCAAAAGCGGATGAATTCTTCTAGTAAACTTATAACGATTAATTAAAACATCCTTATCCGCATCAATTAAAATCAAAGTTACCTTAAAATTTCCATTACTCAATAAGTAAGCACACTGTTGTAAATCATTTAAAGAAATAGTTAAAGCGACATTCTCATACTTAAAAGAATCATCACTCTCAATTAAATCAATTAACTCCTTAATAAGCTCCAAAGGATATTGATCAATACAACGATATCCTTTGTCCTCTAAATAATTTGACGCCGTAGTCTTACCAGCACCACTGACTCCTGAAATAATCGCTAATCTTTTCATACACTCATTGTAACACACGGCCTTAGCGTACCTACTTACCAGCTTTAATTTCAATGATAATATCTCTAAGCTTAGCCGCCGTTTCAAAATCAAGCTTCTTAGCTGCTTCCCTCATATCCTTTTCAAGAGAGGCAATAAGCTTCTCTTTATCTTTAACAGTATGTTTTTGTTTCTTAAGATAATCACTAGTAGCCTTCTTAGACTCCTTAGAATGAATTACCTCACTTACACTTTTAATAATGGTCTTAGGAGTTATATTATGTTCCTTGTTATAAGTCTCTTGAATACTACGTCTACGATTGGTCTCATCAATAGCCTTCTTCATAGAATCGGTAATCTTATCACCATACATAATAACCCTACCATTAGCATTTCTAGCTGCTCTACCAATAGTTTGAATAAGCGACTTCTCACTTCTTAAGAAACCTTCTTTATCCGCATCCAATATTGCCACTAAACTAACTTCTGGTAAATCCAAACCTTCTCTTAATAAGTTAATACCAACTAGCACATCATAAGTACCAACTCTTAAATCATGAATAATCGCACTTCTTTCCAGAGTATTAGTCTCATGATGAAGATAAGCTACCTTTAAATCCTGTTTCTTTAAAAAGTCCGTTAAATCCTCCGCCATCTTAACGGTTAAAGTCGTAATTAAAGTACGCTCTTTTTTCTCAATATTCTTTCTTATCTCATTTAACAAATCATCAATTTGATCAATAGTTCCTCTTACTTCAACTAGTGGATCAAGTAAACCTGTTGGACGAATAATTTGTTCCACAACTTCATTATTTACTTTATCAAGTTCATAGTCGCCAGGTGTAGCACTAATATAAATACGCTGAGCCCTTATTTCCTCAAACTCTTCAAACTTTAAAGGACGATTTTCTAAAGCACTAGGTAGTCTAAAGCCATATTCTACTAAAGTCTCTTTACGTGCTCTATCACCATTAAACATGCCTCTAATTTGGGGTAAAGAAACATGTGATTCATCAACCACAATCAAAAAATCATCGGAAAAATAATCAAAAAGATTATATGGTCTTTCTCCAAAGTTACGATGATCTATATGCATGGCATAGTTTTCTATACCTGGACAAACACCTATTTCTCTTAAAGCCTCTAAATCATAACGACATCTTTGTTCAAGACGCTCATACTCTAAAGGTTTATTCTCTTTCTTAAAATAAGCTAAACGTTCTTCGAGTTCTTTTTCAATACCCTTACAAGCTATTTCAATATCCACCTTATCTCTTGCATAGCCAGAAGCCGGTGTAAAAACATAAATGATATAGGCATTTAAAAGATTTTTAGTGGTAATATCAATCTCACTAATACGTTCAATCTCATCATCAAACATCTCAATGCGCACAATGATTTTATCGTTATGTCCAGGTACAAGTTCAATCACATCACCCTTAACCGAAAAAGTACCACGTAATCGATCAATATCATTACGCAAATATTGTCTATCAATAAACTTCTTAATTAAATCCTGACGGTCAATATGTTCCCCAACTTTTAAAGTAAAAAACATATCCCCATAATCTTTAGGATTACTAGAAGCATAGATACAAGCTACCGAAGCTACCACAATTACATCTTTTCTCTCAAGTAAAGAATTATAAGTAGACATTCTAAGCATGTCTATTTCATCATTAGTTACCGCATTCTTCTCAATATAAGTATCGGTCTTAGGCATATAAGCCTCAGGTTGATAATAATCGAAATTAGAGACAAAATACTCTACCGCATTATGAGGAAACAAGGCCTTAAACTCTAAGTAAAGTTGGCCTGCCAAAGTCTTATTATGGGCAAAAACCAAAGTTGGTTTATTAACTTCCTCAATCACATTAGCAATCGTAAAAGTCTTACCCGTACCTGTAGCTCCCAGTAAAACTTGTTGTTGCTTACCACTATTTAAACCATCAACCAATTCTTTAATGGCCTTAGGTTGATCCCCTTTAGGAGAATAATCACTAACTAACTCAAACTTATCCATAATTAAATAAAATCAAAACCACTAAAAACTGGCTTACCCGTATACTCTTTAGCCTTATTAGCGCCAATCATTACCTTATAAACTTCTAAAGCCAAAGTCTCTTGTTCCCTATCTTGAACTACAACAATCTTACTAATATAACCACAATATTCTTTTATAGAATCAACTAAATCATTAAAACGAACAAAACCACCTGTTAGAATAATACAATCAACATCTCCTTTTAAGACAACTGACATTGCGCCAATTTCCTTGGCAATATTGTATATCATACTATCCCAAATAAGCTTGGCCTTTTTATCCCCATTATCAATAAGTTTTCTAATAGTATCCACATTACTAGTATTAAAGTAAGATACAAAACCACCACTTCTAGTGCACATCTCCCTTACTTCATTAAGTGAATGCTTTTCTAGATAATCAAGTAAAGGCAAAACAGGAATTGAACCAATACGCGTAGGCGTAAAGCTACCATCGCCACCAGAGCCAACATTGCCATCAATCATCCTACCTTTTTTATGAGCGCTAACCGTAATACCACCATCAATATGACAAACAACAAAGTTACACTCTTCATATTTCTTGCCAACGCTAGTTGCATAATAATTTGCCACCGCCTTTTGATTTAAGACATGACTTTGAGCATTACGATAAACACCCCTAATACCAGTAATACGCGCTTCATCACATAGCTCATCCACATTTGTAGCATTTAATGTAAACATGGGAATGTTATATTCTTTAGAAAGTTCATATCCTAATAAAACGCCTAGTTTAGCCGCATGCTCACTACCACCAACACCACTTAAAGTATCGTTATAAAGACACTCATCTACTTTAATAACACCACTAGCTTGGGGGTAAGCGCTGCCTCCTCTACAAGCTATAGCCTCTATTTCCTTAATAGAAACATGATACTTATCAAGAAAATCATCAATTACTTTTCTTCTAAAAGGCGTTTGATCATTGACATGCTTAAAACTTCTTAAAATTGGCGCATCATGAAAAACGCTTTCTTCAAAAAGTTTTTTATCATCTTCATATATCGAAAGCTTAGTAGAAGTACTACCAGGATTAATAACTAAAATCTTCATTTCTAATCAATAAAACTAGTGCTATAGAAAGCCCTTAAAGCTTCTTGCATATAATCATTATCCTTATTACCGGCGGTCTCCATTACTGAATGCATAGACAATTGAGCCAAACCAATATCAAGAGCTAAAAGAGAAGCATGATTATTAGAAATATTGCCTAGAGTACTACCACCTCTACTATCACTTCTATTGGCAAAATATTGATAAGGAATCTTATGTTCATCTAGCATATTGATAAATAGGCCTAGACTAAGTCCATCAGAAGTATAAGCTCTTGTCTCATGCTTAATCACAATACCCTTATTCATATAAGTACGATTATTTTGATCATACTTTTCACTATGATTTGGATGTAAGGCGTGGGCATTATCACATGAAAGCATATAGCCTCTACTTAATAATTTATAGTAATCAATATTTAAGCTAGCACATACTCTCTTTAATGTTGAAACAAGAAAATCCGAATCGGCACCCTGTCTAGTATTAGAGCCAATCTCTTCATTATCAAAACAACAATAAACATTGATATTCTCATCATTAAAATTATCCACAAAGCCCATTAAACAGTTATAGGCACATTGTAAGTCATCTAAATGTTGACCAGTGATAAATTCATTATCACATCCCCAAGTATAGGCCTTCTCAATTGGATATAAGAACAAATCATAACTAATAACATCCTTACCACTATCTTCTTTCAAGAACTCTTTAATATCCTTCTTCTTTAAAGAAACAAGAGGCATTAAATCAACTTGTGGATTAAGCTTTAAATCATTATTGACTTCTCTATTTAAATGAATAGCCAAAGAAGGAATAATACAAAATGGTTTCTTATAAACATAAGGCATTGATTTTACCTTATTGTCTTCCTTATAAATTAATCTACCGGCAATTGAAAGCGGTCTATCAAACCAAGAATAAAAGATAACACCACCATATACTTCAGTATTAAGTTTTAAATAACCATTATCATAAACCCAAGAATTAGGTTTTAACACAAAACTTGGACAATCCGAATGCGAAGCACTAAGTTGTAAGTGCGGTCTATCTAGTTTACTTCCAACATTAAAACTAATAATACTTGAACCATTACGAATAACATAATATTTATTACCTTTTTTAATGTCATAATCACTAGACTCACTTAATTCTATATAACCCTTATTATCAAGAATTTCCTTAATACTAGCTATCGCATTATAACTAGTAGGACTATTGTTTAAAAACTCTACAATACTCATTTTCCCTCCAAATATCGACAAGCCAAAGTAGCAGCCAAAGCACCATCACTACAAGCACCAACTACTTGTCTTAATAATTTATTACGGCAATCTCCCGCAATGAAAATGTTATCATACTTGCTTTGTAATGACTCATCACAAATAAGA
>CAVFKJ010000055.1:0-8532 GCA_963623125.1 Clostridium sp. CAG:217
TAGAGTAAGTATTTTTGTACAAGGCTGTGCTTTTCATTGTAAGAATTGTTTTAATAGTGATACTTGGGACTTTGGTGGTGGTAAACCTTTTAGGGATAAAGAAATGAACTATTTATTAGCTTTAGGTGAAAACAGTCACACTGCTGGCTTATCAGTACTGGGTGGAGAACCCTTACATCCAAATAATGTTGATACCGTTATCGAGATATGTAAAAGATATAAAGAAAAGTTTCCAGATAAGACTATTTGGCTTTGGAGTGGTTTTCTTTATGAAAACTTAACTGAAAAACAAAGAGAAGTTTTAAAGTATATTGATGTTTTGGTTGATGGCCAATTTGTTGATGAACTAAAGGATTTTCGTTTGAAGTATTGTGGCTCTAGTAATCAAAGAGTAATTGATGTGAAGGCTAGTAAAGATAAAATAGTTTTGGTGTGTTAAAATCTTAATATGGAGTTGTTGGTTACCTTAAGTAGTTTTGATAATTTAAAAAAGTTTACCAAAAAGGAAACAGATGGTTTAATTTTTGGTGGCCCTTTTTCATTACGTTTTAAATATAATCTTGAACAAATGCGTCTTATTAATGATTATTGTCTTAACAATGGTTTAAAGCGTTATGTTACTTTGGATACTTTTGTGTTTGAAAAAGATAAGGTAGCCATTTATGAGTATCTTGATTTCTTGAGTAGATTGGCTGTCGATGGCATCTATTTTACCGATTTAGGTATTGTTTTAATGGCTGAAGATTTTAAGAACCAACTTACTTATGATCCAGATACTTTACTAACTAATTCTCTTGATGTGAATTTTTATGTTAAACAAAATATTGGCTGTGTTCTTTCTAGAGAATTAACTATTGATGAGATAACTAGGATTGTTAATAACAATTTAGGCATGGTTGATTTACAAGTGTTTGGTCATTTAAAGATGTCTTATTCACGACGTAAATTCTTAAGTAATTATTTTAAGCATATTGATTCTAATGTTGATTTAACCGGTAAAAAAGATGTTTTACTTGTTGAAGAAAGTAGAGATTATGCTTTGCCTATTATTGAAGATAAATATGGTACAAGAATTTATACTGATTATATCTTTTTGATGTATCAAGAGCTTCTTCCTTTAAAGGATAAGATTAGAAGAGCGATTGTTGATGATACTTTTATTGATAACAATAATCTAGTTTGTGATGTTTTAAGAGATTTTAAGCGTCTTTCACCTGATAACTATGGTTTCTTATATCGAAATCTAGTTACGAAATATCCAAACTATAATTTCTCTGATGGTTATTTATATCAAAAAACCAGTAAAGTTAAGGAGGATAGTGATGAAAAAAATTGAGTTACTAGCTCCGGCCAAGGATTTGTTTAAAGCTAAAATTGCCTTAGATTATGGGGCTGATGCGGTCTATATTGGTGGTAAGCATTTTTCACTTAGATCGCGTGCCAGCAATTTTTCTAATGAGGATATTAAAGAGATTGTTGATTATGCCCATAATTTAAATAAAAAAGTTTATGTAACCGTTAATATCGTTTTTCATGATGATGATTTTGATGGTTTAAAGGATTATTTAAGATATTTAGAAGAAATACATGTAGATGCGGTTATTGTTTCTTCAGTTTTTGTAATTTCGATATTAAAAAAATATGCACCATCTTTAGAAGCTCATGTTTCTACCCAACTTTCTTCTTTAAATAGTGAAGCTGTTAATCTATTAAGCATGTATGGGGCTGATAGAGTGGTTTTAGGTAGAGAAGCTAGTATGGAAGAAATAAAGGAGATTGCTTCTTTAAGTAAAACGCCTTTGGAAGTTTTTATTCATGGTGGTATGTGTTCTAACTATTCAGGAAGATGTGTTTTGTCTAATCGCATGACTAATAGAGATGCCAATAGAGGTGGTTGCGCTCATAGTTGTAGATGGAAATATAAGGTTTATGAAAATGGAGAACTTCTCTCTTGTGAAGATAACCCTCTTTCTTTTTCAAGTAAGGATTTAAGAGCTAGCGCCTATATTGAAGAGATGATTAAATGTGGGGTAGCCTCTTTAAAGATTGAAGGAAGAATGAAGTCCGAATATTATATTGCGGGTGTGGTTAAAACATATCGCGATTTAATTGATGAAGTTTACAAAACTGGTCATATTAGTGAAGAACGTTTAAAGTATTATGACGAGGAACTTTTAAAGTGTGAAAACCGTTTAAGTGATGATGGCTTCTTGAGTGGAAGTTGCGATGATAGTAAACACTTATATGGCATAAATGGTAGTGGTGTTACCCACGATTATGTGGCTTTAGTTAAGGCTTATGATGAAAATAGAGGTTTGGCTTTAGTTGAAGTAAAGAATAAATTTGATTTAGAAGATAACTTAGAGGTTATTTCGCCTAGTATGCAAAATAGACAATTTGTTAATAAGGTGATGTTTGATGAAGAGTGGAATAAAGTTTCTAAGGCTCATAAGCCATGTGAATTATTACTTATGCGTTTACCATTTAGGGTAAAAAGAAACGATATGATAAGAAGGATTAATAATGCAAGTTGAGGGGGCAATTAGTCTAAAGGCTTGCATATTGGCTAATAAGCGCAAAATTAATACTGTTTATATTGATAAAGCTAAAAAGAGTAAGGATTTTAATTTTATTCGTAGACTTTGTTTAAATAATGATATTGAAGTAAAAGAGATAGATCGAAGTGACTTCGATAAGTTTAATGTAGGCAAAAGCTTTGGTGGAATATGTGGCGAAGTATTAGATAGAGTTAATGATAGCTTTGATGAAGGTGATATCTTTTATTTAGATGGCATTGAAGATCCTTTTAATTTGGGTTATGTCATTAGGACCTTATACGCCTTTAATATTAAGAATATCTTGCTTCCTTTAAGGGATTATAGTTATATGGAAGCGCAAATTATTAAATCAAGCGCTGGAGCATATGAATATGCCAACATTATAAAATGCGATGATGTTTATAGTTTTATTTCTGATTTAAAGAAAGATTATACTATCTATTCTTTACAAAGAGGGGATGATAGTTTTGATATCTTTAATGAACAATTCCCTAGGAAATGTTTATTTATGTTAGGTGGGGAAAAAAGAGGTATTTCTAGTAAATTATTAGAACTTACTGATAGGCCAGTTTATATCCCTTATGGCAATGATTTTAGAAATAGTTTAAGTGGGGCAAGTAGTTGTGATGTGGTGGCTACTTTATTGTTTGGACAGCGAAAATGATTGAATCTTTAGAAAATAAAAAAGTAAAAAATTGGACTAAACTTCATCTTAAAAAGTATCGTGATCAAGAATACTTATTGCTTAGTGAGGAACTTGTAGATAAGGCTTTTGAAAGTGGTTATTTAAAGACTTTGATTTATTGTGGTACTTGTCCATTTTCTTTTAATGAGTCTTATGAAGTAAGTAGAGATGTCTTAAATAAGATAGCTAAGGTTGATGGCTTAAACTATATTGGCGTTGGTAAAAAGATTAAATATAGTGCTGATTATAAAAATAGGGTGATGATTCTTGAGGATTTGGGTGATCCTTTAAATATCGGCAGAATCATTGAGTCATGTAGTCAATTTGGTTTTGACAGTGTTTTACTTAGTAATGATGCAGCGGATATTTATCATCCCAAATGCTTAAACGCAAGTCATGGTAGTATTTTTAAAGTTAACATTAATCGTGGTGATATTTCTAATGAGATTGTAAAACTAAAAGAATTAGGTTTTAGGGTCTACGCTACAGGGTTAAGAGATAATACTTTATCTTTAGATGAAGTGAAGCTAAGTGATAAGATGGCAATTATTTTAGGTAATGAGGGAAGTGGGGTTAAAGACTCTACTTTCAAATTATGTGATGAAATAATAAAAATCGATATGCATAATATCGATTCTCTAAATGTAGCTATGGCAGGTGCCATAATTATGTATAACTTCTCTAATATCGAATAGAGAAGATTTTTTCTTTTTCATTAACGGTAATTTTCTTAATAGCGTAGTCTTCAATACTAATAAAGATACTATCGGGATTTAAGATATCCTTTAAAAAGCTTGTAATATCATCCTTATTGCCTTGTATTTCCGCTTTAACATCACCATTATCAAGATTTTCAACAAAGCCGGTTAAATGGTTTTCTTTGGCAATAAGTTGGCAAGTATATCTAAAGCCTACGCCCTGTACCCTTCCCTTAAATATAATTAAGTATCTTTCCATATCTAAATTATAAGGGCTAAGTAGTTGAACTTTCAACTTAGTGGTTTACAATTAAGATGTGGAAAAGAATTTTACAGACGTTGATTCTTCTATTTTGTATAGATGTAGTCAAAAATATTATGATAAGGCCTTAGCTAAATATAACCTTGGTTATACGCATTTACTTTTTCTTTTGAAGATTTATGAAAATGAGGGTTTAACCATGAATGAATTGGCTAGTTTTGGTAGTTTTGATAAGGGTACTATTACTAAGTCTTTAAAGGTTTTGGAACAATTTGGTTATGTGGATATCGTAAATAATGAATTTGATAAAAGAAGTAGATGTCTTTATACCAGTGATAAGGCTAATAAGATTATTCCCGAATTATATATTTTAAGACAGCAGTGGCAAGAATATCTTTTTAAGGGTATTTCTAGTGATGAATTTTCGATTTTTGAGAAAGTGATGGCGGAAGTAATTGATAAAGCTAGAGAATATGATTCTTTTAAACAAGTTAGTGATGTAAAGATTTATGGTCTACAAAAATTAACTTTATTAGATTATCCAGGTAAGATGGCTTGCACCATTTTTACTGGTGGATGTAACTTTAGATGCCCATATTGTCATAACCGTTCCCTTGTTTTTCTAAATGAACAAGATGGGGAATTTGATAAGGATGGCTTGTTTGATTATTTAAGTCAAAGAAGAAATATCTTGGATGGGGTTTGTATTAGTGGTGGTGAACCTTTACTACAAGAGGGCTTAATTGATTTTATTAAAGAGATAAAAGAGTATGGTCTTTTGGTTAAATTAGATACTAATGGTAGTAATCCTGATAAACTTAGGGAATTACTTGATTTAAATTTACTTGATTATGTAGCTATGGATATCAAGAATACTAAGGATAAATATGGCTTTAGTGTTGATTTAAAGGACTTTGATATTTCTTGTATTGAAAGGAGTGTCAAGCTATTAAAGAATTGCGCTATTGAGTATGAATTTAGGACTACTTTTATTAAAGAGTATCACGAGAATTTTGATGTAGAGTCTTTAGGTGAGTGGTTAAAAGGTTCTAAGCAATTTTATATACAAAACTTTGAGGATAATGGAACTTGTATAAAAGAGGGTTTACATCCTTTAAGTAAAGAAGAACTTTATTTAATTAAGAGTAAGATGGAAAAATATGTGGATAAAGTGGAGATACGAGGAATAAAGGAGTAGCTATGTATAGGGTTATTAAAAGAGATGGTAGTGTTGTAGATTTTGATTTAAATAAGATTTGTGACGCTATTAAGAAGGCTTTTGAAGCAGTTAATCGCAATTATCATCCTAGTGTAATTGAAATGTTGGCTCTTAGGACTTGTGCCGATTTTGAGACGAAGATTAAAGATGATAAGGTTAGCGTAGAAGATGTTCAAGATAGTGTTGAGAAAGTCTTGAGTGAGAGTAATTACGCTGATGTAGCTAAGGCTTATATCCTTTATCGTAAACAAAGACAGAAGGCTAGGGATTTATCTAAGACAATGCTTGATTATAAGGAATTAGTTAATTCTTATGTGGATTCTCTAGATTGGCGTGTTAAAGAAAATTCCACTGTTACCTATTCAGTTGGTGGTTTGATTTTATCTAATTCGGGGGCTATTACAGCTAACTATTGGCTTTCAGAAATTTATGATGAAGAAATCGCTAATGCCCATAGGGAATGTGATATGCATATTCATGATTTAAGTATGCTTACAGGGTATTGTGCTGGCTGGTCACTTAAACAACTTATTCAAGAAGGCTTAGGTGGTGTTAAGGGCAAGATTACTTCATCTCCCGCTAAACATCTTGCGACCTTATGTAATCAAATGGTTAATTTCTTGGGCATTATGCAAAATGAGTGGGCTGGTGCACAGGCTTTTTCAAGCTTTGATACTTATTTAGCTCCTTTTGTAAGAGAAGATAATTTATCTTATAAGGAAGTTAAACAATGCATACAATCTTTTGTCTATGGGGTTAATACACCTTCACGTTGGGGTACCCAAGCACCTTTTTCTAATATCACTTTAGATTGGACGGTTCCTGAAGACTTAGCTGATCAATACTGTATTGTAGGTGGTAAGGAACTAGCTTATAAATATGGTGATTGTAAAAAGGAAATGGACATGATTAATAAAGCTTTCATTGAGGTTATGATTGAAGGTGATGCCAATGGACGTGGTTTTCAATATCCTATTCCTACTTATTCGATTACTAGAGAATTTGATTGGTCAGATAGTGAAAATAATAAATTGTTGTTTGATATGACGGCTAAATATGGTACACCATACTTTTCTAATTATGTAAATTCGGATATGAAACCAAGCGATATCAGATCTATGTGTTGTAGGCTTAGATTAGATCTTAGAGAACTTAGAAAGAAGTCTGGTGGTTATTTTGGCTCTGGTGAGTCGACTGGTAGTGTGGGTGTAGTTACCGTTAATATGCCAAAGATTGCCTATTTAGCTAAAGATGAAAATGATTTTTATAATCGTCTTGATAAGATTATGGATATTGGGGCTAGATCTTTAAAAATAAAAAGAGAGGTTATTACTAAACTTTTGGACAATGGTCTTTATCCTTATACTAAACAATATCTTGGTTCTTTTAGAAATCATTTTTCAACGATTGGCCTTGTGGGTATGAATGAGGCCTGTTTAAATGCGAAGTGGATAAGATGCGATTTGACAAGCACAAGGGCCCAAGATTTTTGTGAGGAAGTGTTAAATCATATGCGTAATCGTCTTGTTTTGTATCAAGAGGAATATGGTGACTTATATAATCTTGAGGCTACACCAGCTGAGAGTACAAGCTATCGTTTGGCTAAACATGATAAGAAGAAATATAGTGATATTATTACGGCTAATGATGATTCTAAGGTTCCATATTATACTAATTCATCACATTTGCCAGTAGGTTTTACAGATGATGTGTTTGAGGCCTTAGATATTGAAGATAGATTTCAAGTACTATATACCTCAGGTACGGTTTTCCATACTTTCTTAGGTGAGAAGCTTCCTGATTATAAGGCTTGTGCGACACTGGTTAGAAAGATTGCGGAAAATTATAAGCTTCCATATTATACAATTTCACCTACTTATTCAATTTGTCCAAAACATGGCTATATAAATGGTGAAGTCTATAAGTGTCCAAAGTGTGGGGAAACAACCGAAGTTTGGTCTAGAATTACCGGTTATTACCGTCCTATTTCCAATTGGAATGATGGCAAGGCTCAAGAGTTTAAGGATAGGAAAGAATATATTCCTTTAAATTCTGTTTTAAAGGCAAAGGATAAAGAGGTTATTAAGCATAAAGAAGAAGTTAAACAAGAAGTTTTTGATTATAAACCCGAGAAATTAACGGTTTTTGTCCAAGAACATTGTCCAAAGTGTAAGGGTGCTACACAAAGACTTAAACTTAAGAAGGTTGATTTTGTGGAAGTTGATTGCAATAAGAATAAAGACTTAGCTATAAAGCTTAATCTTATGGAAACACCTACTATTATTGATGAAGATGGCAAGCGTTATGTGGGCGCTAATGCGGCAAGTGAGTATTTAAACAAACATGGTCTATGATATTGGGATAATTGGTGGTGGCCCTGCTGGTCTTACAGCGGCTATCTATGGCCTTAGAAATAATAAGAGTGTTGTCGTAATTGAAAAGAATGTCTTTGGTGGGCAGATTGTTAATTCACCATGTGTAGAAAATATTCCGGGTTTTAAGAAAATTAGTGGTGAGGAATTTGGTGATTTGCTTCTAGATCAAGTAAATGAATTAAATGGTGAATTTATTTTTGATGAGTGTATCAAAGTAGATAGAAACGATTTAATCACTTTACGCTTTAAGGATAATGAAGATATTTTAGTAAGAAGTTTAATTATTGCCACGGGTAGTAAACATCGTTGTTTAAATGTTGATTATGAAGAAGATTTAATTGGTAATAATGTACATTTTTGTGCAACTTGTGATGGCTTAGCTTATAAAGATAAGATAGTGTGCCTTGTGGGTGGTGGCAATTCGGCTTTAGTTGAAGGTATTCTTTTGGCTAATACTTGTAAGAAAGTTATTATCTTACAGGATTTAGATCATTTAACGGGTGAAAAGAAACAAATTGATAAGTTGTTAACTTACGATAATGTTGAAGTACACTTTAATACTGGTGATATCAAGTATGTAGTTGAGGATGGAAAATTTAAGGGATTAAGTTATAAAGAAAATACTGTTTTAAACAACTTAGATTGCGCAGGTGTCTTTTTAGCAATTGGTTTAATACCTAATAATTCTTTGTTTAAGGAATTATTAGAACTAGATAATAATGGTTATCTTATTTG
>CAVFKJ010000056.1:0-6320 GCA_963623125.1 Clostridium sp. CAG:217
TGAAAATAGAGAATGTTAGAAGAATTATATTTTATTTTTTAGGCCTTGGCATTTTATCACTAGGCTTAATACTTAACACAAAGTCAAACTTTGGTGTTTCGCCAATCTTATCGATTGCATATTGTATTTCACAAATTAGTGGTCTTACCTTAGCTAGAGTTACGCTATATCAATATATTATTTTTGTTATAGTGGAGATTATTTTACATACTATAAGTAAGGTTAAAAATTTAAAGGTTGTAATTGCTAAAGACTTAGCCCAAATTATTGTTACTATTATTTTTACCACTTTAATGAATTTGTTTGCTGAACATATTACGATTCCTACTAAGCTAGTTACAAGAATCCTATTCATGATTCTAGGCATCATTCTTACGGGTATTGGTTGTGCAATGTCGCTTGATATGCGTATAGTACCAAACCCTGGTGATGGTATTGTTCAATCGGTTGCCGACTTTGTACATAAAAGAGTAGGCATCACTAAGAACATCTTCGATTTATGTTCAGTAATTTTAACATGTATTATCTCTTTTGCTTTTGCAGGTAAATTAATTGGTATTGGTATTGGAACTATCGCTTGTGTAATTGGCGTTGGTAGGGTTGTTTCTTACTTTAATGATATTTGTAAAGCACCATTACAAAAAAGATGTGGAGTTGTTGAGTGAAAAGAAACATAATTGCCTATCTTGGGCTCTTATTAATCGTTGGTATTAGCGTTTATAGTAAATACATTAATAAGATTCCAACCAACATTTATTATGTAATATTTATATTCTCGGCTGCTTTAATAGTATTAGGGAATATGGGAAGAAAGTAAGCTTAATTGCTTATTTTTTTATATGAATTTTTATATAAAGTGATGTAGAATATATAAGTTCATATTTTTGAAAAGAAGGGAGATTTTATGATAAAAGAACTTGGTAAAAGTGTACGTGAATATAAAAAACCAATGATATTAACACCTTTGTTTGTTATTGGCGAAGTAATCATGGAAGCTCTTATTCCTTATGTTATTGCTTTGCTAGTAAATCAAATTAAAGCAGGCTGTTCTGTAGATACCATTTTACATTATGGCTACATCTTATTAGCTTTTGCGATGACGTCTTTACTATTTGGTTATTTAGCCGGTTATACTTGCGCTAATGCAACCTGTGGCTTTGCGAAAAATCTAAGACATGATGTTTTCTATAACATTCAAAAGTTTTCATTTAGCAATATCGATAAGTTTTCTAGCGCTTCGCTAGTTACACGTCTTACAACGGATATTCAAAATGTTCAAATGGCCTTTATGATGCTTATAAGAATGGCCTTTAGAGCGCCACTAAATTTAATATTTTCATTTTTTATGGCCTATTATATGGGCGGCAAAATGGCAATTATTTTCCTAATAATTATTCCAATTCTTGGCATTGGACTATATGTTATAGCTAAGATTACAATGCCTTTATTTAGAAAAGGTTTTCCTAAATTTGATACTTTGAATAATTCGATTGAAGAAAATATCAAAGGTATTAGAGTAGTCAAATCTTTTGTAAGAGAAGATTTCGAACAAGAGAAATTTGATAAGGCAAGTAATGATATTAAAGATATTTTTACTAAAGCTGAAAGAATTTTGGCTTTTAATAGTCCGCTTATGCAACTTTGTATTTATGCGGTAATGTTGTTTGTATTATATTTTGGATCTAAAACAATTATTACAAGTCACGGTGCTTTACTTGATATCGGCCAATTCTCGACTTTATTAACATATTCATTTCAAATTTTATCTAGTTTAATGATGCTTTCGATGTTGTTTGTTATGATAACTTTTTCGGAAGAAAGTGCTGATAGAATTTGTGAAGTCTTAAAAGAAAAGAGTGACTTAACTTCTCCTGAAAACCCTATTATGGAAGTAAAAGATGGTTCAATTGATTTTGACCATGTGCGCTTTAAGTATACTAAAAATGCTGATAGACCAGTTTTGGAAGATATTGATTTACATATTAAATCAGGTGAAACAATTGGCATTATTGGTGGCACCGGTAGTGCTAAAACAAGCTTAGTTCAACTTATTCCACGTTTATACGACGTAAGCGAAGGTATGGTAAGAGTAGGTAAGCGTAATGTTAAAGATTATGATTTAACTGTTTTAAGAGACTCGGTAGCCATGGTATTACAAAAGAATGTTTTATTCTCAGGAACAATCGAAGAGAATATTCGCTGGGGTGATAAAGGGGCTAGTTTTGATGAAGTTAAACATGTTTGCAAACTAGCTTGTGCTGATGAATTTGTTGAACAAAGACCTGAAGGCTATAACACTTATATTGAACAGGGTGGTACTAATGTTTCTGGTGGCCAAAAGCAAAGACTTTGTATAGCTCGTGCTTTATTAAAGAAGCCTAAAATCTTAATTATGGATGACTCTACAAGCGCAGTTGATACTAAGACGGATGCTAAAATCAGAAAAGCTATGAAAGACTATATCCCAGAAACTACAAAGATTATCATCGCTCAAAGAACAAGTTCCGTTGAAGATGCTGATCGAATTATCGTTATGGATAATGGCGAGATTAATGCGGTAGGAAGTCATGAAGAATTATTAAAGAATAATAAGATTTATCAAGAAGTTTATTATTCGCAAAATAAACAAGGTGCAGAAAGGAGTGATAGCCATGAATAAAGATAAGAATCGTATTCATACTTTAAAACGATTAGTTAAGTTATTATTTTCGTTTTATCCTAAATTGTTGCCTTTAATTATTGTGCTGATTATTGTTAATGCGGTAATAAGTTCTTTACCATCAATATTCCAACAAAATATTATTGCTCTTATTCAAGCGGCTTGGGAAGATGGCTCATCATTTGAAGCTATTAAACCAGAGGTCTTAAGACTTATTTCTATTTTGGCTGGACTTTATTTAACAAGTTTAATTGCTGGTGTAGTATACAACCAACTTATGGCTATTTTTACCCAAGGTTCATTAAGTAAGATTAGAATTAAACTATTTAATCATATGGAGACTTTACCTATTAGATTCTTTGATAGTAATCAAAGAGGTGATGTGATGTCTTACTATACTAATGATGTTGAATCATTAAGACAAATGATATCGCAAAGTTTTCCGCAGCTAATGATATCAGGAATTACCTTGATAACCATTTTGTGTATTATGTTTTACTATAGTGTTTACATGGCTTTAGTAATTATCTTTGGGGCTATTGTTTCGCTAATTATAACTAAGAGAATTGGTGGCAAATCAAGTAAGTACTTTATGGCTCAACAAAAAAATGTTGCCATAACAGAGGGTGTGATTGAGGAAATGATAAATGGCCAAAAGGTTATCAAAGTATTTAATCATGAAGATGAGACTAAGAAACAATTTGATGAAGTAAATGAGAAGCTATATGAATCAGCTTATTTAGCTAATAAGTACTCTAATACTTTAATGCCAATTTTAAATAATGTTTCTTATATTGTTTATGTTTTTGTAGCCGTAGCTGGTGGTTTATTTATTCAATCAAATATTCCCAATTTATCAATATCTGGTTTACCATTTTCAATCGCAGTAGTTGTACCATTCCTTGGTATGTCTAGACAATTTGCGGGTAATATTCAACAAATATCGCCGCAAATCAATTCAATCGTAATGGGCCTTGCGGGTGCTAAACGTGTCTTTGAACTTCTTGATCAAGAAAGCGAACAAGATGAAGGCTATGTTACTTTAGTAAATGCTAAAAAGGTTAATGGTGAAATTGTTGAATGTAATGAAAAAACGAATATGTGGGCATGGAAGCATCCTCATCATGATGGCACTTTAACTTACACTGAACTTAAGGGTGACGTTAGATTCTATGATGTGGATTTCGCTTATGATCCAAACAAACAAATCTTACATAACATTACTTTATATGGTAAACCAGGTCAAAAGATAGCTTTTGTAGGTGCAACTGGTGCTGGTAAGACAACTATTACTAATCTTATAAATCGTTTCTATGATATTGCAGATGGCAAAATTAGATATGATGGTATAAATATTAATAAGATTAAAAAGTCATCTTTGAGAAAATCACTTGGTATTGTTTTACAAGATACAGTTTTATTTACCGGTACTGTAATGGAAAATATCCGTTATGGACGTCTTGACGCTAGTGATGAAGAATGTATTGCGGCTGCTAAGCTATCAGGCGCGCATGATTTTATTAAGCATTTACCAGATGGTTATAGTACGATGCTAAATGGTGATGGTTCTAATTTGTCTCAAGGGCAATGCCAATTGTTGGCTATCGCTAGGGCGGCTGTAGCTGATCCTCCGGTTATGATACTTGATGAAGCTACTTCTTCTATTGATACTAGAACCGAAGCTATTGTTCAAAGAGGTATGGACGCCTTAATGAATGGTAGAACAGTATTTGTTATCGCACATAGACTATCAACGGTAAAGAACTCTAATGTTATTATCGTATTAGACCATGGCAATATCATTGAACGTGGTACTCATGAAGAACTATTGGCTTTAAAAGGACAATACTATCAACTTTATACTGGTGCCTTTGAACTAGAATAAGAAACAAGCTGCAGTTATTAGATGATGCTAAAGTGAAATATTAAATTCCACTATCTAAAGGCAAAAACAAAAGTTGAATTTAGTCATTCAAAAACAGTAAATACCGTATAAATACTAGTGAATAGTAAATACGTTGTTTACTGTTTTCTTTATGATTTAAGCTAAAACTGCTAATATTTAGTTGTGATATAAAGATATTTAGGTATAGTAAAAACAAGTAGTATTTAGTGATATTAAAAATGGGTAAGACTAAATTCCACTTTGGTATAAGCTAAAACTTTAATACCGGTAGATGATGCCTAATTATCTTTAGTTACTATTTGAGAAGATATGGTTTTAAGATTACACTATCTTTTTCTATATGTTCTAGACCATATTCAATTAGCTTTTGATATAGTTTGGGATTCATAAAACAAAGATAGTCAAATGGACTTTTACCATTAAGCTTTTCTTTGGGAAAAGAATTAATGTGTGAGGTAATAAGATTAGCCTTTTGTTGGCTGTCTAATCCAAGTTCCCTTAAGTTTGTTTCCTTAGGACATATGTAGCGTATTTCTTTATGGTTGTTTTCTAGGCTACCTTTTTGATGGCTACACATTGGATCACAATAAAATATTCTTGTCCTTCTTGAACCATCTTCTCTTATTTCGATATTATCAGCTAAGGTAAATTCGCTGCCTCTATCAGTTACAATAACTTCTACTTCTTGATTGAATAATGTTTCACCTAAGATGCTTTCTGACAGTAAGATGCCATTATACATATCTATGGCACATTTAGACTCCCTATAGATGATAATAGTAAAAGAATACTTAATAAACTTAAATGTTTGCATAAAAGGACCACCAGTAACATCGTTATAAACACTATCCATTTCTACAATACTTGCGTTAGGATTAGCTTCTAAGTATTTTTGATAATCAGTATATAAACGGCCATTAAGATATTTACGGTCTTTTCTTATCTTGTATTTATTACTATCTTTCTTTTTTAACTTATAGGAAGTTTGTTTTCTTAAATCTAGAGCTATTAAGTTTATACCCACATTTTTAAAGGCGTTGGTTTCAATATATGTGTAGATTGTCTTTTCAGATAGCTTAATATCAGGATGGATTTGAAGTATTGCATAAGGTGATAATCCTTGTTTAATAAGTGGTTCAATTATATTACCAATGCGGATTAATTCTTCTTCACTGGTGTTTATACCAGTCCTAGAAGCCACTAGATCATTTTTATAATCATGTTGGGCAATAGAAGGGTCATACCTGTAATGATTAAAGTGACATGATCTAAAGCCACTACAACCATTACAAGCTCCTGGTGTTCTATCTCTTCTAGTACAAGAAAAGGGAAGATAGTTTATACAATCTGCCTTACAGATTCTACCTAACTTACATTTCTTATAGTTAGCACATTCAAGTGGTAAAGAACACTTACTAGTTAATACTCTATGTAGCTTTATTTCTTTACCAATAGTCGATTTATCTTTGCCTAAAGTATCAGCTATTGATTTTTTAGATGAGCCATTACAAATACCTTTTTCAATTATTAGGCGTTCTTCATAAGTAAGATGTTTATTTTGATTAGATGATGACATAATTATTTCCTCCTTCTAAGTGCATCATCTACCGTAATTAAACATTGACATTTTGTAAGACTAAAATCAACTATTAATGAAGTAGAAGTTTGTGGAGACTAAATTCAATTCGCGATATATGATAGTGGAATTTAATATTTCACTTTAGCGTTTATTAGATGATTGCAGCTTTTATTACT
>CAVFKJ010000057.1:0-8485 GCA_963623125.1 Clostridium sp. CAG:217
AAACAAAATAGACAAAAATAGATTTAAACCCAAATTTGTTCCTGCTGGTCAAACAACACAATTGATTGTAGGTGCCACACCTGAAAGTGATTTAAAAATTCTAAAACTTTCTGAAGGATTATATAACAAATTAAATTTAAAAAGAGTTTACTATTCAGCATATATAAGTGTTAATAATGATAAAAACTTACCAACTTTAGAATCACCACCACTACTTAGGGAAAACCGTTTATATCAAGCAGATTGGTTATTACGTTTCTATGGTTTTAAAGCAAATGAATTATTAGATGAAAAAAATGTAGTATATTTAAATAATTATTATTTTAAGATTAGTAATCAAAATCTTGATTTAAAAGTTATTTATAAAAAGTGTAGTGATATCGATAGTTTAAAGGATAATCTTATAAAAAGTCATGATAAAGATAGCTTTTATCACTATACAAGTTTTGGGACTCATCATGAAGATTATAACTTTCTAACATTTAATCAAAAAATAGAGGAAGTGGTGAGTCAAGGCCAAATGCGTATGATATTAATTTCTTTTAAATTAGCTTTAATGGAATATATCAAAGAAAAGATTAATGATATCCCTATTTTATTACTTGATGATATATTGTCGGAACTTGATATATCTAATAAAGAAAGACTATTAGAAGTTATTCCAAGTGATACACAAGTTATTATTACAGGAACCGATTTAAAGGGAATGAATATAAAAAAGAATTTTAATTTAATCAAAATAAAGGAGGATTTAAATGTCTGATACAAATATTAAACATGACAATTATACTTCTGATGATATTCAAGTCTTAGAGGGACTTGAGGCCGTTAGAAAAAGGCCAGGTATGTATATTGGTACCACTTCTTCTACTGGTTTGCATCATCTAGTTTGGGAAATTGTTGATAACTCAGTTGATGAGGCTTTAGCTGGTTATGCTAAGCACATTGAAGTAAGTGTTGATAAGGATGATATTGTAACGGTAAAGGATGATGGCCGTGGTATGCCAGTTGAAATTCATAAAAAGACGGGTATTTCAACGGTTGAAACTATTTTTACAGTACTACATGCCGGTGGTAAATTTGGTGGTGGTGCTTATAAAGTATCTGGTGGTTTACACGGTGTAGGCGCAAGTGTTGTTAATGCTTTAAGTAAATGGTTAGAGGTTACTATTCATAAAGATGGCAAAATATATTTTGTTAAGTTTTCTAATGGTGGCAAAGTAGAAAAATCTTTAGTTGAAATCGGCACTTGTGATAAAAGTGAAACAGGTTCAACTGTTCGTTTTAAGGCTGATGATTTAATCTTTAAAGAAGGTACGGTTTATAACTATAAGACTTTATATGATCGTATTAGACAAATGGCTTTCTTAAATAAAGGTATTCGTTTTACTTTTAATTGGGAAAAAGATGATGAAAATAAGGGAACAAGCACTTTCTGTTACGAGGGTGGTATCAAGGAATATGTTAAGTTTTTAAATGATGGTGAAAACTTATTGTTTGATGACATTTTATATTGTGATGGAAGTGATGATGAAACTAATATTAGTGTTGAAGTTTCTTTCCAATACAATACCTCTTATACAGAAAAAGTATATTCTTTCTGTAATAATATCTTTACACCAGAAGGTGGTATGCATCTAGATGGTTTTAGACAAACTTTAGCTAGAGTTGTTAATGCATATGCGAAAGATAAAAAGATTTTAAAACCGGATGATCCTAACTTTACCAATGATGATTTAAAAGAAGGTTTAACGGCAATTGTTTCAGTTAAGCATCCTGATCCTCAATACGAAGGTCAAACAAAAGGTAAACTTGGTAATGCAGAAGTAAGACCGGCTGTTAATAAAATATTTGGTGATTATTTAAAACGTTTATTTTTAGAGAATCCTGATATTGCGAAAATTATTATTGAAAAGGCTAAATCAGCTAGTGAAGCTAGACTTGCTGCACAAAAGGCTAGAGAAACAGTTAGAAGAAAAGATGATTTTGGTGGTGCTAGTCTTCCTACTAAATTAAAAGATTGTGCTAGTAGAGATGCCTCGATTTGTGAAATCTATATCGTCGAAGGTAATTCGGCTGGTGGTAGTGCTCAACAAGGTCGTGATTCTAATTTCCAGGCTATCCTTCCTTTAAGAGGTAAGATTTTAAACGTTGAAAAGGCAAGACTTCATAGAATATTTGATAATGCGGAAATTAGAATGATGATTCAAGCCTTTGGTTGTGGATTTGGTGATGAACTTGATATTTCTAAACTTAGATATCATAAGATTGTAATTATGACCGATGCCGATGTTGATGGTCAACATATTGCTTCATTAATGCTTACATTCTTATATAGATATTTCAAACCTTTAATTGAAGGTGGTTATGTTTATATCGCAATGCCTCCTTTATATAAATTATTTAAGGGACAAAAGACTTTAAGATATTGTTATTCTGATGAAGAACTTGAGATTGCTAAAAGAGATTTTGGTGATGAAAAGTATGATGTTCAACGATATAAAGGTCTTGGTGAAATGGATCCAAGCCAACTTTGGGAGACTACTCTTGATCCTGAAAGAAGAACTTTGAAGCGTGTTACTATTGAGGATGCGATTGATGCGGATAGTGTATTCTCGATGTTGATGGGTGATGAAGTTGAGCCTAGACGTAATTTTATTATTGAAAATGCTCACTTTGTTAAGAACTTGGATATTTAGGAGGTCACATGGAAGAATTAGATAATCGTTTTTTCAATCATGGTAATATGAAAGAAGTAAACATTTCCTCGGAAATGAGAGAAGACTTCTTAAGTTATTCAATGTCAGTTATTATCGATAGAGCTTTACCTGATGTTAAGGATGGTATGAAACCAGTACATCGAAGAGTTATTTGGGCTATGTATGATGCAGGTTTTACTCCTGATAAACCTCATGTTAAGTCAGCTAATATCGTTGGTGAAGTTATGGGTAAATATCACCCTCATGGTGATACTGCAATCTATGACACAATGGTTCGTATGGCTCAACCTTTCTCATATCGTTATCCTTTAGTTGATGGTCATGGTAACTTTGGTTCACTTGATGGTGATGGCGCTGCGGCTATGCGTTATACCGAAGCTAGAATGTCTAAAATTAGTTTGGAACTAGTTAGTGATATTAAAAAGGAAACTATTGATTGGCGTGATAACTATGATGCAAGACATAAAGAACCAGTAGTACTTCCAAGTAGATTTCCAAATCTATTAGTTAATGGTTCAATGGGTATTGCGGTAGGTATGGCAACTAATATGCCTACACATAATTTAGGAGAATCAATTGATGCGATTATTGCGGTTATGGATAATCCAGATATTTCTACTATTGATTTAATGAATTATATTCCGGGTCCTGACTTTCCTACTGGTGGTTATATCATTGGTAGAGGTGGCATAAGACAAGCCTATGAAACAGGTAAGGGTTCAATTATTATGCGTTCTAAAGTAATAGTTGAAGATTTACCAGGAAATAAACATAAGTTAGTTATTAAGGAAATTCCTTATCTTGTTAATAAGCAGGTGATGTATGATAAGATACATGAACTTGCTAAAGAGAAGATAATTGAAGGTATTTCGGATATGAAGGACCTTTCGAATGATCGTAATGGCATTCGTATTGAAATAGAACTTAAAAAAGATGTTCAGCCTGAGGTTGTTTTAAACCAATTATATAAACTTACGCCTGTTCAATCTTCTTTTGGTATCAATAATAATGTCCTTGTTGACAACAAGCCAATGTTGTTGACATTAAAAGAGATTATTAAACTTTATATTGAACATCAAATTGATGTTATAAAAAGAAGAACACAATTTGATTTAAACGAAGACGAAAAACGTGCTCATATCTTAGAAGGTTTAAAGATTGCCTTAGATAATATTGATCGTATTGTTGAAATTATTAAGACTAGTAGGACAGATGAAGAAATTCTCACTAAGTTTAATGATGAATTTGGTATAGATGATAAACAAGGTGAAGCTATCTTATCAATGCAACTTAGACGTTTATCAGGTTTATCTTATGAAAAGATTTGTGCTGAATTAGATGAATTATATAAAGAGATTGCTGATTTAAAAGATATTCTAGCTAATCATAGTAGGGTATTACAAATTATCAAAGATGAACTTACTGTTATAAAAGATAAGTATAATGATAAAAGACGTACGGAAATCATTGATGGTGAAGTCGATGTTGAAGATGAAGATTTAATTTCGGTTGAAAATATAATTGTTTCTTTATCAAGCAACGGTTATATTAAACGTTTACCGGTTAATACCTATAAGACCCAAAACAGAGGCGGCCGTGGTATTAAGGGTATGACTTTAAATGAAGACGATATTATTGATCAAAACATTACGATGTCTACTCATGATCACTTATTATTATTTACTAATAAAGGTAAGGTATATCGTATAAAGGGTTATAAGATTCCTGAGTCTAGTAGAAATGGTAAGGGCATACCGGTTATTAATATTATCAATATTGAAAAAGATGAGAAGGTTAAGGCTCTAGTTCCAATTAATAGAGAATGGGAAGTTAAGGGTTACTTATTCTTTGTTACGAAGAATGGTTTATGCAAGCGTGTTGAGGCTAAGGAATTTGAATCTATTAGACAATCTGGTAAGATTGCGATTACAATGAAAGATGATGATGAATTAGTAGATGTAAAACCTACTTTAGGTGATGATGAAATTATTATTGGTGCTGCCAATGGTAAGGCTGTTCGTTTCAATGAAAATGGTGTAAGAGCTATGGGACGTAGTGCAAGTGGTGTTAAGGGTATGAATGTTGATGATTCGTATGTAATTGGCTGTTGTACGTCTAAAGAAGGAAAACAAATTCTTGTTGTTTCTAAGTATGGCTATGGTAAGAAGACGGATATTGATGAATATCGTATAACTTCTAGAGGCGCTAAGGGTGTTAAGACTATTAATATCACTGAAGCAAATGGTGATTTAGTGGCGCTTAAGGCAGTTAATGGTGATGAAGATACTCTAATTATGCGTAATGACGGTGTTATAATTCGTATTTCTTTATCTAAAGTTTCTACGCTTGGTAGAGTTACTAAGGGTGTTAGATTAATAAGACCTGAGGAAAATACTTATGTTAAGACAGTTACTTTAATGGAACATGAAGAAGATGTAAATACCGAGGAAGTAAAAGTTGAAGAAGAGGGTGAATAATCACCTTCTTTTTTGTTATAATCAAAAAGTCTAAAACGTTGCACCTATATGGGCGACAGGGGAGGATTACTTATGATTTTTTATATTACTTAATTGACACAATAAATTTTGATTTTATTGTGTTTTTATTTGGAGGGAAATTATGTTATTAGTGGTTGATATTGGTAATACGAATATATCTTTAGGTGTTTATAAAGAAAATAATATTGTTTGTAGCTTTAATATTAAAAGTGTTTTAAATAAATCTAGTGATGAGTATGGTATTACTTTAGTAGCTTTATTGAATAACTTTAATATTAATAAAGAAGATATTGATGGAGTTATTATTGCTTCAGTTGTACCAAATATTATGCATAGTTTTGTTTCTAGTATCATTAAGTATTTTAATATTGAACCATTAATTGTAGGACCTGGTGTAAAAACGGGTGTTTCTATTCATTATGATAATCCAAAAGAAATAGGTGCTGATAGAATTGCCACTGTTTCTGGAGCTATTAATGAATATGGAAATAATTTACTAGTTATTGATTTTTCAACGGCTATTACTTTTGAATACATTGATGAAAAAGCTAATTATTTAGGTGGAGTTATGGTACCGGGTATTTCGGTTTCAATTGAAGCTTTAAGTAGTAGCGCTTCAATGCTACCGGAAGTAGAAATTAAAAAGTGTGATACTGTTTTAGCTAATAACACTGTTAGTGCTATGCAAGCAGGTTTATATTTTGGTTATCTTGGTTTAGTTGAATCAATTATTGAAAGATTTAAAAAAGAAACAAATGAAAATCTAATGGTTATCGCAACTGGTGGCTTTGGTAAGATTTTCTCTAATAATTCACATTTAATCGATATTTATGATGGACAGCTTAGTTTTAAAGGACTAAGAAATATTTATTATAAAAACAGGAGATGAAAATGAAGAATACAAAAAATATTACGACAATTGCGATGTTTGTGGGAATTGTAATTGTTTTACAAATTATTGCCACATTTATTAATTTTGGTGGTTTCCCAATCACTTTAACTTTAGTTCCTATTATAGTAGGTGGAGCTATCTATGGAGAAAAAGTAGGAGCTATTTTAGGTACGGCCTTTGGTTTAGTTGTTGCGCTAATGGTTATTACGGGAGCTGACCCTAGTGGAGCTACAATGTTAGCTGCTCATCCTGTAATTACAATTTCAGCTTGTATTTTAAAGGGTACTTTTGCTGGTCTAGTTAGTGCTTTTGCCTATAATAAAATAAAAGATAAAAATAAATTAGCTGCCATTATTACTGCCAGTGCGCTTGCACCTATTGTTAATACGGGTATTTTAACTTTAGTAATTATCTTATTCTTTGAAGGTTCTTTTATGACTTTTATTGCGTTATTTTTAACTATTAATTTTGCGATTGAACTTTTAATTGATATTTTACTTGCACCAGCCCTATTAAGGGTTATTGATAGTCAAAAAAAATAGTGCTATCATATTTAAAAGCTTACTAAGGACTATAGTAGTTTTTCTTATTTTCTAGAGAGATGTGTTTGGTGAAAAACATCAAATAAGATACTATGAATCTACCTTATAGCTGATCTAATAAATCACGTTTACTCGCGTTAAGAGTTTAAGTTAGAAATTAAGGTGGTACCGCGAGCTTTCGCCCTTGTGCTACCTTTTTTATTTTGGAGGGAACTATGATTGATATTAAACTTATTAGAGAAAATCCTGAGCTTGTTAAAGAAAATATTAGAAAGAAATTCCAGGAAAACAAGCTTGAGATTGTCGATGAAGTAAAACAATTGGATGAAGATTATCGTGCTTTGCGTAAACAAGCTGATGATCTAAGAAGTAGAAGAAATGCTATTTCTAAAGAAATTGGCCAACTTATGAAACAAGGCTTAAAAGAAGCTGCTGAACAAATTAAAAAAGAAGTAGCTGAAATTGGTAAACAAATTGAGGAAGATGAAAAGAAGGAAATTGCTTTAGAGGAAGACATCAAGAAAAAGATGATGGTTATTCCTAATATCGTTGATCCTTCTGTTCCAATTGGTAAAGACGATTCTGAAAACCAAGAAATTGAAAGATTTGGTACAAAGAGAGAATTTGATTTTGAGATTCCTTACCATGTAGATATTATGGAAAGACTTGATGGCATTGATCTTGATTCTGCTAGAAAGACTTCAGGTAATGGTTTCTATTATTTAAAAGGGGATATTGCTAGACTTCATTCTTCTATTTTGTCATATGCTAGAGATTTTATGATTAATAGAGGTTTTACATATTATATTCCTCCATTTATGATTAGAGGTGACGTTGTTAATGGGGTTATGTCTTTTTCGGAAATGGAAAATATGATGTATAAGATTGAAGGTGAAGATTTATATCTTATTGGTACTAGTGAGCACTCAATGATTGGTAAGTTTATCGATACTATCGTTGATGAAAAAGATCTTCCACAAAGATTAACTTCTTATTCTCCTTGTTTTAGAAAAGAAGTAGGTGCTCATGGCATTGAAGAAAGAGGTGTTTATCGTATTCACCAATTTGAGAAACAAGAGATGGTTGTTGTATGTAAGCCAGAAGATTCAAAAGAAATCTATAATGAACTTTGGAAGAATACTGTTGATTTCTTCTTAACTCTTGATATTCCCGTTAGAACTCTTGAGTGTTGTACTGGTGATTTAGCTGATTTAAAGGTTAAATCTTGTGATGTTGAAGCTTGGTCTCCTAGACAAGAGAAATATTTTGAAGTAGGTTCTTGTTCAAATCTTGGTGATGCGCAAGCTAGAAGATTAAAGATTAGAATTAAGGGTGAAAATGGTAACTATTTCGCTCATACTTTAAATAATACTGTTGTTGCGCCTCCTAGAATGTTGATTGCTTTCGTTGAGAATAACTTAAATGCTGATGGTTCAGTTAATATTCCTAAAGCTCTTCAACCTTATATGGGTGGTATAGAAAAACTTACTCCTAAGAAATAATTATTAAGAATGTTCCACGTGGAACATTCTTTTACATAATAGACAAATTGTTCCACGTGGAACATTGAAAGGTAATATGATAGATACAGTAATATTTGATTTTAATGGAACCTTATATTCAGACAAAGATTTAAATGAAGAATCTTGGCATCTAATATATAAAGAGATATTAGGAAATGATGATAATTTTTCTAATGAGCTAGAAAATATCCTAAGTACTAAAACAGATTCTAACATAGATGATTTCTTTAAAAGAAGGGGGATAGACGCTAGTAGAGAATTATTAGATGAATATTCTTTAAAAAAAGAGTCTATTTATCAAGATCTTGCA
>CAVFKJ010000057.1:8495-20478 GCA_963623125.1 Clostridium sp. CAG:217
AGTAGCTAATAATATAAAAGTAATCTTAGCGACGGCTTCCATTAAATATAATGTCGATTTCTATTTAAATTATGTAGGCTTAAATAAATGGTTTGATTATTCTAATATCGCTTATGATGATGGGATTAATAAAAATAAAAAGGAAATGTATCTAAAGGCAATCGATATTGCAAGTACAGATATTAATAATATATTAGCTTTTGATGATACCTACAATAGTATTAAAGCCGGTATTGATGCGGGGATAAAGAAAGTTATTAGAATCAATCCTTGTAATTACAAACATTTAGATAGTCCATATGTTTTATATGAACTAAAGGACTTTGAAAATTTAGACTATTCAATCTTTAAAAAATAAGTTATAATCTTATTTGCGCAACAGTTATGCACTAACTTGGTCAGGTCGGGAACGAAGCAGCCATACGTACCTCTATCTGTGTGCGCTTTTTATTTTGTATAATCTATTTATGTATAAACAAGAATATATGGATATCGCTTTAAAAGAAGCGAAAAAAGCTTATAAAGAAGATGAAGTTCCAATTGGTTGTGTGATTGTTAAGGATAACAAAGTTATTGCTAAAGCACATAATAAAAAAGTGAAGAAGAAGGATGCAACTGCTCATAGTGAGATAGAGTGTATTAAAAAAGCAAGTAAATATTTAGATAATTGGCATTTAGATGATTGTGATATGTACGTAACACTTGAACCTTGTCTTATGTGTGGTGGTGCAATTATAAATAGCCGCATTAAAAATGTATATTATGGTGCTAAAGATTTAAAAGGTGGTTGCTTTGGTAGTAATTTAGATATAAAAGATATCAAAAATATTAATCATTATCCTAATGGGGAATTAGTTGAATCGATAGAGTCAATACAGTTGTTAAAGTCATTCTTTAAGAGTAAGCGTTAATATTACCTAGGGAATATAAGAAGACTTGTAGGCTTTGTTATATAATAACTACATGAGTTATCAAGTATTATATAGAACTTATAGACCATGTCGCTTTGATGAGGTAATTGGTCAAGAATATATTGTAAAAACCTTAATAAATGCGATAAAACTTAAAAAAATTGCGCATGCCTATTTGTTTGCAGGGCCTAGAGGTACTGGTAAAACAAGTGTGGCAAAACTTTTTGCGAAGGCTATAAATTGTGAGAATTTTAATGGCGAGCCATGTGATGAATGTAATAGCTGTAAGGCTTATAAGGATAATGACCATCCAGATATTATTGAACTTGATGCTGCTAGTAATAATAGTGTTGATGATATAAGAGAAATTATTGAACAAGTTCCTTATGCACCAATGATTGGTAAGTATAAAGTTTATATTATTGATGAAGTTCATATGCTTACTCAACAAGCTTTTAATGCATTACTTAAGACATTGGAGGAACCTCCAGCTCATGTAGTTTTTATTCTTGCGACAACTGATCCACAAAAAATCATTCCTACCGTATTAAGTAGATGTCAAAGATACAACTTTTCAAAGATTTCTAATGTTTCAATGGAAAAAAGAATGATGGAAATCTTGAATAAAGAAAATATTAAATATGAAAAAGAAGCCCTTGAAGAAGTTGCGATACTTGCAGAAGGTGGTATGCGTGATGCCTTATCGATTCTTGAACAAATTCTTTCATATAATCCTGATGGAGTATTTCTAGATGATGTTAGAAGAATATTTGGTTTATCAACAAGTGAAGAAAAAGTTAATCTATTATTAAGTGCTCATGGTGATATTAAGAACGCTATTACTTTACTTAGAGATATGTATAATGCAGGTATTGATACCAAAAGATTGGCTATTGATCTTTTAGAAATCATTAAGGAAGCTTTGATATTTAGTGATAATGGTGAAACTTTACTATTAAACAAATTGGATGCTAATAAGGCAAAAATGATTCTAGATAATATAAATTCAAGTATGCTTCTAGAAGATATTAATTACCTTGATAGTGTTTTAAGTAAAACTAAGGGTAATCAAAATTTCTTATCTTATCTAGAACTGGCTTTAGTTAAGATGAATCAAAATTTAGGTATTACTTATAAAGCTGAAAAAGTTGAAGTGAAAAAAGAAGAGCCTAAAGTTCAAATTATTGAAGAAACCAAAAAAGTTGAAGAGCCTCACTATGAAGATAATCCTACTATAAAAGAATCAAATAATGAAGAAGTAGTTCAGATTAAGGAAGAAACTACTACTTTCTCTAAAGAAGAAAATAATAATGATGATAGTGTTGATTTAAATTATTTAGCTGGATTATTGCTTAATGCCACTAAGGATGCGAAGATCAATGATCAAATCATCTATAATCGTCTTGATATCTATAAATTTGAGGCAGAAAAGCGTAAATTTTACGAATTATTAAAGGGAACTAGCCTTTTTGCGAGTGGTAAGGATGTTATTATTATTTCCGGGGAAAAGATTAAGGTTAATAATATTAATTCTAAACAAATAAGAGCGGAATTATACGAATTTATTTTAAATGAATTTGGTATTGACAAGGTTGTTTATGCGATTGAAGAAAACCAAAGAGGTGAACTAGTTAACTTATATAAAGAATTGGTTAGACAAAAGGATTATGTTAGACCTGAGGTTGTTAAACCGGTTATTAAAAAAGAGTTAACTAATGAAGAAAAAGTAAAACAATTATTTGATAATGTGAGAGTTGAAGATTAATGTATCCTAGTAATTTCCAAAGATTAATTGATATGTATGAGAAGCTACCTGGAGTTGGTAATAAAACAGCCAGCAGGTATGCTTTTTACTTGTTGGACTTAAGTGAAGAAGAGATAAATTCTTATATTGAGGCGTTTAAAGGTTTAAAAGATATCAAAAAATGTGATGTTTGCGGCTTTTTAAGTGATGATGATAAATGTCCAATTTGTAAGGATAATGCAAGAGATAAAAGTACTATTATGGTAGTTGGTTATCCCCAAGATCTTATCGCAATTGAAAAGACTAATACTTATAGGGGGACTTACCATGTTTTAAATGGTCTATTGTCTTCTAGTAAAGGTATTTTTCCTGAAGATTTAAATATTGATAAACTCGTAAGCAGAATTGATTCTAATATAAAAGAGATAATTATCGCTACTTCTCCCACAATGGATGGAGAAATGACGGCTTTATATTTAGATAAAATATTAAAGGATAAGGGAGTTTTAGTAACTAGATTGGCTCATGGCTTACCGATGGGGGCTAATCTAGACTATGCAGACGAATTAACTTTAATTAAGGCGATGAATAATCGAAAGAAGTTCGATAATGAATAAGAAGTTAATCAAGTCTTTTGATGATCATAATAATTTTAATAATGTGATTGTGCCACTTAGTTTGGATATTAGTGAAGTTATTTTTATTTTTCATCATGACATTGAAAAAATAAAGATAAATGACTGTAAAAAGGTAATTGAAAAGCATAAGAACATCAAAGTCTCTTTTAAAAGAGTAAATAAAGAAGATGCAAAGACAATAATAAGTGATGATGTTTTGGTAGATGTTAGTGCAAGTAAGTATATTTCTTTAGTTTTGTATGATTTTGCCTTAAAAAATAACTTAAATATCATCTATTATGATGAAAGAGATAGGGTAATCAAAGAATATAAGAGTCATAGTATCTATGAAGATAAGATTTTTAAATTAAGTATTGAAGATATGCTTAATTTAAATGGTGGTCGTGTTGTTTCTTCTTTACATAAACCGATTAAAAGAAGAGATTCTATTGAATTAATTTATAAAATAATAGAAGGCACAAGTAGAGATTATAGTCGTTTTGTAAGTTTTGTTGGTAAGATAAATAGTTTGATTTCTTATGTAGATAGAAACAAGAATGTTTATTATATTGATGAAACGATTAAGAGTAAGATATTGAGTGATGATAATTATCTAAGATTTAAACAATATAATTTATTTACCATAAATGATAATAAATTAACTTTTTGTAATGAGGAAATATCCTCCTTATTTACAGTATCAGGTTCTTTCTTGGAAAATTATTTATATCATAAGCTATTAGATAGCAAACAATTTGATGAAGTATTAATGTCGGTTACTATTGAGTTTAATAATGAACAATGGAAGTATCCAGTAAGATGTGAACTTGATTGTTTAGTTTTAAAGGATAATAGCCTTTTGTTTACAAGCATAAAGTCGAATAAGGTGGAAACAAGCGATTTAAATGAAATTAAAGTTCATAATGTGATGTTTGGTAATAATTATTCAAAGCCAGTAATTTGTATTAATAGTGATTTAAGCGGCAATAGACCAAACATTTATGCAAAAGGGGAAGAATTGAAGATTGCGATAATTGATGAAGATAGCTTTAGAAATAATGAAGTTGTAAAGCAATTTATAAGTATAATTAATAATACATATAAATATGATAGATTAGGAGGCTAAATGAAAAGGAATAGATTAATCATTGTAATAGTTGTTTTACTATTAAGCCTAATTGTTAGATTTCTAGTAAGTGATACAACATTGTTTGTTGATACAAGTAAAACTAAAGATGGGTATTTACCAATTAGTGATTATGTACTATTGAATGAAGATGATAAAGAAGTAAAAAAGATTAATTCTTTTAATTATGACTATTATTTTACCTACTATGATTATGATTACTATAAGACAACTTTAGGAATTGATTGTAAATCATCTTTTGAAGATTTTGTGAAAGCTTATGGTGATTATACAGCTAACTATATAAGCGCGAATAGGGTTAATAATGAAGATGATTATTCAGATTATCTTAGCTTTAATTGGATTACTGTTAATGATTTCTACAACAACTATATTAAGACAAACAAAATTAATTTGGATGAATATAATATTGATATTAGTTTTGAATGCTTAACAAGGTTTAACAAAGTTTATTATGATAAAGCTAGCGTTGATAATTACTACTCAAATAATGGATTAATTAATTTTTCAAATCATTTGTTTACCTTAAGATTTGTATATCAATGCAAAGAATATGAATATAACAGTGAGGGAATAAATCGTTTTGATTATATTCAAAGTTCACAATACTATAGTTAAAAATGGCGCCTAATTGGCGCCATAATTAATTCTATAATTTTCGATATCTTCCTTGACCACAGATCTTTCGCGTGATGATACCAACTATCATTGCTACCGCAAGAGATGTGATTGAAATTAGTGCATCGCCAGTTGCAGGGTTTGTACCAAAATCTAGGACAAGTCCACCAATACCGCAGACAAATATAGCTGCAGCTGGATATAGATTTTTGTTGTCACTTAAATCTACTTTAGCTAGAAGTTGTAGGCCACTAGCTGCGATATATCCATATAGGGCAATACATGCGCCACCCATTACACATTTTGGAATTGAGTTAATCAAGGTTACAAATGGTGTAAAGAATGATAATAAGATACAACCAATTGCCGTATAGAATAGGGTACTTACTGAAGCATTACCAGTGATTGCGACACAAGCAACTGATTCGCCATATGTTGTATTAGCACAACAACCAAATACAGTTCCCACAAACGAGCCCACACCATCACCGAGTAGCGTTCTATCTAGTCCTGGGTCAGCTAATAAATCTCTGTTAATAATATTACTTACATTCTCATGGTCACCAATGTGTTCACATAGAAGAACTAGAGCCAATGGTGCAAAAGTTAAGGCAAGATTAGCGATAGCACTTCCATCAATTGGTAAGTAAGTACCGTTTGTTTCAATCGCTCTTAATAAGAATATTTTTGGATAATCAATAATTGACTGAATTGTAAATGGCGAGAAATTGTTTTTGATAATTGATAAGTCTAATACTTGTAATGTTTCATTGCCTATTGCTAAACCAATTAATGTACAAACTAAAGAAATAATATAACCAACTCCAATTCCAACTACAAATGGGAATTGTTTCATAGCTTTGCTTCCTTTTACACTTGAATATACGATGATAAAGAAAGTGATTAAGCCGATTAGGATTGTAAGTAAACTATAATCAACACCGCCATTGTAGCTTACCCAAGATGTTGCGGTACCTGATAAAGATAAACCAATTAATGATACGATTGGTCCAGCTATTACGGCGGGGAGTAATTTATCAATTGATAATGATCCAACTTTTTTAATAATTAGGGCAAAGATTACATATACTAATGCGGCAATTGCTACACCAATTATGATTCCCCAATAGCCATAGCCAGTTGCAATAGTAGTTGAATAAGCACCTAAAAATGCAAATGAACTTCCAAGGAATACTGGACTTTTCTTTTTGGTAAAGAAGATATATACCAAAGTACCAAGTCCCGCACCAAATAAGGCAGCAGCAGGATCACTTGGTAGTCCATATTGTGTCATTAAGATTGGCACAAGTAGAGTAGCGGCCATAATGGCGATCATTTCCTGTAAAGCGAACATTAAATTTTCTTTAACAGGAGGTTTGTCATGAATGTCGTAAGTTAGTTTCATATTGTCTCCTCTAGATAAAAAAACCTTGCCCTAATCTGAAAGGCAAGGTAAAGTTATCCTGTTATATGCTCTATAGGTTGGCTCCTTGCTGATATCTCGTATCAGATTAAAGTTGCTTATTTATCATTAAGATACTAGCATGTATCTAAAATTACTGTCAATACAAAAATAAAAGGCCTAAGCCTTTTATTCAACACTATAATATTCTTTAAGATACTCTAAATTTAATTCTTTGAAAGTATAAAGATTACCTTTGTACTCATATAGCTTTTCGTGTGTTTCAGGATTTAAATAAGTTTGAATAGTAAATTTCTTTTCCAATACACAATCGTCATGGTCAAATTCAGAAACTAGAGCTAAAGTGTGGTCATCATTAATTTCACCAAATCCAAGTTCTGTTTTGAAAACTTTTAAATACATATTTTTTCTCCTTTCTTATGTATCATCAAGATAATTATAACGCATATTTCATAAACAAAAAGGGCACATATATTGCTTAGGTAATAATAATTAAGTGTTTACTATTTAAATCAAAAATTTGCTAAAGAGCGATAAATAAAGCTTTATATAAATAGTAAACAATTGTTTATCTAAATATATGATTAAGCAAGAATGTAAAATAATTAAATTTATCTAAAATAGTGATTTACGGTACTTTTTAAAAATAGTACCGTAAAAGCGGGATTATGTATTAAGAAATACGTTTAGCTATAACTACCATTCGCTTATCGTTATCTCTTGTATCGCAAGTTACCAGGGTCATTAAATAATCATCGTCATCTATAGACACTCCGGTTTTATATAAAGAATTATTAAAAGTATCTTCTATAAAATTATTAAAGCTTGAACAAGAGTCCCAGCTTGTGTAACAAAATTCTAATGAATCGTTTAAATTATTTAAATCAATATTTAATACGGCAAAGATTTCATATTCCCTAGTGCCAAACTCAGTTATAAAATTAAAGTACTTGTGATTTACATAATAGTTATAGTCAACATAATTCATTAAAGGTGTAAAAATAATATTATCAAGTTTACTTGAATGGCCATATATGACAACATTTTTTGAATCTATATTGCCTTCACATGTTACAAAAGGGATACCTGCATTGGCATATTTCTTTTCAATATTCTTTCTTACATAATATTCATTATCTTTAGCTTGAACTATGGGCTCATAAATTTCTCTATCTTTAAATTCAACAATACCTACAACATCATAATTAGTTTTCCTTAAAAGACTTAAAGAAAGTTCTTGATTTAAAGAATCATCTAAAGCGTTTTCATCATCACCTATGTCTGCTTTAACTTCAACATAATAGTTTTTATAGTTATAAGGCTTTTTACTAGAAAAATTAAGATAGAGAATAGCTGCCCAAATCAGTATGACTAAAGTTAAAACAGTAATTACTTTCGCTTTAAAAGTTCTCATAAGCCAGTATTGGGCAATACAATTCTTTCGTTAGAGAAATTAAAATTTAAAGTATCAGTTTTCTCATCAACTTCTATTTTGTAAGTTTCACTCTTATCAGCTAATTTATAGGAAGTGGGGGCTTTGATTTCTTTAAATTCATATTCATGACCATATATAGCATTAATTAATACCGCTTTACCATCCTTAATAATATGTTTAGTAACCTTATCATCATTAACTTTTCTAGAGTAATAAGTTCCTTCATCCATATCCAAAATAATTAATTTATTTTCATCAGTCTTTACAGTTTTAACAATATCCTTAAACTCTTCATCTTTAGCTATTTCATATTCTTGATTTATATCACTTCCTTCTATCAATAATTGTCCTGATGAAAGCTTACCTATATAAGAATTTAAAGACTTATCATATACCTCAAAGATAGCTCCATTTAAGAAATGATCTTGATGATCCTTATCTACTTTAGAAATATCAAGTTCAATTCTTCTTTTGTTGTTGTGCATAGAAAGGGATACTATAACCTCATCTTTTGTAGTGTCTTCATCATATTCAAAGGTAAAATCATGTTTATCACTATCTAATAAAAAGCCAACATTGGTTTTTAGTTCCTTAATATAATATTCGCCAATTGGTAGGTCATATTGTTCGATAGTTTTATTATTAGAATCTAGATTTAATAAGCCAACTAAACTATCTTTATTTATCAATACTTCATCATCTTTTAAGATATCTTCACTGGTATAGATGCCGAATAAGACATCCTTATAAGCATTGGCGTCATTATCTTCAAAAGTTTTAGTGATATCTAAGTGTAACTTTTGACGATTATTCACATAAGATTGTTTAATCTCAACCACATCAATCATTTGACTTGCATATTCAATATCAAAATCATAGACTGTTTCATCTAAAACATAACCAACCTTAGTTTCTATTTCTTGTATAGAATATTTACCTAATTGTAGTAGGGTGGAAGTAGTAATGCCATCTTTAGTGGTAAAGGTATCAACAATATCACCCTGATTAAACCAAACAGTGCCATCTGGTGTAATGATATCTTCTCTTGCGGTAATCTTGTAAGTTACACCATCTAGATATTTCTCTTCATATATTGGGGTATATAAGATGCCGTAATCAGTTTCTTTTTCTTCCACGCCACTTAAAACTTCGCCGTACTTTTCGACATAGACTTGACCTTTTTGTGATGTATTATCGAAATTGATAAAAATTTCCGTACTTGTGCCATCAACGTTCAATGGTATTTCTTTATCTTTTAAAACATAACCATAAGGAGCACTGATTTCAACAATCTTATACTTTCCATACACTAAAGGGCTAGGTAAATGTACTGAACCATTTTCATCAGTTTTAAATACATCAGTATCATATTTTGTTGGATAAGTTACCGTTTGACTAATGAAATTATCATTACTACCCTTCACCTTAAAGGAAACATTACTAGCAGGTATTCTTTTACCAGTTTCGCTATCAACTTTATAGATAGTCAGTTCGGCTTTTAAAGTATCGTTATAAACATTAAAGAAATAAGTCTTTTGATCCTTCTCTATCTTTACTTCAAAAGGTTTACAAGTATCATACCCCTTAGTTTCTCTTTCCTTAATAATATAAGTGCCATAAGGAAGTAAATCACTGATAGCTCTACCATCTTCATCAGTAGTCAAAGTAGCCACTTTCGTATTACTAGACTTTAAATAAACATCAAAAACAAACCCTTTGCCTGCTTTATCGACATGAGAGCCATTTGAATTTGAATCAATTGTCTTAGCTATTTCAATCCTACCTTTAATAACTTGATCCTTTATGGCTGTATTAAAAGTTGATTTGGTATTATCTCCTTCATATTTAAGTTCAACGCTATTACAAGAATTATTGTTTAAATAACCTTCGGGTGGACTTATCTCGCAAACATTTAAAGTAGAACCAACTGGATACTTTCGAGATTTAACTTTATTACCACTAGTACTAATTGTTTCAAGTACATTGTTATTGATATCTCTAATTTCAAATGTTGCCCCATTAAAAGTCGCATCACCTTGAGTACTTGTGCCTGTCTCCTTATCTTGTTTTTCTACTTCAATATCGGCATATAATAATTCAAAATTTAACTTAAAGTCAGGTGAAGGATCTCTTCGGCTAGCTAAATAGATTACTCTTTGATAACCACCAGATCCATAAATAATGTTGACATCTCTAGCTGAGAAATTACGATAAAAAGTAGCTTGTCGATCATAATTTTCACTATAAATAGTCGAAGTAAGACTACTTCCACTAACACTTAGATTTATACCATTTATTGAATTAATCGCATAATTACCTAAAGTTCCCTTAGAGTCATTAATGGTAACAGGTATGTTAATTCCCATCTTAATTGTGTTGTTGTTAAAAGAAGGTTGACCATTTGGACTACTTCTTAAAGATCTAATAGTATTAACTTCATTATCGATATCATACTTAGTAGTTCCATCCATTAAATAAGGTGTATAGTAATTTCCGGTAACTACTTCCCATATTAAAATTTGAGTTGCCACATAATAACTTTCATTATCATGTCCTGGATAAGAATAACCATAATAGTTGATTTCCCAAATGGCTTGTCTTTGGCTATCACTTAAATCAGACCACTTAGCACTATCTTCAACATATTCTTGTCCTCCTACAAATAGGGCCATAGGCTCAATACAAAAGACCGTTTTATCACCAACCCTATTTACCGCTATATAATCATAGCCTCTTTCATTTTCAATATAGATTTTCGCAATCCACTCTCCCTCATTAGTAACACTTGCGAGCATAATACTATTTTCATTAATTACTTGATTTGGAAAAACTTCATCAATAGTACCAAGTTTTGTAATAGTATCTAATTCATCATCCCCGTGTACGATAACTTTACAACATAAGCTACTAAACAATAATAGTGTGATAAAGAAAATCTTACTTAACTTATTTCGCATATCATTTCATCCTTTCACTTACATAGTTACGAAAAAAAATCAAAATTCCTTACTTTTTTAAAAAATTTTTTATTTATATAATAAAAACCATGATTAAGGCAATATTTTTTGATTTTGATGGCACATTATATTCACATAATTTAAAGAAAATACCAGATAGTACTTTTGAAAGTTTTGATTTATTAAAAGAAAAAGGTATAAAAAGAATTCTTTGTACAGGAAGACATATTAGAGAATTAGAAAAGCTGGAAGTGCTTAAATTAGGTCTAGAGTTTGATGGTTATATCTTATTAAATGGTCAAATTATTCTTGATAAGAATTTTAATTATATTGATGGAACTCCTATAAGAGAATCAATGAAAAATAAGATAATCGATATTTTTAATAGTAAGAGGGCACCCTTTATTATTGAAACCATTGATGAATTATATGTTAACTATTTAGATGATTTTCAAACTCAAGGTTTAAGAAGCGTTGGAACTGATCCATTTCCAGTTAAGCCGTATGATGGTAAAGAAATATTCCAAATAAGCACTTATGTAAAAGAAAATGATAGAAATTGGATAAAACAGGAACTTGATGAATGCTTTATTACAGCTTGGAACGAATATGGGCTATGTATAGTTGATGAAGTTGGTGGTAAAAGTAAGGGGATTGAAAAGTATATCAAACATTATAATATCAATCTAGATGAAACAATGGCCTTTGGCGATGGTGAAAATGATGTAGATATGTTGGAATATGCTGGTATTGGTGTTGCCATGGGCAATGGTACAGAACACTTAAAACAAGTAAGTGACTATACAACAGATTGTGTTGATGATGATGGGGTATATAAAGCCTTAGAACATTTTAAAGTAATATAAAAAGAAGCTTTCGCTTCTAATATTGGTCCATTACAAATTGTAATGATTCAGTTTGATACATTCTATTTAACATTACAAGCCTAGAATAAGCTAACTCATAAGTATCGAAGGTATCAATTACCTTACAATGTTGACCATCTTCCTTTTTATGTACTTTTATTATTGTAAAATTGTGCATTTTAAACTCCTTTTTATGCAAAAATATTTTGCATAAATAAATATTAAAGGAAAAAAATAAAATAATAAATATGATAACGGTTTCATT
>CAVFKJ010000058.1:0-27733 GCA_963623125.1 Clostridium sp. CAG:217
GGTATTAATCTAGCTAGTAGATATGGGGCAAGACATAGAGCCGGACTTGGTATTTCTGAGGTTACTGATGCTTTAACAATTGTTGTATCAGAGGAGACTAGTGCTATTTCAATTGCTGAAAATGGTCGTATCTTTATTGTTAATGAAAAACAACTTAAGGATTATTTAAGAAGAGTTATCTGTGGTGAAGAGATTGATATTAAAAATAGTTCTAGTAGGAACAAACTTAGAATTGACGATGATCCTGAACTAATTGTGGATAGTAATAATGAAGATATGAAGGTTCCTTTTAATAATCGTGAGAAGGTTAATAAGAAACTTGCTAAGCAAAAAAAGGAAACTAGTACTGATGGCTATAAGGCTAAGTCGGTTACGGTTAATGAAAGTGAGGATAATAAATGAGTAACAACAAGAATATAAAAGATCCTCAAGAAAAATTAAATGCAGCTAAAAAGATTGCGAATAAGTCTTCTTCTAACGGCTTTTTCGAGTCAATAGAAAAACTTGGTATTAGATTTTTTAGATGGACATCTGCTGTTATTGACCGTATTTTCTATACTAAAAGTTATGCGGTAGTGTTTGCTTTCCTTTTGGCTTGTCTATCATATTTCATTGTTAATTTTAATGATTCAAGTATCACTAATGCTTTATCTAGTTCTAAGACTTTAACAAACGTTAATGTTACATCTAGATACAATAGTGAATCGTTTGAGATAAGCGGTCTTCCTACAACTTGTGATGTAACTTTAACTGGTGATGCAGCTAACGTTAATAATGCGGCAACTAAATCTGGTTACTGTTTAATTAATCTAGAAGGTTATACCGAAGGAACTTATACTGTTGATTTAACAGCTACTGGCTATGGTGATAGTGTTTCAACTGTAATTAAGCCAAGCCAAGTAACGGTTACATTAAAACCTAAGACAACTGCTCAATTTGATTTATCTTATGACTATATCAATCAAAATCAACTTGATTCTAAATATATTTTAGGTGAACCAGAATTTTCTACCGGTTCTAATAAAGTAAATATTCGTGCTAGCCAAGATACTTTAAATTCAATTGCTTTAGTAAAAGCACTTATTGATGTATCTGGCCAAACTGGTGATTTTGAGGTTGAGGCACCTTTAGTTGCATATGATGCCAATGGTAAGGTAGTTGATGCGGAAATTGTGCCAAGTTCAATTACAGCAAAAGTAAGTATTACTTCTCCTAGTAAGACAGTTCCGATTAAGTTAAATGTAACTGGTGAGGCACCAAGTGGTTTCTCTTTAGAGTCAGTTACAATGAATCATCAAACAACGGTTATATATGCTAGCGAGGATGTTTTGGCAAATGTCAATGAAGTAAGTGTTTCACTTGACTTATCGACAATTACTTCCGATTCCGAAATTATTCAGCCAGTAATATTACCAGCTGGTGTTAACGCTAGCGATGTTACAATGGTTAACTTAAAGGCTACTTTGGGTACTACGGTGACTAGAACTATAGAGGATATAACTCTAAATTCTGCTAATAACGATAATAGCTATGGTGTAAGCTATGCAGATACATTGAAGGTTTCATTAACAATATCAGGTACACAATCTAATGTTGATAGTGTTAGTGCAAGTGATTTCTATGTTTATGTTGATTTTGCTGGCTTAGAACCAGGCACTTATGATTTACCAGTTCAAGTTACAATTAATACGACAAGCTATGTAAATGTTGAGGTAAGTCCTAAGAATTTAAATATTACATTAGTCAATAGTCAGGAGTAAAAATGGGAAAATATTTTGGGACAGATGGTATCAGAGGCGATGCCAATAGTACTTTAAGTAGTGAGACAGCATATAAAGTTGGCCGTTTTGTGGGCGATTATTATGCTAAAGAAAGAAAGGGTAGAATTTTAATTGGCAAGGATACAAGACTTTCTAGTTCAATGTTTGAGTCTTTGCTAGCAAGTGGTATTGCGGGATCTGGTTCAGATGTATATTTACTAGGTTATTGTTCAACACCTTCTTTAGCTTATGTGACCATGAGGGATCAATTTGATTGTGGCATTATGATTTCAGCAAGCCATAATCCTTATACTGATAATGGCATTAAAATTTTTGGTAATAAGGGTATTAAGCTTTCTGATGAAATTGAAAGCTTAATCGAGGCTTATATTGATAATCCAGTAGGCGTTGATTTTAAAACAGGAGATCATATTGGCCAAATTGCCTCATATGAAGAAGGAAAAGAAGAATATAAAAAATGGCTTAACGAATTATATCCATTAGACTTAAGTGGCATGAAAATCATTGTTGATTTAGCTAATGGTTCAAATTGTGTTATGGCTAAGGATGTTTTAGCTAAAACTAAGGCTGATGTAACTTATATTAATGATTGTTTTAATGGCATTAATATTAACAATAAATGTGGTTCTACACATTTAGAAATGTTATGCGATACTATTAAAAATGGTAATTATGATATCGGTTTTGCCTTTGATGGTGATGCGGACAGAGTACTATTTGTAAACCATAAAGGTGAAGTAGTAGATGGCGACCATATTATGTATATGCTTTCAGTTTATTTAAAGTCAAAGAATAAACTTACTAACAATACTTTGGTTACGACCGTAATGTCTAATATGGGCTTATTTAAGGCTCTTGATAAAGTGGATATTAAGACAGCTATTACCCCAGTTGGTGATAAGAATGTTCTTGATTGCATGCTTAACAATGATTATTGCATTGGTGGGGAACAATCGGGTCATATTATTTATAAAACTGATGCCAACTTTGGTGATGGCTTAAAGACAGCTTTACTTGTTCTTACAGCTTTAAAGGATACAAATCAAGACTTAGATGGCGCTTGCAAAGATTTAAAAATTTATCCTCAACTTTTAGTAAATGAAAGAGTAGTTGATAAGAATATTGTTTTAAATGATGATGATATTAATAAGTGTATTAAAGAAATAGGTGATACACTAGGCGATAATGGTAGAATTTTAGTAAGACCTAGTGGTACTGAACCTTTAATTAGAGTTATGGTTGAAGCTAGTAAACAAGAAGATTGTGAGTCTTGTGTTTATAAGGTGATTGATTTAATTAAGGAAAAAGGTTACGCTGCAAACTAAACATGAAGAAGATTATTAATGTTGTTGAGGATGAAAAAGATTTAAATGAACTAGTTAGAAGATATCTAGAGAAAGAGGGTTATATTGTCAATTCTTATCTAACTTTTGATGAGGCTTATGCTCATCTTAATGATGAGGTAGACCTATGGATTTTAGATATCATGCTAGATGATAAAAGCGGCTTTGATTTGATTGAAGAAATAAAAGCTATTAATCCTGATAAGCCAGTCGTTTTTATGTCGGCTAGAGATAAGGAATTTGATCGTATCATCGGTTTAGAAAAGGGTAGTGATGATTATATTACTAAGCCTTTCTCGCCTAAAGAATTAGTTTTAAGAGTCAACAATATTATTAAGCGTGTATATAAGAATGATAACTTAACTGAAGTTGATGGTTATGTTATTGATGAAAGCAAGCGTGTTGTCTATAAGGACAGTGAACCTTTAGACTTAACTACTAAAGAATTTGATTTATTAATGCTTTTTGTGAAAAATAGAGGTATTGCCTTTTCTAGAGAACAAATCTTAAAGAAGGCTTGGGATGAAAGCTATTATGTCAACGATAGAGTAGTTGATGATACTTTAAGAAGACTTAGAAAAAAGATGCCTGATATAAATATTCAAACCATTTATGGTTATGGCTATCGATTAAGCTAATGAAAAGATTTAGAATTTGGATAAATAGTTTTAATTTACTGCAACAATATCTTGTTATGTCTTTTGTTGCGATTCTGGTTTTCTTTTTATTCATCTTTCAGTTTTTAAATACTAGTATTGATAATTTTACAGATGCACAAATGATTTCTTATTTAAAAAGATCGCAAGCATCTTTTATCAATGCTAAAAATCTAGATTTAGATTATGTTGATAACAACGCTTATCATTTTGTTTATGATAAAAGCACAAGCTCTTTTACAAATTATTACAATGAGGATGCAAACTATATTGTTAATAGTGAAGATTTAAGCTCTATTGATAGTGAAAAAAGTGGTGTTTTTATTTCAAACGACAAAAAAGAAATTTATTTAATAAAAAATTGTGATGATTTTTATTTAGTTTCCATTATAAGTAATGAATATCATAATGAATTTAAGGCAGCTTTATTATCAGGCATTGTTAATTCAATTATTATTGTCTTTTCAATTGTTTTTATAATCTTGATGGCTTGGGTATATTCTTTGATTAGACCACTTAATTTAATTCAAAGTTATATTACGAAAATTAGAAATGGTGAGAATGTGAAACTTAATATTCGTCGTAATGATGAAATTGGTGAGGTGGCTGAAGCGGTTGTACAAATGAATGATGAACTTTCTAATCAACAAAAGATTAGGGAGGAGATGATTCAAAACATTTCGCATGATTTAAAAACACCTATCGCCACTATTAAGTCATATTGTGAGAGTATTAAAGATGGCATTTATCCTTACGACACTTTAGAGGGTAGTGTGGATGTAATTTGGGAACATGCAGATAGGCTTGAGAAGAAAGTTTATTCGCTTATTACTTACAATAAGATTGGTTATATTCAAGATACTTGTGTTGGTGATAATCTATTGATGAAGCCGGTAATCGAAAAAGCTATTCTATCTTGTAAAGTATTAAGAAACGATATTGAAATTGATACTAGCGAAGTGATGGATAATGTTTATTTCCATGGGGAAGAAGAACCATGGCGAACGGCTATTGAAAATCTATTGGAGAATTCTTTACGCTATGCTAAAAAAGTAATTAAGATCTCTTTGAGCGATAATCTTTTTGAGATAAGTAACGATGGTGAATTAATGTCTAAAGAAAGACTAGATAAATTATTTAAGCCTTATGAAAAAGGTAACAAGGGTAATTTTGGACTTGGCTTATCTATTGTAAAAAGAGTATGCGATACTTATGGCTATAATGTGGTTGGCGAAAATAAGAGTAATGGCGTAGTCTTTAGAATTTATCGCAATGTTTCGAAGTCTAAACAAAAAGGGAATAAATAAGTATAATGGTTCTATGAGTTTTGTAAAAATAAACGATGTAAATGTACATTATGAAATAAAAGGTGATAAGGGCAAGAGCGTTGTTTTATTACATGGCTGGGGCCAAAATATTGCCATGATGGATTATATAGCTGAGTTTTTAAAGGAACATTTTGTTGTCTATAATCTTGATTTGCCTTGTTTTGGTGAAAGTGATGATCCACCTTGTGCTTGGTCGGTTGAAGATTATAGTGTTTTTCTAAAGGCTTTTTTAGATTACTTTAATGTTTCTAATCCAATTTTTATTGCACATTCATTTGGCTGTCGTATTGCGATTCATTATGCCTATAAAAATCCTGTTTATAAGATGGTTTTAACTGGTGCGGCTGGTATTAGAGATAAGCGTACACTTAAGTATTATTTTAAGACTTATACTTATAAACTTGGTAAAAAGTTATTAAAGATGGGCTTATTTAAGAAGACATTAAGTAAGTTACAAGCTAATGCGGGTAGTGAAGATTATAAGAATAGTAGTGGTGTTAAAAGAAGCACTTTTGTAAAAGTTGTTAATGATGATGTAACGCCGATGTTAAAGGATATAAAAACACCTACTTTATTGGTCTTTGGACAATTTGATGAGGCTACTCCTCTAAGCAAGGGGAAAATGATGGAGAAATTAATGGGTGATGCGACTTTAGTTATTTTTGAAAATGATGATCATTTCGCTTATTTTCATCAAGGTGATCGTTTTAATAGGGTATTGGAGGCTTATTTAAAAGAAGACTATGAGTAGAATAATCTTAACTATATTATTTTTGTTTGTGAGTTTTGTTTATGCAAAAAATACAATTCATGTGTTTCAACAAAATCGTTATGAATTTTATCGGTATAGTGAATGGCTATTTTCAAAGAATAACTTACATTATTCTAATGTATTAATATATGTTTTATTAATGCTTGTACTAAGTTTTATTAATAATTCATATAAGAATATTATTGTAATAGTTATAAGTGTTTTATTTGGCGTTATTGTCTTTATTAAGGAAAGTAAGAAACAATATGTTAAGCCTCTAGTATTAACAAATAGAGTAAAAAGACAAATTTTAGTTTATAGTATCTTAGCTTTTGCTTTGACTTACTTAGGTGTTGGTATATTTAAAGATAGACTTGGTTTAATGGGCATTATTAGTGTTTATTTACCATATCTTTTAATTTATCTTGTAGCTTTAATTACTAATCCTATTGAAGAAGCGGTTAAAAAAGGCTATGAAAATGATGCGCGTAAGATATTAGATTCTTATAATAACTTAATTAAAATCGGTATTACGGGTTCTTTTGGTAAAACTACTACTAAGAATGTTATTAAGGACATCATTGATGAAAAATATTATACTTTGATTACGCCAGCTTCATATAATACACCAATGGGTATTACTAGAACGATTCGTGAATACTTTAAACCTATTTATGAGGCTTTTGTATGTGAAATGGGTGCTGACCATGTGGGCGAGATTACTTATCTTATGAACTTTGTTAAGCCAAAGTATGGTATTGTCACATCTATCGGCCCTCAACACTTGAATACTTTTGGTTCACTTGAGAATATCATTCATGAGAAGATGCAAGAAATTGAGCTTTTACCAAGTGATGGTGTGGGTATCATCAATGTGGATAATGAGTATATTAGAGATTATAAGATTAAAAATAATTGTAAGGTTGTAAGAGTTGGCATTGAAAACAAGGATGCTGACTATATAGCTTATGATATTAAGTATTCTAATAAGGGCACTACTTTTAAAGTTAGATTTGATGGCGAAGAAGTGGAATTTACAACTATCTTACTTGGAGCTCACAATGTAATGAATATCTTATGTGGTATTGCCTTAGCTAGAGAACTAGGCCTTACTAACAAAGAAATAGTAAATGGTGTAGCAAATATTAAACAAGTTGAACATCGTTTAGAGATTAAGAAGATAAATGGTTATACTTTTATTGACAATGCGTTTAATTCAAATCCAGTAGGTTGCAAGCGTTCGCTTGATGTTTTAAGTCTAATGCCTGGAAAAAGGGTTATCGTTACTCCGGGTCTTGTGGATTTAGGCAAAGAAGAAAATGATGATAACTATGCCTTTGGTTCTTATATGAAAGATAGAGCTGACTATGTAATATTGGTTGGTGAAAAGAATACTGAATATATTTATAAGGGACTTAAGGATAGTGGATATGATATGGATAAGGTAGCTATCGTTTATAGCGAGAAAGAAGCCTTTAATAAGGTTTATTCTATGTTTAATACAAACGATACAATTCTTTTGGAAAATGATTTACCTGACGCCTTCTTACATTAACTATGAAAAATATTGAGACTTTAGAAAATAGACAAGATGATTGGTTAGCTAGGGAACTTGAAAGAGAGAAACAAATTTCTAGTTTTGATTTTGGTGAGGGCAAAAGATTAAGACAAATCCATATTAGTCATAATCATCATGTTAAAAGAGTTGATTTATATAAGAGAGATGATAATGGTGTTTCTACTAGACTCGTAGTGGGATATGCCTTTATTATATTGTTTATAGTTATGCTTATAACGTTTTTGATTTAGGGGGAATTATGGGATTAATTATTACGCTTATTGTTGTATTATTGCTTATTGGCCTATTAATATGCAATATTTGTATTGTGCCTCAAGGCAGCGCTTGGGTAATAGAAAGACTTGGCAAGTATCATACAACATGGCATGCAGGATTACATATTAAGACACCAATTTTAGAAAAAGTTGTGCGTAAGATTTCTTTAAAAGAACAAGTTGCGGACTTTGAACCACAATCTGTTATCACGAAAGATAATGTAACAATGATGGTTGATTCAATTGTGTTCTTTCAAGTATTTGATCCAAAACTTTTAACATATGGAGTAGAAAGACCAATTGCAGCTATTGAGAATTTAAGTGCGACAACTTTGAGAAATATTATCGGTGAACTATCTCTTGATGATACATTATCTGGAAGAGATACTATTAACTCACAAATTACGCAAATTCTTGATGCGGCAACTGATAAGTGGGGCATTAAGGTAACTAGAGTTGAAGTTAAAAACATCACGCCTCCAAAGTCTATTCAAGATGCAATGGAGAAGCAAATGAAGGCAGAGCGTGAAAAGCGTGCTATTATTTTAACGGCAGAAGGCGAAAAGCAATCAGCTATTACTCGTGCGGAAGGTGAAAAAGAATCCGCAATACTTCGTGCTGATGCAATAAGAGAACAAAGAATTAGGGAAGCACAAGGTGAAGCCGAAGCCATTGAGACTGTGGCTAAGGCAAGAAGTGAGGCAATTAAACTAATTAGTGAAGCCAAACCAAGCGAGGAATATTTAAAGATTAGATCTTTTGAAGCATTAGAAAAGATGGCTGATGGCCAAGCAACCAAGCTAATTGTGCCAAGTGATGTGCAAAACTTAGCTAAAACCGTTAGTGAAGTTAAGGAAGTATTGACTAAATAAGTAAAAAGGGAAGTGATATAATACAAACATGAAACTAAATGTAGCTGTATTCTTTGGTGGCGAATCATGTGAACATGAGATTTCTTGTATTACGGGTAATCAAGCTTTAAAGGCTATTGATGAAGAAAAATATGAGATTATTCCTATTTATGTTTCTAAAAATAGTGATTTGTACACTGGTGAAAAATTATTCGAATTAAAAAATTATTATGATTTAAATGCGTTATGTAACGATTTAACTAAAGTATGCTTATACAAAGATGGCAATAAGGCTTACATGAAGCTGATTAAAGGAATGTTTGCCAAGGCTGTGCCTCTTGATTTAGCTTTCTTATGTATGCATGGTACAAATGGTGAAGATGGCGTTTTACAAGGCATGCTTGAGATGCTAGATTTGCCTTATACTTCAAGCAATGTCTTAGGTAGCGCTATTGGCCAAGATAAGGCCATTATGAAAGAAGTGTTGGAATATGAAAAGATTCCAATGGTGCCTTGGTTTTATTTGTTTAGTGATGAGATCAATGAGAAATATGCTGATTTTAAACAAAAGGCTGAAGAGATTGGTTATCCTTTAATTGTTAAACCAGCAAATCTAGGTTCTAGTATTGGTATTGAGGTTGTTCATAAGGAAGAAGAACTTAAGGAAAAACTTAAAGAATGTGCCAAATATGATGATAAGCTTGTTGTGGAGAAGATGGTTAAAAACCTTAAGGAAGTTAATATTTCTGTAATGGGTAATATCGATAAGTTTAAAGCTAGCGCTATTGAAGAAGTTATGAAGAATGATGAACTACTCTCTTTTAAAGATAAATATGAGGGAAGTGGTGGCAGTAAGAAAACGGGTGCTAAGTCTCTTAAACTTCCTACAAAGGGCAGTAAAGGTATGGCTAGTACAAGTAGAGTTGTGCCTGCTAGACTTTTAGATAAACAAGAAGAAGAAATTAGACAGTATGCTTTAAAGGCGTTTAAAGTATTAAATGCCAGTGGCGTTGTTAGAATTGATTTTATGATTGATAAAGATACGAATAAGGTATATCTAAATGAAATTAATTCTATTCCTGGTTCTTTAGCTTTCTATTTATGGCAAGCTGTTGATGTTGATTTTAAAAAGGAATGCGATATCTTATTGGATAACGCAATTAAGAAGTATAGAGATAAAAAGAAGAAGACAAGGACTTTTGATACTAATATCTTAAGTCACTATAAGGAGGGTTAATATGTCTACACCACATAATCAAGCAAGTATGGGAGATATCGCTAAGGTTGTTTTAATGCCTGGTGATCCACTTCGTGCTAAATTTATCGCTGAAACATTTTTAGAAAATCCAGTACAATTCAATTCAATTAGAAATATGTTTGGCTATACTGGTACTTACAAGGGCAAGAAAGTATCAGTTATGGGCTCTGGTATGGGTATGCCTAGTATTGGTATCTATTCATATGAATTATTCAATAACTACGGTGTTGATGCCATTATTAGAATTGGTACAGCTGGTGCTTACAAAGAAGAACTTAATTTATATGATGTGATTGTTGCGGATAGCGCTTATTCAGAGTCAACTTATCCACTTACAATGTCTAATGTTGATACTCATGTTACTTATCCTAGTGAAGAGTTAAATAAAATAATTATTAAGGCTGCACAAGATTTGAATATTCCAGTTACTCAAGGTAGAATTCATTCAAGTGATATTTTCTATCATGATGAAAATTCTACTTATATGGAAGGTGTTAAGGAAAACGATTGTCTTGTAGTAGAGATGGAAAGTTTTGCCTTATTCCATAATGCAAAAGTATTAAATAAGAAAGCAGCTTGTATTATTACTGTTTCGGATTCTTTAGTTAATCATGTTGAGACAACTGCTGAAGAGAGACAAACAGCTTTCACTAATATGATGAGAATTGCTTTAGAGGCTGCTATTAATAATGAGTAAAAATGCACGTAAAGTTTTCGTTATCATTTTGATTGTTCTAATGGTTGCGATAACGGTATTACCTGTTGCGTCTTTAATATTTACATCATGAAAAAGATATTATTATTTTTAACCGTTTTACTTTTATTATGTGGCTGTTCTAACAAATATGTAAGTTTGGGCTATTCTAAACAAGCCGCTGAAATCATTAGTAGTTTAAATGATAGCGAACTTTTTAATACTTATAGTGATAAGCTTGAAGAGTTAATTACCAATGCTGATTTTGATGCGAGTAAGATTGATATTTATAAGGAATTTATTAATCGCTTAGATGTTGATTCTTTAATTAATTTAGCTAAAAATAATCTAACAAGTGAAAATCTTGAACTTGTTAGACAACTTATTAATAACGCTAATTTTGATAGTAGTAAGTTAGAAGAATATTTAAGTTTAAGCGAAGACTTTGATGATGTTGACACAATTATTCAGATTGTAAATGATAATCTAACTAGTTATGCGACTTTTATCAAGGCTTTAATGAAGGATCCATATTATATTAGTGATAATTTGCCTTTATATATCAAATATCGTACTGATGAAACAATAAGAGAACAGGTTCAATATGTTAATACTTTAAATTATCTTACTTATTTTGAAGATGGTATGTATGCAGAGCCTGATAAATATGGCGTAAAAATGAATGTTAATAAGTTTTATTATTTAGGTGAAACTTATAATCCTGATGATATTGAAAGTTTAAGTAGTTCTGAAGGCTATGGTTCTTTAAGAAAAGTAGCTCATGAAGCTTATAGTAAGATGCAAGCAGCCGCAAGCGCAGATGGCGTTGATTTTTATGCGACCAGCTCATATCGTAGTTATGATACCCAAGTTAAGATATATAACAGTTATTTAGTGAATGATCCTCAAGAGCTTGTCGATACTTATAGTGCTAGACCTGGTTTTTCAGATCATCAAACTGGCTTGACGGTTGATATTTTAAGCGGCGGTTATGATTTTGGTAACTTCTATGCTTCTAGTGCAAGTGATTGGCTAGCTAAGAATGCCTATAAATATGGTTTTATATGCAGGTATCCTGAAGGTTTAACGGATGCGACGGGTTATACTTATGAACCATGGCATTACCGTTATGTAGGTGATATTGCTCAAGATGTTTATGAAAAGGGTATTTCTTATGATGAGTACTTTGAAAAGTACGTTAAAGAAAGATAAAAGCATGCGTTAATTTGCATGTTTTTTATATAATGGTGTTAATTTAAAGTTAATGGAGAGGGAAAACAAATGGATAATAGTAATATTGATGTTGTGATTAATGCGGGTGGAATGGGCACTAGATTATATCCTTTAACCAAGGATAGACCAAAGCCTTTAGTTCAAGTTGGTGATTATACAATGATTGAACATATTATTAGACATTATCAAGCTTGTGGCTTTAAAAAGTTTCATGTGATTGCCAATTGGATGAAAGATAAGATGGTGACCTTCTTTAATGAACATCCTGAATATGATGTAACCATTTATAATGAGGAAAAGCCTTTGGGTACTGGTGGTGGTATTTCTTTGCTTAAGAATAATATCAAGGGTACTTTCATTTTGAATAACTGTGATACTTTATGTTTAGCTGATTTTGATAAGATGTACGAAAAACATAAAGAAAATGGTAATACGATTACTTGTCTTGTAACTTATCAAGAACAAAAGTTCGCTTATGGCGTATTTGAACTTAATGGTGATAGAGTTACTTCGATACAAGAAAAGCCTACACATAAGTACTATGTCAATGTTGGTACTTATATTTGTGAGCCAAATGTTATGAGTGATATCAAAGAAGATACCGAATATGGTTTTACCGATATCATTGATTTAGAAATGAAAATGGGTAATAAAGTTGGTTCTTATCTAATTGATTCATATTGTTGGTTAGATATGGGCAATCATACATCATTACTTGATTCGGAACGTATTTTAAAATATAGCACTTATCAAAAATTATGGAAGTAGTATTTGGAAGTATCATCTTTGATAGTAATGATAAGATGATTAATGATTTTTTTGATACCTTAAATAATCAAGATAGAGATGATTTTGATATTCTTTTAATTAATGATCATTTTCCTAAAGATAAACTTGATAAAGTATTGGATAAATATGAAAAACTTAAGAAGCGTATTACTTTAGTTGATGTATGTGGTAAACAAACGTTTTATGAAAATCGTTGCATGCTTATAAGTGAGGCTAAAAAAAGAGGTTATGATTTATTAGTACGTGGTGATTTTGATGACGTTTATGGGGTTGATAAAGTAAGTAGCTACATCAAACAATATGATAAAGATTATGCTTTCTTTTACAACGATATATATGTTAATGGTAGTTCTATATTTAAGCCGATGCCTTTAATTTGTGATGATTATAAACAAATTGGTCAATATAATTTTGTGGGAGAGGGCGCTTGTGCAATTAATTTAGCAAAAATAGATGATTCAATTATTGATAAATTAAAACAAGGCAAGACTAATGTTTTTGATTGGTATTTGTTTACTACTTTATTGTTAGAAGGCTTAAAAGGTAAAAAAATTGATGCTGCCTACACCTTCTATAATCTTTATGAGGGTAATATGGCTGGTGTGCCAATTAAGAATATTAAGACCATAAATAGAGAAATTGAGATTAAGCGTCTTCATTATTCTTTACTTAAAGATAGAAACGAATATTATGCAAACCTTTATGCAAAATATAATGATGATGTAAATATTAAAGTTACTAGTGATTTAGATAAATATTACTGGTGGCAATTTACATATGTAGAATAGGTTATCGTAAGATAGCCTTTCTTATAAAAATCGTATTTCAATATTAGCTAGAAATGCTAAAATATTTGAGTAAATAAAAGGAGAGAAAAGATGAATATTTCTGCGCTTACAAAAGCAAGACTTACCTATGTTCCTAAACTTCCTGGTATGTTGAAACATGGTATTAATGAAATTTGTGTTAAAGAGGGAGAGGATACAGCTAGTGTAGCTGATCAAGATAAGATTAAGGCTTTATTCCCTAACACTTATGGTAAAAAGGAAATTACTTTCCAAAAGGGTACAAATACTTCAACACCTAAGAAACAAGTTGTTGGTGTTATTTTATCTGGTGGCCAAGCACCTGGCGGTCATAATGTAATTTGTGGTTTATATGATGCTTTAAAGGCTACTAATAGTGAGAATGTATTATATGGTTTTAAGGGTGGACCTAGTGGTTTACTTGAAGATGATTATCTAATTTTTGATGATGAATACATCAATCAATTTAGAAATACTGGTGGTTTTGATATTATTGGTTCTGGTAGAACAAAACTAGAGACTGAAGCACAATTTGAGGTAGCTAGTGAAGTTTGTAAGAAACATGGCATTACGGCTATCGTCATTATTGGTGGTGATGATTCTAATACTAACGCTGCTGTTTTAGCTGAATATTTTGCAGCTCACAATACTGGTGTTCAAGTAATTGGTTGTCCTAAGACTATCGATGGTGACTTAAAGAATGAAGATATCGAATGTTCATTTGGTTTTGATACTGCTACTAAGACTTATAGCGAAGTAATTGGCAATATCGAAAGAGATGCAAATAGTGCTAAGAAGTATTGGCATTTTATTAAGGTAATGGGTAGAAGTGCTTCACATGTTGCTTTAGAGTGTGCTCTTGAAACTCAACCTAATGTTTGTCTAATTTCGGAAGAAGTTGCTGCTAAGAAGATGTCTTTGGCTAGCATTGCTGATTATATTGCTGATTCTGTAGCTAATAGAGCTGCTAAGGGTATGAACTTTGGCGTAGCTATTATTCCAGAGGGTGTAGTTGAATTTGTTCCTGAATTTGGTACTTTAATTGCTGAAATCAATGAATTACTTGCTGGTGAAAAGGCTAATGCTTTCAATGAATTAAAGACTTGGAAAGAAAAGTATGCTTTCATTGAAAATGGTTTAACTAAGGAATCTATGGCTGTATTTGCTATTCTTCCTGAGACTATTCAACAACAATTATTCTTAGAGAGAGATCCTCATGGTAATGTTCAAGTTTCTTTAATTGAGTCTGAAAAATTATTCTCTGCTTTAGTTAAAGCTAATCTTGAAGAAAGAAGAGCTAAGGGTACTTATAATGGCAAGTTTAATCCTTTACATCACTTCTTTGGTTATGAAGGCAGATGCGCTTTCCCATCTAACTTTGATGCTGATTACTGCTACTCACTAGGTTATAACGCTTTTATGCTTATTCAATATGGTTACAATGGTTATTTATCTAAAGTATCTAACTTATCTAAGCCTGCTGAAGAATGGGTTGCTGGTGGTATGCCTATCACTAAGATGATGAATATGGAAAGAAGACATGGTGAAGATAAGCCAGTTATTAAGAAGGCTTTAGTTGATTTAAATGGTGCTCCATTTAAATATTTTGAGGCAAATAGAGATACTTGGGCAGTTGAAACTTGTTACACTTATCCTGGTGCTATTCAATATTATGGTCCAACTGAGGTTTGTGATTTAACTACTAAGACTTTAGCTTTAGAGAAGGGTGAATAATTAAGATGGCAATGTTTGATAAATTAATTGAAAATTTAAGAAATAGTCGTAAGACAATTGTTTTTACCGAGGGCAATGATCCTAGAATTTTAAGTGCTGCTTCTAGACTTTTAAAAGAAGATCTAATGGATGTTATTCTTTGTGGTAATAAAGATGAAGTAGCAAATGCTGCAAAAGAAGGTAACTTTGATGTTTCTAAGGCAACTGTTTTAGATCCTGCAACTTATGAGGGCATGGATGAAATGGTTAAGACTATGGTTGAACTTAGAAAAGGCAAGATGTCTGAAGAAGAATGTAAGGCTGCTTTAAGTAAGTCAAATTACTTTGGTACAATGCTTGTTAAAATGGGCAAGGCTAGTGCATTACTTGGTGGTGCTACTTATTCTACAGCTGATACAGTTAGACCTGCTTTACAACTTGTTAAGACAAGAAAGGGTGCTAATCTTGTAAGTTCTTGTTTCATCTTATTTAGAGAAAAAGATGGCAAGGAAGAAAAATTGGCAATGGGTGATTGCGCTATTAACATTTCTTATAGCGATAAATTAGATAAAGATGGTAATGTTGTTTTAACTGCTGCTCAACAATTAGGCGAGGTTGCAGTTGAGACTGCTAGAACTGCTAAGTATTTCGGTATTGATCCAAAGGTTGCGGTATTATCATTCTCTACTTATGGTTCTGGTAAAGGCGGTACTGTAAAGCTTTCTCATGATGCGGTTATTGAAGCTAGAAAGATTGATCCAGAACTTACTATTGATGGTGAATTCCAATTTGATGCTGCTGTTTCAGAGGTTGTTGCTAAGACAAAGTGTCCTGATTCTAAGGTAGCTGGTAAGGCTAATACTTTCATCTTCCCTCTAATTGAGGCTGGAAACATTGGTTATAAGATTGCTCAACGTCTTGGCGGTTATGCTGCATATGGACCTATTTTACAAGGTTTAAATGCTCCTATTAATGACTTGTCTAGAGGTTGTGATGCCGATGAAGTTTATGCTATGGCTATCATTACAGCTGGCATGGCTGAATAATTAGATTTTAGCTAAATATTTTTGTTTAAGAAGTCTTCTATATTAGAAGGCTTTTTTATATAATCTACATTTGTGAAAAACGATTTAGGAAATGAAAAAATTGAGAAATTAGTCTTTAATATAGCTATTCCTTCAATGATTGGTCAGTTTGTTAATGTGCTTTATTCAATTATTGATAGGATTTATATTGGTCATCTAAATGAAGTTGGAAAGCTGGCTTTAGCAGGAGTTGGTGTATGCGGTCCTATTGTTACGATGATTAGCGCTTTTGCTTCTTTAATTGGAGTGGGCGGAGCACCTCTTTGTGCAATTAAAATGGGCGAAAAAGATAATGATAGCGCTAAAAAGATTATTAGTAATGCCTTTATCTTACTTATATTCTTTTCATTTTTGGTAATGGTAATATGCTATCCATTGGCTGATAAAATGTTACTTTTATTCGGAGCTAGTGACAATACTTTAACTTATGCTTCAGCTTATTTTAAAATCTATTTATTGGGCACTCCATTTGCTTTATTATCTATTGGTATGAATAATTTTATTTCATGCCAGGGTTATTCTAAGCTTAGTATGTTCTCGGTCTTGATTGGCGCGATTACTAATATCATCTTGGATCCAATATTTATGTTTGGCTTTAATATGGGCATATCGGGTGCTGCTTTAGCGAGTATAATTGGCCAATTTATTTCATGCGTTTTTGTTTTATTTATTTTATTCTCCAATAAATTAGAGGTTCCTTTAATCTTTAATAGAATCGATTTTAAAATTTGTTTAAATATCATGAAGATTGGGCTTACGCAATTTTTGATTATCGCTTTTGATAATGTGATGATTATCGCTATGAATTTTATTTTGAAAAAATATGGTGGTGATAATGGTGATTTATTAATTAGTGTTAATACTATTCTGCAATCTTTTATGCTTATTGTTACTATGCCACTTGGTGGTATAAGTGGTGGCACCCAATGTATCTTATCTTACAATTATGGCGCTTATAAGATGGATAGAGTTAAGCAAGCATATCGCTATATATGCAAAGTTTGTGTTATGTATTGCACCTTTATGTTTGTGATGATTTGGCTATTTGGTAAAGGCTTTATTTTACTTTTTAATAATGATGAAATAGTCGTTGAAAATTGTTTAAAAGCCTTACATTTATATACTATTTGTCTTATTCCCTTAGGTCTTCAATATGAACTTATTGATGGCATGACGGGACTTGGACAGGTGAAGATTTCTTTTCCTTTATCTTTCTTTAGGAAGGCTGTCTATTTTCTAGCTTTGTTTATAATTCCCTTAAAACTTGAGCCTATTTATGTTTTTTTGGCTGAGAGCATTTCCGATTTGATTGGTCCAATCGTTTCTTATTTTGTAGTAAGAAAAAATTTCAATCATATTTTAGAGTGGCGTATTTGGAATAGAAACGAAAAAATTTAAAAAAATTTTTAAAATAATCTTTTTTTTCAATTGTTAAAAAAGCCGCATTTTTAACAATGAATCACACATTTTACTTAAAATCAAGCCCCTTTTTGAACTAAAAAATTGAATGAAAACGCTTGCATTGCGAGTTTGTAAGGGGTTACAATCATAATGTGCAAAAGATATGCACAAGAGGAGACAAAATGAAAAAGATTTTAACAATTTTACTTAGTATTGCTATGATCTTCGCATTAGTTGGCTGTTCTTCAAGCGATAACGGTGGTTCTACTGATAACGGTGGTTCTACTGATAGCGGATCAACTGACGGCGTTGAAGATGTAGCAGTATTCTGGTACACATTCGCTGATGATTATCTATCAACAGTACGTGCTGCATTAAACAAACAATTTGATGATGCAGGTGTATCTTACAAAGACTATGATGGTAATGGTAACCAAACAGACCAAACAAACCAAATCAACACTGCATTAGCTGCTGGTGTTAAAGTAATCGTAGTTAACCAAGTTGAATCTAACTCAGTAGATACAACTAAAGCAATCCTAGAAGCTGCTCAAGCTGCTGGTGCTAAGGCAATCTTCTTCAACAGATCAATTTCTGAAGATGATTCTGAAGCTGAAAGCTTATTAGATAGTTATTCTTCTGCATTCGTTGGTACAGATTATACTCAAGCTGGTCACTTAGAAGGCCAAATGATTGGTGAATATCTAGTTGACAACTTCGATGCATGTGACTTAAATGGTGATGGCGTTATCTCTTACGTAATGTTAAAGGGTCAAGAAGGTAACACTGAAGCTATCGCTAGAACTCAATATTCTGTAGAAGATGCTAACGCTGCATTAACTGCTGCTGGTAAGAAAGAATTAGCTTACTATGATTCAGCTGCTGCTACTCAATATCTAGTTGATGCTAACGGTACTTGGTCTCAAGAAGCTGCATTCAACCACTTAGAAACAGTATTATCTCAATACAATGAAGAAAATGGTAATATGCCTGAATTAATCATCGCTAACAATGACTCAATGGCTTTAGGTGCTGTTCAATCATTACAAGGTCATGGTTATAACGATGGTAAGGGTACTACAATCCCTGTATTCGGTGTTGATGCTATCGATGCTGCTAAGACTGCAATTGATAACGGTCAAATGACTGGTACAGTTAAACAAGATGGTGAAGGTATGGCATTTGTTGTAACATTATGCGTACAAAACCTATTAGCTGATAAAGCTGCTACTCTTGATATCCCTTCTGATTATGAAACAGTTGGTACATGGAGAGTTAACATCCCTTATTCAGCTTACACTAAATAATTAGTTACTATTTAAATCTATTTGTAGCCACGCTGCAGGGCGTGGCTACAATTTTATTAAAAACAAAGAGGACATAAACATGGCAAATGATGTTTTATTAAGAATGGAGCACATCTCTAAATCGTTCCCTGGTGTTAAAGCACTAGATGATGTACAACTAACAGTTAAAGCTGGTACTGTTCATGCATTGATGGGTGAGAATGGTGCTGGTAAATCTACTTTGATGAAGTGCCTGTTTTCTGTTTATCATAAAGATAGCGGACATATTTACTTAGAGGGGCAGGAAGTAGATTTTAAAGATTCAAAAGAAGCTCTTGAGCATGGTGTGGCAATGGTTCACCAAGAACTAAATCAAGCTCTTAAGAGAAATGTTATGGATAACATGTGGCTTGGTCGTTATCCTAAGATGGATAAATTTCCATTATTTACAAGCGAAAAGAAAATGTATGATGCCACTAAAAAGATTTTCGAACAATTGGATGTAAAAGTTGATCCAAAAACAATTATGTCAACAATGCCTGTATCTCAAAGACAAATGGTGGAGATAGCTAAGGCAGTATCATATAATTCTAAGGTTATTGTATTCGATGAACCTACTTCATCTTTAACGGAAGTTGAAGTAGAACACTTATTTAGAATCATTAATCAATTAAAAGAAAAAGGTTGTGGCATTATTTATATCTCGCATAAGATGGATGAAATCTTAAGAATTTCTGATGAAGTTACTATCATGCGTGATGGTAAATATATTACAACTAAGGATGCGAAGAATTTAACTACTAACGAAATTATTAAGTTAATGGTTGGTAGAGAATTAACTAATGTATATCCTCCTAAGGATAATGTAATTGGTGCTCCACTTCTTGAAGTTAAGGGGTTGACTGCTGAATATTCTAAATTAAAAGATGTTTCATTTAAAGCTAATAGAGGCGAAATAGTTGGTATTGCTGGTTTGGATGCTTCAGGTCGTACAGAACTTCTTGAAAATATCTTCGGTAATGCTACTAAGAAGAGTGGTGAAATTTATTTAAATGGTCAAAGAGTTTATAATCGAACTCCTAGGGAATCAATTAAAAATGGTTTCGCTCTAGTTACTGAAGAAAGAAGAGCTACTGGTATCTTTGGAATAAGAGATATTCAAGCTAATACTTGTATTTCATCTTTACCTAATTATCTAGATGGACCATTCCTAAACGATAAGAAGATGTATGAGGCTACTCAATGGGGTATTGATTCAATGAAGACAAAGACTCCAAGTCAAAAGACGCCTATTCAATCATTATCTGGTGGTAACCAACAAAAAGTTATTATTGCTAGATGGCTACTTACAAAGCCTGATGTACTATTACTTGATGAGCCTACAAGAGGTATCGATGTTGGTGCTAAGTATGAAATATACGAATTAATAATTGAATTAGCTAAGCAAGATAAATGCGTATTGATGGTTTCTTCAGAAATGGCTGAGTTACTTGGTGTATGCGATAGAATCTTGGTTATGAGTGGTGGTAGATTAGCTGGGGAAGTAGATGCTAAGAATACTACTCAAGAAGAGATTATGACTCTTGCTGCTAAATACGCTTAATATTAGGAGGACGATTTTATGTCAGAGAAAAAAGAAGAAAAGAAATTTGACAAGAAAAAGATAACTGATTTCTTATTCAATAACGCAATGTATATCATCATTGCAATTGTAATTATCTATGTTGCAATTAAAAGACCTGCTTTCTTAGGAACAGCTTCAATTGTAAACATTGTTTCCTTAACTGCATCTAAGCTTCCAATTGCTTTAGGTGTTGCAGGATGTATCGTACTAGCTGGTACCGATATTTCTGCAGGTAGAGTTGTAGGTTTGTCTGCCGTTGTTACAGCTTCACTATTATGTACTGCATCAAAGATTTGGCCTAATTTGACTGGTCCACTTCCTATTCCGGTAGTATTATTGATCGTACTTGCAATTAGTGGATTAATTGGATTTGTAAATGGTTTCGCTGTTTCAAAATTTAGCTTACACCCTTACATCGTTACATTATCTACTCAATTAATTACTTATGGTATTATCCTTGTTTATATGAACTCTGGTACTAATAATGGTCAAACATTATCTGGTATGATTGATTCTTATAAAAATTTAGTTGCTGGTCCTCTATTCTATATTGGTAAGACAGCTGTTCCAAAGTATATCTTGTATTCAATTATCTTCACTGTAATTATGTGGGTAATTTGGAACAAGACAGTATTTGGAAAGAATATGTTCGCTGTTGGTTCAAATAAGACAGCTGCTGAAGTATCAGGTGTTGATGTTAATAAGACAATTATCATGGTATTCGTTCTAGCTGGTATCATGTATGGTCTAGCTGGCTTTATCGATGCAGCTAGAGTTGGTAGTGCTACTGCTAATACTGGCTTAAATTATGAAGCCGATGCAATCTCTGCTTGTGTAATTGGTGGTGTATCATTCGTTGGTGGTACCGGTAAGATTTCTGGCTTACTTGTTGGTGTTGTATTATTACAATTAATCTTCGTTGCCTTAAACTTCCTTGCTGTAAACCAAAATATGTTATATATTATTAAGGGTTTAATCATCTTAATTGCTTGTGCAATTGATATGCGTAAATACTTAACTAAGAAGTAATGGAAAATAAGGATTTAGAAAAAAACGAATCTAATAATGAAGGCGAGTCTAGAAACTCGCCTTTACAACTTAGAGGATTATATTCGCGGGTAAAGATTTCGGTTAAGACGCTTGATTATATTATCGGTGGCTTAGCAATTGCGATTGTTATTTGTATTGTTATTGGTCTTACCGCCAATAATGGATTTACGGTTAATTTTAATACCATGGGTGGTTCTTATATTGAAAGCGAGAAACATGATTACGGTGACAAAATTACAGTTGTAGATCCAACTAGGGAAGGCTATACATTTGATCATTGGGCACTTGATGAAGGGTGCAATGTAACCGCTAATCTTGATACAATGATTGTGGATACCGATTTTACTTTATATGCTTGTTGGCTTAAAAATGACTAAAGATTAGATATCTCTAGTCTTTTTTAATATAATAGTTAAGAAGGAATTTTATGACTACGGGAGTTGAATTTTCATCAATTGCACGACTTATAGCTTGTACACTTGTGTATATTGTTTTAACTACGCTTTTTTCTTTACTGGAAAGAAATGATGGCTTCGCTAAGTTAAATGGCTTATTGAAACAAATTATAATTGGCTTTTGCTTTGGTGTTGCCTCAATTTTTTCAACTATATACGGTATTGGAATTGGTGCAGCAGTCATAAATGTGCGTGATGCTGGAGCTTTATGCGCTGGTTTTTTGTTTGGCGGTTTTTCCGGTATTATTGCAGGAATCATGGGTGGCACTTTTAGATGGCTTGGAGCATCATTAATTGCGGCTAACTATACAACGCTTGCTTGTTCTCTTTCAACAGTATTAGCCGGTATCTTTGCGGCATTAATGTCTAAGACAATTTTTACCGAAAAACATCCTAGTGCTTTATCTGGTTTTGGCATCGGTGGAACAATGGAAGTATTGCATATGCTTCTAATTCTTATGACCAATAACTATAACATTACCTATGCTTTCTATTTTGTTCAAGAATGTACTATTCCGATGATTGCCTGTAATGGCTTTGCTTTATTTGGGGCGATTATCGCTTATGATTTAGCAAAGGGTAGAAAACTTAAAAGATCAAGTAAGAAGCGTCTTTCAGAAGAATTTGGTTTTAGAGTTTTGACTGTAGTAGCGATAGCTTTGGTGGTGACTAGTTATTTTGCTCAAAACATCGCATATCAAGTGACTACTTTATCTAGTGCCTATATCAAAGAAATTTTCGCTTACTTAATTATCTTTATGGAAGTTCTTATTTTTACTGCCTTATTTATTTTGATTTATCAATTGATTAAGAAAAATATAGTGGTTAATCTACAACATATTAATAAGGACTTAAAAAAGATTCAACATGGTGAATTAGATACTTATGTTGATGTTAGAAACTATGCTGAATTTTCTGAATTATCAGATTATATAAATGATACAGTTAATACTTTAAAGAAATTTATTAGTGATGCAGAAAACAGAGTTAAACAAGAAATGGAATTGGCTACTAAGATTCAATACTCTTCTTTACCTCATGTTTTCCCAAATAGAGAAGAAATAGAAATCTATGCTTCAATGAAGCCGGCTAAGGAAGTCGGTGGTGATTTCTACGATTTTTATATGATTGATTCTTATACTTATGTTTTTCTTATTGCGGATGTATCTGGTAAAGGCTTTCCAGCTGCTTTATTTATGATGACGGCTAAGACTATGCTTAAGGATATGATGGAGAGAGGCTATAGTACAGATGAAGCTTTTGCGAAGGCAAATGAAAAACTTTATAAAAATAATGATGCTGAGATGTTTTTGACATCTTGGATGGGAAAACTTGATTTAAGAACAGGTAAGGTTACCTATTGCAATGCTGGCCATAATCGTCCTATTGTCATTAGAAGTAATGGCACTGTTGAGTATTTAAATACCAAACCTAATTTTGTTTTAGCTGGTATGGATGGTATTAAGTATAATTCTTTTGAATTGACTTTAGAGCCTAATGATATGTTGTATTTGTATACTGATGGTGTTACTGAGGCTACTGCCGTAGTTAATGATAAGAAAGTATTGTATGGCGATGAAAGACTTTTAAATATCGCAACTAAATATAAAGAACAAAGTCCAAAGGATTTTTGTGAGAATGTTTTAGATAAAGTTATGACATTTACCGGAAGCGAACCACAGGCTGATGATATTACGATGCTTGGTATACGGTTTAAGCATACTATTGATGTTTCAATTTCGGATGATTCTAGTGAAGAGTAGGTTATGATAAGAATTATTACAGACAGTTCAAGTGATTTAAGATTTGAAGAATATAAGGAAAAGGATGTTGAATTTATTTCTTTGAATGTAACTTTTGGTGATACTAGTTATAAAGAAGAAACAGAGCTTTCTAAAGAAGATTTTTATAAAAAGTTATTTAGAGATGAAACTTTTCCTAAGACTAGCCAACCTTCACCTTATGATTTGATGAATATTTTAGATGACGCTAAAAGTAAGGGTGATGAAGTAGTTGGTATCTTTTTATCTTCTAAGGTAAGTGGCACTTTTGGGACTTGTGAAATGATGAAAAATACTGTTGAACTAGATAATTGTTATTTCATCGATTCTTTAACGGGCTCTTGTGGCCTTAGAATTTTAGTTGATGAGGCTGTTAAGTTAAGAGATGAAGGTAAGAGTGCTAAAGAGATTGCTGAAACAATAGAAAAATTAAAATATAAAATTAAACTTTTTGTTGTAGCTGATACTTTGGATTATTTAGCTAAGGGTGGCAGAATTAGTTCTTTTTCTAGCAAAATTGGTAACTTGTTAAAGTTTAAGCCTTTGCTTGGTGTGGTTGATGGTAAGGTGGAAGTCTTATCAAAGCCTAGAGGAATTAAATCGGCTATGGAAGAACTTATCTTACAGATAGTTAATGATCAAGTAGATGATAGATTTCCGGTTTATGCGATTTATTCAATTGAAAAGGATAATGTACTAAAACTAATTGAAAAATTGGCTTTAACAGGTATTGAAGTATCTTTAAATAATATTGTTTTACTAGGGGCGGTAATTGGTTCGCATCTTGGTCCTAATGGTTTTGGCCTTGTTTATGTTTCAAAGGCTTAAAAGTAATAAATATGATAATAAATAGTCAAAAATTTAATATTTAAAATCGCTCTTTAATGGAGCGTTTTTATTGAAGATTAATATAAAAAATAATAGAATAAAACAGTAGAAAATATGAGAATTATGACTATTAATTTTCTAAAAAGAAAGAGGTAAAAATGGAAAAAGAACAATGGCATGATTTCGTTGGTGGAAAATGGCAAAGTGAAATTGATGTAAGAGATTTCATTCAAAAGAACTATACTCCATACAACGGCGATGAAAGCTTCTTGGTTGGTCCTACTGAGGCTACTAACAAGCTATGGGGTGAACTTCAAGAACTTCAAAAAGAAGAAAGAGCTAAAGGCGGCGTTCTTGATATGGAAACTGAAGTTGTAAGCGATATTACTGCTTATGGCGCTGGTTACCTTGACAAGGATCTTGAAAAAGTTGTTGGTTTACAAACTGATAAACCATTAAAGAGAGCATTTATGCCTTATGGTGGTATCAGAATGGCAGAACAAAGCTGTCAAATGTATGGTTATGAACCAAGTGCAAAATTACATGAAATTTTCACTAAGTATCATACAACTCACTCTGATGCAGTATTCTCTTGTTATACAAAGGAAATGAAGGCTGCAAGACACAACAAGATTATTACTGGTTTACCTGATACTTATGGTAGAGGTAGAATCGTTGGCGATTACCGTAGAGTTGCTTTATATGGTATTGATTACCTAATTGAATGCAAGCAAAATGATCTTGATGAATACGGTGGCGGTTTAATGAGTGAAGATGTTTGTCGTCAAAAAGAAGAAATCGCTAAGCAAATTGCTGCTTTAAAACAAATGAAAGTTATGGCAGAAAGCTATGGCTTTGATATTTCAGCTCCTGCAAAAGATTCTTATGAAGCTGCACAATGGGTATACTTTGGTTACTTAGCTGCAATTAAGACTCAAAATGGTGCTGCTATGTCAGTTGGTAGAATTACTACTTTCTTAGATATCTATTTCGATAGAGACTTAAAGAGTGGCAAATATACAGAAGAACAAATTCAAGAAATCGTTGACCATATGACTATGAAGTTTAGAATGGTTAAGTTTGCTAGAATTGAAAGCTACAACCAATTATTCTCTGGTGACCCAGTTTGGGCTACTCTAGATATGGCTGGTGCTGGTGTAGATGGTAGAAGCCTTGTAACTAAGACTGACTTCCGTTTCTTACATACTCTAGAAAACATGGGACCTTCTCCTGAACCAAACTTAACAGTTCTATATTCTTCTAGACTTCCTGAAGGTTTCAAGAAGTATGCTGCTAAGATTTCTGTTACAACTTCTAGTATCCAATATGAAAACGATGATGTAATGAGAGTTACTTGGGGCGATGACTATGCAATTTGTTGTTGTGTAAGTGCTACTCAAACTGGTAAGGAAATGCAATTCTTTGGTGCTAGAGCTAACTTAGCTAAGTGTCTTCTTTACGCTATCAATGGTGGTAAGGATGAAAAGACTAAGATGCAAGTTGGTCCTATTTATCAACCAATTACAAGTGAATACTTAAATTATGATGAAGTAATGACTAAATATGATTTAATGATGTCTTGGTTAGCTAAGCTATATGTAAATACATTAAATCTAATCCACTTCATGCATGATAAATACTACTATGAAGCTGCTCAAATGGCTTTAATCGATACTGATGTAAGAAGAACTTTCGCTACAGGTATCGCTGGCTTTAGCCATGTTGTTGACTCATTAAGTGCAATTAAGTATGCAAAGGTTAAGACAATCAGAGATGAAGATGGTCTAGTTGTTGATTATGAAGTTGAGGGTGATTTCCCAAGATATGGTAATGATGATGATAGAGCAGATGATATTGCTGTATGGCTATTAAAGACTTTCTTAGAGAAGGTTAAAGAAAATCATACTTATAGAAATTCTGAAGCTACTACTTCAATTCTTACTATTACTTCAAACGTTGTATATGGTAAGGCTACTGGTTCTCTACCTGATGGTAGAAAGGGTGGCGAGCCACTTTCTCCAGGTGCTAACCCAGCATATGGTGCAGAAAAGAATGGTTTACTTGCTTCACTAAACTCTGTTGCTAAGTTACCTTATGAATATGCATTAGATGGTATTTCTAATACACAAACAATCAATCCTGATGCTTTAGGCCATAGTGATGAAGAAAGATCTAACAATCTGGTTACTGTATTAGATGGCTACTTTGATAAGGGCGCTCACCACTTGAATGTTAACGTATTCGGTGTTGAAAAGCTAAAAGATGCTATGGAACATCCTGAAAAGCCTGAATATGCAAACTTCACAATCAGAGTTTCTGGTTACGCTGTTAAGTTCATTGATTTAACTCGTGAACAACAATTAGACGTTATCAGTAGAACTTGTCATGACCATATGTAATCATTTAGGTTCAATACATTCTTTAGAATCCTTTGGCTCAGTTGATGGGCCAGGGGTTCGCTATATTGTATTTTTACAAGGATGTAACCTAAGATGTGCATTTTGTCATAATCCAGATACTTGGAAAGTAAGTGATGGTGATACAAGTGCTAAGGAAGTTTATGATAAGGCTTTAAGATATAAAGCTTATTGGAAAAATGGTGGTGGCATTACCGTTAGTGGTGGTGAACCATTACTTCAAATGGAATTCTTGATTGATTTGTTTACTTTAGCCAAAAAAGATGATGTACACACATGTATTGATACAGCTGGTGAGCCATTTAATTTGAACGATGAAGAATTTATGACAAAGTTTAATAAACTAATGGAGCTAACCGACTTACTACTAGTTGATATCAAACACATTGATAATGATACACATATTAAGCTTACTGGCAAGCCAAATACTAACATTCTTGAGATGATTAAGTATTTGGATAAAATAAATAAGACTATTTGGATTAGACATGTTCTTGTTCCAGGAATAAGCGATGATGAAACTTCTTTAACTAATTTAAAGAAATTTATTGATACTTTGCATAATGTAGATAGAGTAGAAGTATTACCATATCATACTCTAGGCGTACATAAATATGAAAAGCTTGGTATTAAATATCGCTTAGAAGGTGTAAATCCGCCAAGTAAGGAACAAATTAAAAAGGCTAATGATATACTACAAACAAGTAAATATCTCGGGTTTCTAAATAATCCTGTGGTCTAGCCTATAAACACTTGTGGTCGACCCTATA
>CAVFKJ010000059.1:0-8811 GCA_963623125.1 Clostridium sp. CAG:217
CAATATGTCCCATTAATACAATAGTTTTGTTTCCTTTGCCTTTTAGATAGGCAATAGTACTATGACGATTATTTTCGGCATCAAACATCATTAAATGATCTTGATGTTTCTTAAAATATGCATTTTTAGAAAAATAATCATAGATATACTTGGCAACTTTTGTTTCACCTTTATTGTCATTATTATTTACGCTATTAATACTAACTAGTTTTTTAGTAAGTTTTTCAATTTTCTCAGCTTCATTAATTATCATAAAAAGCTCCTATACAATCGCATTATATAATTTTTTATAAATACCATCTTGGTTTTTCATAAGTTCGTTATGCTTGCCTTCTTCTTTAACTTTTCCATCCACAATAACGATAATCTTGTCAGCATTTTTAATAGTTGATAAACGGTGAGCAACAACAATAGTTGTACGTCCTTCTTTAAGGGTATCTAAAGCTTCTTGGATAGCTATCTCGGTTGTATTATCTAAAGCACTTGTAGCCTCATCCAACAATAGAATAGAAGGATTTTTTAAAAATACTCTGGCAATTGACAGTCTTTGTTTTTGGCCGCCAGATAGCCTAATGCCTCTTTCACCAATTTGTGTATCAAAGCCATTTGGAAGAGACATTATGTAATCGTAAATATTAGCTTTTTTACTGGCTTCAATAATCTCTTCTTGGCTTGCATTTAGATTGCCATAAGCAATGTTTTCAGCAAAAGTTCCCGAAAAAAGAAAAACATCCTGTTGTACAATGCCAATATTCCTTCTTAAAGTTTCCATTTTTATCTTTTTAGTATCGATACCGTTAATATCGATTTCGCCACTATTAATATTATAAAAACGAGGAATTAGATGACAAATAGTCGTCTTACCACCACCACTTTCACCAACTAAAGCAACAGTTTGGCCTTTTTTAACTTCAAAGGAAATATTATCTAAAACTTGTTTATCATCATAAGAGAAACAAACATTTTTAAATTCGATGTCACCATTAATATCATCATAATCTTTAGCGTCTTTATTATCTTCTTCGATAGGCTCTTCCATAATCTTTTCAAATTTTTCAAAACCAGCAATACCTTCTTCTAATTGCTCAACAAATTGAACAAGAGTAGTAATTGGCGAAATGAATAAGTTGATTGAAACGATAAAAGTAGAATAATCACCAAAGGTAATTAATCCTCTATATAAGAAAATACCACCTGATATTAGACAAATAACATTAAATAAATCAGTTATAAAACTTGTTGAAGAATTAAAAATAGAAAAGCCTTTAAAGTGCATCTTTCTAGCTTCAATAAATTGTTTATTAGAAATATCAAATTTTTCTTCTTCTAATTTTGCATTATTAAAAGCTTTGGTAACTCTAATGCCACTTATTGAAGAAGAAATGGCAGCGTTAATTTTGGCCATTGCGATTTTTGATTTGCGTGATGCTTCTCTCATATATGCTTGTAGCTTACAAGAAATAATGATTAGAAAAGGCACGGATGCAAATATAATCAAAGTTAAATTTAGATTAATTGTTTTTAGATATAGGAAAGAGAGAACGATCATTAGAGTGCACATAATAAAGTTCTCTGGTCCATGGTGCGCTAACTCTGATATTTCGAAGATATCATTTGTAAGAGATGACATAATAGCTCCTGTTTCATGATTATCAAAGTAAGAATAAGGTAGTTTTTCAATCTTTTCAAATAATGACTTTCGCATATCAGATTGAATCTTTACGCCCATGACATGTCCGTAATATTGAACAAAGAATTTAAGTAAGGCACGAATGATATAAATCATCAAGAGAATGATGCCAAATTTAATTATTAATTCAAATTTATTGTTTGGAATATAGTCATTTAGCATATTTCTAGTAATGATTGGGTAGACCATGGCGCTTAATGAAATCAATAATGAGGCCAACATATCTAGGAAAAATAAAAGCTTATATGGCTTGTAATAAGATAAAAATTTCTTTAACATAGAGCTTATTATAACACCTAAAAAATGATAGTATTGATGTATGTGGGAATTTTCTGATGAATTAAAAATGCGTAAGAGTGCTTTAATAAATGATGGCTATGACGCCTATTGCTTATTTACACTTGAGGGCTTAGAAACAAAATTAGCAGATGAACTTAATAAAAAATATGAATATGGACTTGTTTCACCACTGCTAAAAATGGCTCATAGGTCAAAGAATGGCGAGAAATATGATGTACAAGAAGTACTTCTAGGTGGATATTTATTTGTCTATTTGCCAAAAGATAGAGAAGTATATTATTTAAGAAGTGATAACTATTATTTCAAGGTTTTAAGCAAGGACAATGATAATGGGAAACTTGTTTTAAAAGATTTAGAGTATGCGGATTGGGTTCTTGAACAAGAGGGCGTGCTTAGCGTTTCACAAGCTATAAAAATTGATGGCAAAGTTAAAATTGTTGGCGGACCACTTAAAAATCTTGAAGGTATGATTGTTGAATACTCAAAGAAAAACCGTAATTGTTGTATCGAAATCGAACTTATGAACCAAAAGATTAAGACTTGGTTGCCATTTGACTGGATTGACTATAATACGGATGGTCTAAAGAGAAATAGATGAAAACAAAAGAGATATTAAAAGATTTATTAAAACTTACATTGGCTGATGCGATTATTGGAGCAGCGGTCTTCTTTTTCTTAAACGCTAGTAAAACAGCTGTAGGTTCTATTTCGGGTTTGGGTATGATTATCACTAATTTTATTAACTTGCCCTTATCGGTTGCGACTTTAGTTTTAAATGTTTTATTGCTTATTATTGGCTTTTTTACATGTGGCAGAGAATTTGGCGTTAGAACAGTTTATACAAGTGTAATGCTTCCAGTCTTTATTGGCATCTTTGAAATGTTGTTTCCTAACTATGTTTCTTTAACAAACTCTCAAGAATTAGATGTGCTATGTTATTGCTTAACAGTAAGTATTGGTCAAAGTGTCTTATTTAACGCTAATGCTTCAAGTGGCGGGCTAGATATCGTTGCCAAAATCATCAATAAATATCTAAGAATTGATATAGGCAAGGCTATGAGCTATAGTGGCATGATTATTGCCTTAAGTTCATGCTTTGTATATAATTCTAAGTCGGTTGTACTAAGCGTTCTTGGCACCTATTTTAATGGGATTGTTATTGATCACTTTATTTTTAGTCAAAATCTAAAAAAGAGAGTATGCATTATAACTAGTAAAGAAGATGAACTTAGACAGTTTATTATAAGAGATTTGCATAGTGGGGCAACAATCTATGAAGCTGTTGGAGCTTATAATAAAGATGTACATAATGAGATAATTACGATTGTTGATAAGCAAGAATATCAAAAATTAATTGCCTTTATTAACTCAATTGATCCTAAGGCTTTTATAACTGTTTATAATGTTGCGGAGATGCAATATTTACCAAAAAAATAGGGAGTTTTATGAAGAAAATATTGTTTGTATGTCATGGAAATATTTGTCGTAGTGTAATGGCAGAATATATTTTTAAATATAAGGCAAAAAATCTTGATTATTATTGTCAATCAAGAGCCTTAAGTAACGAAGAAGAGGGTAATGATATCTATTATGCAGCTAAGGAAGTATTAGATAAACATCATATACCTTATAGCTTGCATAAAGCCAAAAAGATTACATTAAAAGATTATGAAGATTATGATCAAATATATATCATGGATTCTAGTAATCAAAGATTAATTGATTATATGTTTGATGATAAAGAAAACAAAATTAGAAAATTAGCAACTAATGATATAGCTGATCCATGGTATACAAGAGATTTTGAAAAGACTTTTAATGAAATAAGTGAAGCAATAGATTGTATAATTAAGTCATGGTAGAAATATATGATTTAACAAGAAAAAAAGAACTTGATGAATTCTTTGGGGAAATTGATAATTATTATAAGAAAACATTAGAAGTTCTTGATATCAAGGATGAAATGGATTTATCTTTAATTATTGTTGGTAAAACTAAGATTAGAAGCATTAATAAGAATTACCGTAATATTGATAGAGTTACAGATGTAATAAGCTTTGCCAACATTGATTCAGAAGATTATGATTACTTAGCGCAAGATGGAGAAGTTAATCTTGGTGATATTTTTATTAATGTTGATAGAGTAAAGTCTCAAGCTAAAAAGTATGGACATTCTGTTAAACGTGAGTTTGTTTTCTTGTTTGTGCATGGAATGCTTCATCTTTTGGGCTATGATCATATGGAAAAAGAAGATGAAAAAATCATGTTTTCTTTACAAGATAAAATTATAGGGGAATTGAAATGAAAAAATTTAAGTATGCGATTGATGGCTTAGTACATTCACTAAAAGAAAAATCAGTTTTTACGCAAGTTATGTTGGGCTTGTTAGCTATTGCGGGCGGTATAACAATTAAACTAGAACCATATGAATGGTTAGCTTTCTTTATTTGCATCGGTATGGTAATAAGCTTAGAACTTGTAAATAGCTGTATTGAAAAAGTATGTGATATGTATAAAAGAGAATATGATGAAAGAATTAGAGTTATTAAGGACTACTCATCTGGTGCAGTCCTTGTGGCTTGTTTCTTTTCACTTGTAGTATGTTTATATGTCGTTATTAGGAGGATTGTATGAACAAAGATATTTTATTAGAAAAGGCTTTTGAGGCCATGAAGAATTCTTATGCTCCTTATTCAAAGTACAATGTTGGAGCATGCGTTCTTACTAAAGATGGTAGTTATATCAAAGGATGCAATATTGAAAATGCCTCTTTTGGTGCTACTAACTGTGCTGAAAGAACAGCAATTTTTGCCACTTACGCAAATGGCTATAAAAAAGAAGATGTTGTTGCTTTGGCAATTGTTTCTAATGGTGATCGAATTGCTGCACCATGTGGTATTTGTAGACAAGTATTAAGTGAATTAATTGATTTAGATACACCAATTTATCTAAGCAATGGTAAAGATGAAGTTACTACTTGTATTAGAGAGCTTTTACCAATGAATTTCACAACCGAGGATGTTATTCGTTAATGAAGTCAGGTTTTATTGCACTAATTGGCAAGCCTAATGCTGGAAAGAGTACTTTAATTAATGCGCTTTTAAATAAAAAGGTGGCTATCGCAACTTACAAAGCTCAAACTACTCGTAATTCTATTCAAGGTATTTTAAATAGAGATGACTTGCAAATTGTTTTTGTTGATACGCCAGGTATTCATGAAGCCAAAAATTATTTGGGCGCATATATGAATAAAGAAGCTTATGCTCAAGCTGATGGAGCTGATATTATTTATTATTTATGTGATGCATCTAAAGGCTTAAATAATGAAGACAAAGAAGTTTTGGATAAGCTATTTAAGTATGATATTCCTATCTTTTGCATTTTCAATAAGATAGATGAAGTAAATAAGGAAAAATTAATTGAGAGATGTGACTATGCAAGTAAGCATTTTGATTTTAAGGAAATTATTCCAATTAGCGCTTTAAACAAGACGAATATAGAAGAGTTAATCAAGACTAGCGTTAATTATTTAAATGAAGGCCCAATGTATTATCCTAAAGAACAAGAAGAAGTTTCTTCTTTGGAATTTAAGATAAGTGAAATAATTAGAGAAAAGATTATTTTGTTTACCGAAAAGGAAGTTCCTCATTTTACGGCAGTGAAAATTGATGAATTTAAGAATCTAGAAAATAAGGCCATTATTACGGCTTCAATTATTGTGAATAAAGATTCACATAAGGGTATTATCATTGGTAAACAAGGTGCTATGCTTAATAAAATAAACATGTCTGCTAGTAAGGATATTAAGACTTTATTAAATAAGAAAGTTTACTTAAGCCTTTATGTAAGAGTTGAAGAAGATTGGCTTAATAAGTCTAAGAAACTTTTTGATTTAGGCTATTTCAATGAATGATAAAGTTATTGGTTTAGTTTTAAGAGTTAATGATTATAAAGAAAATGATTTGATTTTGGAAGTTATTTCTAAAGACAAATCTTTTTTATCATTAGTGGCCAAGGGTGCAAAAAAAATAAGTGGTAAGAAGCATTATTATCCTTTATGTTTATATGAATTTTTATTTGACTATAAAGATAATAAGACTATTTTTTCTATCCATAATAGTAAGCTTCTTGATATTTATTTTGATGATAATAATTTAAAACAATTATCTTTCAAAAATATTATTCTAGAGTCTACTTTAAAGGCTAAAGAATTATATGAAATAAGCATGTATGATAATTTACTTTTTGTATTAAAAAACATGAATGGACACAACATGTATCTATTAGGTTCTTTGTATTTTAGTTATCTATTAAAGATAAATGGTGTAAGTCCTAATGTGGATGAATGCGTTGTATGTGGAAATAAATCGGTAGTATCTATTTCAAATCGTTTTGGTGGTTTTGTTTGTCTTAATCATTTAAACGGTTTAGATAATATTGATGTTGAAAGACTAAGAAAATTCAGATTGATTAACAAGGCTAATTTCAATAATTATGATGTTTTAAAAGAAATTGATTTTGATCTATTTGATTTTAAGATGATGGTTGACTTTTATGAAAATAATGTCGAGCTTAAATTAAAATCTTATAAAATGTTTTGTGAATTATATAAAGACTAATATAATAGTTATTAATGAAAAAAAGATTGTTTAAAGTATTACTTATAGGATTGCTACTTTGTTCATATACCCCTGTTAATACTTACAGTGAAGAAGAAACAGCAAATGAATCAATAATAAATGAAATTGATTATAAAGATATTAGTGAACTTAATTTAGATTTATATTCTAATGGTTATCTTTTAATTCGCTTAAATGATTTTAAGGCTTTATTTGGTAAAAATTATATGGATAAGTTTTATCCAGCTTCCTTAACTAAGGTTGTGACTTTAAATACAGTAGTAAAAAATGTAGATGATTTTTCGGATACATCAAGCTTAAGTGCTAGTGATTATGAAGATTTAATAAATCAAAATGCTTCGATGGCTGGACTTTCAATAGATAAAGAATATTCTATTGACGATTTACTTTACGCTTTAGTTTTGCCAAGTGGAGCTGATGCGGGAAAAGCTTTAGAAAACTATTTTAAGAAGCAAGATAAAGACTTGGTTACTATGATAAACGACAATGTTAAATCTTTAGGAGCGGGCGAAAGTCATTTTACAAATACCACTGGTTTACATGATGATGATTTATATACAACTTTAAAAGATTATGCAAGTATTGTTGTTGATACTTTGAATTATCCAAAGGGAAAAGATGTTTTGAAAGTATTTAGCTACAAACTAGATGATAGTACTAATGTTAAAAGTACTTTAAGTAGTTTAAGTGAAATTGATAATGTAAAAATATATGGCGGTAAAACTGGCTTTACAGATGAGGCGGGAGAGAATATTATGATTTTGTATTCTTATAAAAATCGTTCTTATTTACTGATTTTAGCTAATGCACCAGGAAATCCTTATATTGAAAATCAAAAGTATCATTTTTCTGATGTTAAAACTATATTAGAATATTTATATAAGTAGGGAGGTAATATTATGAATATTATTATTTATATTATTGTGGGTGCAATCGCTGGTTATATAGCTGGTAAGATTATGCACGAAGAAAGTGGAAATATAATAATTGATTGCGTTATTGGTATAATAGGTGGTTTTGTTGGAACCTTCTTAATTGGCTTAATTGGTTTTAAACCAACAAATGTTATTGACAATGTGATTGTTGCGATGCTTGGCGCTTGTGTTGTATTGATTATAAAAAGAGCATTTTTAAATAGGGGATAATATATGAAAGTAGTTACAGTTGGAACAAGTCTTATTTGCGAAAAATTAATTGCCGCTTTTAAAGAAGTTGGAATTGAAGTGTTTGCTTGTGTTGGCAGAGATGAAAAAAGAACAAGTGATTTTGCTGCTAAGGTCGGTGTAGAATATCATGCAAATGATTATGATGCTGTAATTAAATCAGATATCTTTGATACTGTTTATATTGCTTTACCTAATTCTTTGCATTATGAATATGCTAAGAAGGCTTTATTAAATGGCAAGAACGTCATTTGTGAAAAGCCTTTTACAGCTAATCTTAAACAAGCTAAAGAACTTGTAATGTTAGCTAATGAAAAGAAATTATTTATTTTTGATGCAATTACAACTGTTCATGAACTTGCTTATAAGCAACTTAGAGAAGATTTAAAATTGCTTGGTTCAATTAAAAATGTAGTTGTATCTTTCTATAAAGTATCAAGCAAGATTGATAAGTTTAATAATAATGAAGAATGTTCAGCCTTCAGTAATAAGATGTGCGGTGGCGCTTTAATGGATTTAGGTGTATACAATACAGCCTTTGCAATCGGTTTATTTGGTTTACCAAAAGCTGTTAAGTATCATCCAAACATGGAAAAAGGAATTGATATTAGTGGTGTTTCGATTCTTAAATATAATGATTTTATCGTCACTTCGCTTGCTGGTAAAAATGCTAATACACAAAATGGTTTCATTATAAGTGGTGAAAAAGGCTATATTGATTGTACTAGTCCAAATAGTGTTTTTGATAGTTACACAATTCATTTCAATGATGGAACAACTAAAGAAAGAAAATATGAGAAGGGTTCTCAATATTTCCAAGAATTAATTGATTTTAAATCAATTATTGATTACAAAAATATTAAGAGAGCTAATGAATACGCTACACTTAGTCTTATGTATCTTAAGACTATGGATGAGCTTAGAAAATCAGCTGGCATTGAATTTGAAGCAGACAAAAAAATTGGCTAACCAAATAACTTGGGGGTTTGGCAAAAACTCTAGGGGTTAAAGTTGGGGG
>CAVFKJ010000060.1:0-9760 GCA_963623125.1 Clostridium sp. CAG:217
ATATAATTTAAACAGTTTTGTTCTATTAGTTAATTCAAACATTTCTTTTTCAAAGAAATCAAAACATACTTTTGATTTGATGTTACTATATTTTAAATTTTTAACTATATATTTACTTAATTCTTTATCATTAGCGTAATCAATATATTTAAGCTTATAATACCCAAATATAATTTTTGTCAAACCTTCAGAATTATCTATATTCTTATTGATTATGTTAGCTATTTTTTGAGTATCCTTTTTATATTCCAATATTTTAAATAAGAAACAATAACTTATCTCCAATAGGTTGGGATTTGTTTTATATACTTCCGTATAATTTTCGTAAGCTTTATCGACATCTCCAGCATAAAAATAGGCGTAGGCAAGGGAATGTATGCCCGAGATGATTGCGTATTTTGGAAGCACTTCTTCTATTCCTTTTAGATTTAAAGCCATATTTAAAAGTTCGATAGCTTTTTTAGGTTTGCCTATAAGTGTGCAAGTCCAACTATATGCGCAAACATTTGGAAAGTAGTTAAGTGTATCTTCTCTTTTAGATTCTAAATACATTTTCTTATGTTTGGCATAGGCCTCATATATATCCATAAAAAATGAATCAAAATAAGTCTCTTGTAGCCTATTTATTGGATGATTTCTAATGTTTTTTACATAACTTAGATAATGCCTATATTCTTCTTCTATCCTTAAAAAAAGCGCCGCATAATTACATAATAAGTATGAAGATAATATATTAATAGTGGCATTATTACTATTTACTAATGCATAATCAAATATTTTAAGCATTTCTTTGTTTAATATTTTCAAATCCAAACAAATAGACAGAGTGTTTATTCCAAGAAGTGATAGTTCATTTAAATATATAAAATCTCTATATTGATTATTAAAAATACTTAACTCATCTTTTAATTTGTAGTATTCACTTATCGGTTTTCCACTATTTATGATATTTAAAGTAGCTTTTAATAGTGAGTCTATTTCTTCATATGCTTTATTATCTTTTAGTAGATTGATATTTAGGATTTCACAGATAGTATCGTATTGTTTAGTATTACTTTTTCCTTCTTCAAGTCTTCTTAAAGTTGACAAAGACATATTACATTTATCTAGTATTTCTTTTCTAGTGATGCCTTTTTCTTTTCTATAATACTCAATAAGACCACCTAGAACTTGTTTATCAAGCTTTATATCTTTCATATTTTTATTATAATTGAACACTTTTCAAAATTATATCAATTTAATTAGTTATTTAATTTAAAGTGCTCATATGGTAAGTATATTTATTTAGTCTAGGATGTGATAATAAAGCCATAGAAAAAGAGCTCTTATTCTTAAATAGGAGGAGGCGTTTATATGCTTAAAAAAATCTTATCTAGTTGTATGGCGGTGGTTATGCTTATTTGTACTGGCTTATCTGTTAACTTTGTAAGTGCAGATGAATACGAAATAATGCCAGCTGGATTGCAGTGCCCAAGTTGTGGAAAGTACAAAATTACTATTTCAACATCATATAGAGGTTGGTTCGATGATAATGAAGTTCCTTGTACACATGGCAAGGGTAGCGACTACTATGATGTACCACAGTGGCGTTATGTTTTTAAAACTCATACTTGTTCAAACTGCGGTTATAGTAAAACTTATACTAGTACCGAGTGGAAGTATGAAAAATGTTATCATATTTAAAAAGAAAATTTAAAAACAAATTTATAATTATTACTTCCTTGTTTACAAGGAAGTAATTTGTTGATGAGGTGTTAATTTATGTTTAAAAGAATATATAAGTCAATATTTAATCAAAAATCACGGACATTATTATTGTGCGTTGTTTTATTTATTCTTTTATTATGTTTGTGCTTTGGTTTTTTAATGCGTAATTACGCTAGCGCTTTAAAATCATATATCTATACTAATATTAAGCCTAAGGTAGTCCTTAATACGGATATGGATGTTGATACTTGGAATAAATATATACGTCCATACAGTAATAACGAACAATTATATTCTAATGAAGATAATGTCACCGCATATCTTAGAAAAGTGGTTGAAGATGCTGTTTCTTTAGGTGAGAGTGATTATGTCAATTACTATGATTTAAACTTAATTAATAGTTCTAGAATTAAACTTATTCCGTATGATAAAGATAATGAAACGCTTTTGGTTCAATCTTATAGTAAAGATTCTGGTTATGCAGTTAATGAACTAGGCAGTTATTATGAGAATTTCTCTATAAGGCAAAATGTTAGCTACCATAAGTTTGTTTCTACTAACAATGTTGATACTAGTTTTAATTATTATGGTTATGATGGTTATTTAGTGGCTGGTAGATATTTTAATGAAGATGAAATTGAAGATGGTAAGAATGTCATTATCTTGTATGGTGATAGTGTGGTTTATGATCATAAAACGGATACTTATAAGAGTGTAGTAGTAGGTGATACGATTACTTATAGTTTATATGATTTAAATGATGAAAGTACGACGATATTGGCTAGCTATGATTTTGAAGTAGTTGGTATGGTTAGCGCTTGCAATCGCTTTGGTGGTGATGATGATACGGCTTTGACCTTTAATTTAATTCCTTATAATACTTATAAACGCATTATTGGTGAGTGTGAACCACTTATAAAAGATAATTTATATAATACATTTAATGATTATATTGGTTCAACTTTAGTTATTCCTACTATCTTTGAGCTTAAAAGCTTTGATTGTCTTGAAGACTTTATTTCTTTAATAAATGATATGGGCTATAGCTATAATACGGATGCCTCGGAGTACATTTCTTTAGTAAGTAGTATTGAAAGTGTACATACTAGCTTTAATATTTTGTTTATCTTTTCTTTAGTATCATGTGTTCTAATCCTTCTATTTATGATTCTAATTGAAGTAAACAATCGCAAAAAAGAGATTGGTATTTTAAAGGCCTTGGGTGAATCTAATTTTAATATCTGTTTACAATTTTCTTTAGAATATCTAATCATCGTATTATTTAATTTCCTCCTTTCTTTAATAATAACGATATTAATTTCGGGTAGTATTTCTAAAAAGCTGTTTACTTTTGATGTGTTCTCCTTACCAGTAGAGGTAACAGCTTTATCATTTACTAACATATTAAGTTTACTTGGCATCGTCTTACTAATTTGTTTGCCAGGTATTGTAATAAGTTTATTTGTAGTCTTAAGAGTAAAAGTGAAGGAGATTATGATTAATGAGTAATGAATTATTGAGTGTTAAGCATTTAGATTATTATTATGAGGATGGTGATCAAAGAAGAATTATCTTTGATGATGCCAATATTTCTTTTAATGAGGGAACTTTTTATACCATACTAGGTTCTTCTGGTTCTGGTAAGACAACTTTTCTTTCACTTATTGCCGGACTTGATGAATGTAAAAATGGCAATATTTATTACCAAGGAAAAGATATCAATGAGATTGGTTTAGATATCTATCGTAGGGATTTAGTTTCAATGGTTTTTCAAAGTTACAATTTGATTAATTATATGAATGCTTATGATAATGTGACAACGGCTCTTGATATATGTAAGAAGAAGTATACTAGTGATCAAATATATGGTTTGTTAAATAGATTTGGTATTACTGAAAGTAAGGCTAATAGAAAGGTTAATGCCTTATCTGGTGGTGAACAACAGCGTGTAGCTATTGCCAGGGCAATATGCACTAATACGAAATTAATTATTGCCGATGAGCCTACGGGTAACTTGGATAAGGCGACAAGTGATGAGATTATTGGCTTATTTAGGGAACTTGTGGACAGCTATGGCAAGTGCGTTATTATGGTTACCCATAATGAAGATGTAGCTAAGGCTTCAGATGTGGTTGTTTTAATTGATCAAGATAATAAGAAGTTAGTTTATGAAAAATAGTTTTAAGCGCATTATTAATTCTATATTCAATCATAAGAAAGATAGCTTATTAATTTTTGGCTTGGTCTTTGTTTTAGTAAGTTTTGTGATGATTTATTGGCTATTTTATTTTTCTTGTTCAGCACTTACTTCATCTATTAATGATAAAGCCACAATTAGTGCCGTTTTAAGTGAAACAGAGCTTAATGGTCAAAGCCTAGAGGGTTTAAATACCTTATTTAAGAGTGCTTCTTTATCTTTGGATAATAACTACGACTCTTATAAAAGCTATTATCAAAGCGTTTTAGATAATGTAAGTGTATTAAAAGATGATGAAGCAGTAATTAGAAGTTCGGTTTGTATTAAGGCTGATTTTAAGATTTATTTAGATAATGAAGTAGATTCTATAACTAGTGTAATAGGCTATGATGAACAATCTTTTAATGATGATGGCTTAATTTTAGTATCAGGTGATTTTATTAAAAATGATAATCAAATTATGTTTAGTGAAGACTATTGTATCAGCGAAGAAAATGTTTGTAACTTTGTTGGAGTTGGAAATTATGTCAATATAAAAAATTCTAATGGTGATGTTAGAGAATATGAAGTAGTTGGTATCTTTAAATATAATGATTCTGTTTTAAGGGACAATGGTATCTATAGCAATCAAGAGGTTATCATGTCTAATAACGAGATTATTGATTTAGCTTATAAAGATGATTGTTTAGGTATTAGTGATATTGTCTTTAAGGGTAGAGGCCTAGATTATAGTAATAAGCTAATTAGTGAACTTAAAAGAGTCTTGGGCGTCATTAAGATTGGTAGTGATAATATGTATGTTTATCCTTCTTTTGAATTAGAAGTTAATAACAAAATAGCTAATTCTTTGATTGCACCAGTTAAAAGTATGAAGAATTTATTTCAAATTATTGCGCTTATTATGATTGTGATAATGATGTTACTACTGTGTAATTTTATGTTTTATATCGTTAATAAAAGAAGAAGAGAGTTTGCGATTTTTATGGCCTTGGGTGAAAAGAGGATCTTGGTTATTAGACAATTCTTACTTGAGGTAGTAATCATCTTTACGGTTTCTTTTATGTTGGCATCGCCTTTTGCCTATATGATTGGTAAGAATATTTCTGGTGATATGCTTAAGTCTAATTTGGCTACGCAAGAAAGGATTGCTAATATTTCCTTGGGTGAGGAGGCAAGCGAGATTTCTTCAATAAGTAATGAAGTAACTAGTGACTATGATTTGAGCTTGGGTGTTGTTGATTATCTGATTGTTTATATGTCATGTGGCATTTTAATCGTATTGTCTTCTAGCCTATCCATTAATGCGTTATGTCGTATTAAGCTTAAGGAATTATTGAAGTAATGAAATAATTTTCATAAATAATGTAAATATTTTCTGAAACTAATTGACTATTTTCATTTTGTAGGTTATAAATTAGATACAAGCTTTGATAAGAAAAAGTAGCTTTGTAAGGATTTAGCGAGCAAGGATATGGTGTAAGCCTTGTATCTGTAATTAGCGAAAGAACATCTTTGAGCTTTGCCTTTGAACTTAAGTAGGGGGCAACGTTTATAACACGTTATGTTATCGTCTATGTTTGTAGATTAAGTGACCTATTTGGTAAATTGGGTGGTACCGCGGAATACACAGTCTTTCGTCCCTTTGGATAAAAGACTGTTTTTATTTTTAGGAGAAGGTTTTATGTGTGGTATTTTAATTTCAACAGATTCAAAAACAAGTAAAGAGGATTTCTTAAAGGGACTAGAGACATTAGATGATAGAGGACCAGATGATCATCGTGTTATAGAGTTTGGTGGTGGCCTTATGGGCTTTGCTAGACTTTCGATTATGGGACTGAGTCAAGAGGGCATGCAACCTTTTATTTATAATGATATGGCTGCTGTATGTAATGGTGAATTATATGGCTTTAGAAAGCTTAAGGAAGAATTAAGTAGAGATTTTGTGTTTAAGTCAGGTAGTGATTGTGAACTTATTTTGCCTTTATATAAAAAATATGGTCTAGAGATGTTTAGAAAACTAGATGCCGAGTATGCCATGGTTATTTATGATGGTGAAAAGTGGATTGCTTCTAGAGATCCAATTGGTATTAGACCTTTATTTTATGGCTATACAAAAAATCATAAAGTATGCTTTGGTTCTACTGTAAAGTCTTTACAACCAATTTGTAGCGATATTAAGCCTTTTTTACCTGGTACTTATTTTGTGGATGATAAGTTTTATTACTACAACAAGATAGAGGAAGTTAGTGAATATAGTAAGGATGATTTAGAAACGGCTTGTAGTAAGATTCATGATTTACTTATTGAGGGCGTTAAAAAGAGAATGGATGCGGATGCACCAGTAGCTTATTTACTTAGTGGGGGGCTTGATTCTTCTTTGGTTTGTGCGATTGCCCAAAAATATTCTGATAAGCCAATTAAGACTTATTCAATCGGTATGGATGTTGATGCGATTGATTTAAAATATGCTAAGAAGGTAGCGGATTATATTGGCAGTGAACATCATGAGATTATTATTAATAGAGATGATGTCATTAATAGTTTAGATGAGGTTATTAAGGCTCTTGAGACTTGGGATATTACTACTATTAGAGCTAGTATTGGTATGTATTTACTTTGTAAGGGAATTCATGAAACTAGTGATTGCAAGGTTTTGTTTACAGGTGAGATTTCGGATGAGCTTTTTGGTTATAAATATACGGATTTTGCGCCTAATAAGGAAGAATTTCAAAAGGAAGCCCAAAAGCGCATTCGTGAACTTTATATGTATGATGTTTTAAGGGCTGATAGATGTATTAGCGCTAACTCTTTAGAGTCAAGAGTTCCATTTGGAGATATTAAGTTTGTGGAGTATGTTATGAGTATTGATCCTGCATTAAAAATGAATACTTATAATATGGGCAAATATTTATTAAGACATGCCTTTGAAAAAGATAAACTTCTTCCTGAGGAAATATTATTTAGAGATAAGGCAGCTTTCTCGGATGCGGTAGGTCATTCTTTGGTTGATGATTTAAAGGAATATGCGGAAACTATTTATTCTGATAAGGGTGTTGAAAGTGGTTATAGTAAGTATACTTATTGTCCACCTTATACTAAGGAATCATTACTTTATCGTGAAATCTTTGAAAAGTATTTTAAGGGCTTAGATGATTTGATTAAGGACTATTGGCTTCCAAATAGAGAGTGGGAAGGTTGTGATGTATCTGATCCTAGTGCTCGTTATCTTTCTAACTATGGTAAATCAGGAGATTAATCTTTTATAATATAGGCAGATAGGAGAGATTATCATGATTAGTTTTAAGTATGTAGTAAAGGATGAAGCTGGTATTCATGCCCGTCCTGCAGCTATGCTTGCACAAGCTTGTGTTAATTTTAAGAGTTCTGTTTCAATTATTTATGGGCAAAGAAGTGCTGATTGTAAGAATGTTACCGCTATTTTGTCACTAGGCGTTAGATGCAACGAAGAGATGACAATAGTTATTGAAGGTGAAGATGAAGAGGCAGCATATGATAAGATTAGACATGTTTTTGATACAAAGTTTAATCGTGAGGATTCCTCTAATCATCTAAAGATTGCGTTCTTTAATGCAAAAGATTATGATAAGGTTTTCTTTAAGGAATTAGGTGACGATAAGGGGCCTGGTACTTATAATGTGGATATCAAGTATCTTGATGTTCGTTTAACAATTGATACGGTTTCTTTGGCAAAAGGCTATGATGGCATTTGTATTTTCGTTAATGATGAATGTGGTAGTGATGTTGTTGAGAAACTTTATGAGTATGATATTAATTTAATATTACTAAGATGTGCTGGTTTTAATAATGTCGACTTACAGGCTTGTAAGAAATATGGTATTACGGTTCTTAGAGTTCCTGCTTATTCACCTTATGCGGTGGCTGAGCATGCGATGGCTATTATTCAAATGGCTAATCGCCGTTTACATAAGGCTTATACCAAGATTAAAGAAAATAATTTTGATTTAAATGGTTTAATTGGTGTTGACTTACATAATAAGGTAGCTGGTATTGTGGGCACTGGTAAGATTGGTGTGTGCATGGCTAGAATTTGTAAGGGCTATGGTATGACGGTGCTTGGTTGGGATGCTTATCCTAATAAGGCACTTGAGGAAGAGGGTCTTTTGTCTTATGTTTCTAAGGAAGAATTATTTAAGAAGGCTGATTTAATTTCTTTGCATGCACCTTTGATTGTGGGTGAGAATGGTACTTATCATTTGATCGATAAGAATTCTATTTCTTTGATGAAAAATGATGCCATGTTAGTTAATACAGCAAGGGGTGGTTTGATTAATGCGGAAGATTTAATTGATGCCCTAAAACATGGCAAGTTCCATGCGGTGGCCCTTGATGTATATGAGGGCGAGGATACTAATGTTTATACTGATTTATCGGATGATATTGTTTCAAATGATATTACAGGAAGACTATTAATGTTCCCACAGGTTGTCATTACTTCACATCAAGCTTTCTTTACAAGAGAGGCTTTACAAGCTATAGCTACAGTAACGCTTGAAAATGCTCGTAACTTTGGTGATAAAAAAGAGTTAGGTGCAGCACAAGTTAAAGCACAATAGGGCACTTGGTGTCCTTTTTGGATTATGGTTAGATGGGGAATAATTGGCGCTGGTAATATCGCTAGACGTTTTGCGAGTGCTTTAAAAAATGAGGAAGATAGTCTTCTTTATGCGATTAGTGGTAGGGATATTACTAAACTTTTAGAGTTTAAGAAGAACTTTGATTGTGAGAAGGTTTATCTTTCTTATGATGAGCTTTTAAGTGATAAAGATGTTGATGTAGTATATATTGCCTTGCCTAATGGTTTACATAAAGAATATATTATAAAGGCTATTAATAAGGGCAAGGCGGTATTGTGCGAAAAGCCAGCCTGTATTAATGAAAATGATTTAAGGGAAGTAATTACTTTAGCTAGAAGTAAACATGTTTTGTTTATGGAGGCGATGAAAAATAGACTTGTGCCTTGTTTTGCCAAGATAGAAGATTCTATTAAAGAGATAGGTGATATTAAGGAAATTAATTTAGAGTACAGTATTAGCTTACCTTTGGATTATTATCAAAATAAACATCATAACCTTGATAAGGATAATGGTGGTGTTTTAAGAGATTTGGGTATTTATGGTGCTACTTGGATACAAGATTATTTTGATGTCGATAATATCGTGATTGATGATGTCAAAGTCATTTGGAAAGATGTGGATGTACAAGTTAATTGCTTCTTTCATGACGATAGTAAGAAAGGTCATATGTTAGTTTCTTATGATAAGAAACCATATAATCATCTATCTATTGTTGGTAGTAATGGAAGTATAGAACTTGATAATTTTCATCGTCCGACATCCTTTACTTGTAACAAGAAAGAATATGCATATCCTTATGATTATGATGATTTTTATAGTCAAATTAAGCATTTTGTTTCTTTAATTAAAGATGATAAGAAAGAAAGTCCTATTGTAACTTATGATAGTAGTCTTAGATCAATTAGATTTCTTGATAAGATTAGAGCTTATTTTACTAATTATGATGAGAATGATTTATTGGTATTAGAAAGACAAGAAAGAGATTTAGTTTTTAATTGTTTTAATCACTCTGATGTTCTAGATATAGCTAATATCTTACTTGACTTAGTTAAAGAGTATGATCGAACTATTTCCATTATGATTACTATGGATAAGGAAGATTATGTAGTTTATCAATATTTAATGGACGGTAAAAGTACGCGTAATCTTGATTTTATGTTGGGTAAAAGAAAAGTTTCTTTATTAAGTAATCATTCTAGCGCTTATATGGCTATTTTAAAAAAGATGGGTAAAAGCGTGG
>CAVFKJ010000061.1:0-22743 GCA_963623125.1 Clostridium sp. CAG:217
GATTACATCATTACATGTAATGTGAAGGACTATGAAAATTCAGAGGTTCCAGCGGTTACACCAGATGATTTTATTAAAATATTAAGATAAAAGATAAAGTTGATGAGCATCTCGTGACCTAGATTTACTGACCATTGGAATGGTAAATGACATGTTTGCGGAAAGCAGGAATGATGATTATTCAGGGTATCATGAAGTGGCCACGCAGTCAGATATGGATGCCTTTTAACTTCATAATATAATGACAGTGTATTGACATGTGGCACATTTTCGCATATACTGTTATTGAATGGAGGTGTTCTGTATGGCAACAACAAATTTGAATATTAGAACAGAAAAGGCTATCAAGGATCAGGCTGAAGAAATCTTCAACGAACTCGGCCTTAACATGACAACTGCAATTAATATGTTCCTGAGAACCGCTATCCGTGAACATGGAATTCCCTTTGATTTGAAACTGGATGTGCCAAATGACACTACTGTTGCAGCTATCGAGGAAGGCAGAAAGTTGATGACAGATTCAACTGCTCCGAGATATTCCAGTATGGCCGATCTTAAGGCAGCATTGGAAGTATGAAATACGATGTACAGTTTACCAATCAATTTAAAAAGGATTTGAAGCTTGCCAAAAAGCAAAACAAGAATCTAGATAAGCTGTTTGAAGTAATCGATATTCTGGCGAATGGTGGAACGCTGGATGCAAGGTACAGAGATCATGATCTCACAGGCAACTACAAAGGAACACGTGAATGTCACATTGAGCCTGACTGGCTGCTTATTTACGAAATTCAAAACAACGTGCTTGTGTTGATGCTTTATCGACTTGGCACGCACTCAGAACTATTTAAAAAGTAGTTTAAACACATTATTTATTTAGAAGTATCTATCAGAAATGGTAGGTGCTTTTCTTATGCTTAAAAGAAGGGAGGGAAGCTAAATGGCTGCATCTAGGATAAAAGGTATTACAGTTGAGATTGGAGGAGATACAACAAAGCTCCAGACAGCCCTAAAGGGTGTCAACTCAGAAATCAAAAATACACAAAGCCAGCTTAAGGATGTAGAAAAGCTTTTAAAACTAGATCCAGGTAACACAGAGCTTCTTTCCCAAAAACATAAGCTGCTTGGGGAGGTGGTCAGTGAAACCAAACAAAAGCTGGAAACCTTAAAGACCGCCGCTGAACAGGCAAATGCCGCATTGGCAAATGGAGACATATCTCAGGAACAATATGACGCCTTTCAAAGGGAGATTATTGAAACTGAGAATGACTTAAAAAAGCTGGAAGCACAGGCAAATCAGTCATCTACGACTTTACAAAAAATCGCATCGGCGGGTGAGACACTAACATCCGCAGGTGATAAGGTAGCATCTGTAGGAGAAAAGTTTTTGCCAGTTACCGGTGCGGTTACGGCTCTTGGTACTGTTGCAGTAAAAACAGCGGCAGACTTTGATTCTTCTATGAGTCAGGTGGCGGCTGTATCTGGTGCAACAGGAGAGGATTTCGATAAGCTTCGTGAAAAGGCCCGTGAGATGGGTGCAAAGACTAAGTTCTCTGCATCTGAAGCGGCGGATGCCATGAACTATATGGCCATGGCGGGTTGGAAAACAGAAGATATGCTTAATGGTATGTGATATCAGTATCAAACAGGCTTGAAGTAGAAGGTCTTGTCTTTTACATCACGGAGCTTAAGAAGAATATTTTAAGTGGCATCTGTTATTCCGAGTTTATTGGGGAGCATATCTCTTACCTGCTAAATAACGATGATTACAAGGTAGATAGAAAGAATCGTTTAAGTGCAGCTGGATATGATTATTCCACTGTACAGCAACGCGTCAATGAGATGTTAGGATAGTAAAAAGCCTATGAGGTAACTCTTTTTGGAGCTGTTTCATAGACCATTTTTTATTTTTTGTTTATTTCATTTTCTAGTTTCTTTATTGAATCCAAAATCTCATCAAAGTCAGGATATTTTCCATAAATCATGTTACGCATTTTTGCATAATCATTTTTGATTTCAGGGATGCTGTGCTCAGCAGGATATAACTTTATAGTTCCTATACGTGCAAGGTCATATTTTGCCCATCCACGAGGATAAAATTTTTGTTTGAATTCTGCAACCTGAGTAAGTAACTCAGGAAGAGCTAATGCCTCTTCTTTTACCTTTGAATTTGCCATACAGTAAATATCATAATAATGGCGAGAATATCTAGCGGGAATAAGTGAACCTTCAGGTCTTAGTGCCTCCTGATGTAAAATAGTGGCTTTTTCCCAAAATGTTCTAGCAGCAGTAGTTGTGATGATTTCTGTATTCTTTTGTTCAAATACTTGTGGATAGTAATCTGCAATGTAAGGAGTTACAGTTGCCTTTTGTGTTGGTGACCATGCTGCAAGTGCCCCGATTTCTAGACGAATTATGCGAAGAATAGAATCATCTTTAAAAAGACTAGGGTATTCAAAATTAACTGTGCCAGCATCATCTTCCGTAATAAAAATATGCAATTCTTGTCCAAGAAGATTCTCCATGTCGGATTTGAAGTTTGGAAGAAAGTTGTTGGCAAGGTATTTAAAAAGCCTATCTTTGGAATCGGCAATGAATTTTTGTTGCTTGGTATTTGAACGTTCTTCCCAAGGTTCATTTCTTGCATAACCAATGACACGCCAATCTAAAATTAGGTCAATATCTTCTGAAAAGCGTTCGATAAGGTTATATACTTTGCTAAGGCTCGTACCACCTTTAAAAGCAAATGCTGATTGCCATTTGGAATGGTGAAATAGATAATCAAGAGTTAAGCAAACCCAAAAATCTTTTTCAACAATTGCTGGGTCAGTGCCCATTTTTGCGGCAGTATTGAAAAATAATTCTTCACGTTCTTCGCTTCTAGCTATCTTATACATTTAATGTAATTCCTCCTTGGTAATCTCTTTAATTGCTGCATATATCCATGCTGTAGATCTTTGGCTTTCTTTTAAAATAAGATCCTTATCGTCTAGTGAAATTTTCTTTCTTAATTGAGGTATGTAATCATTGATTCTATCTTTACCTATAGATTTTAGGGCTTGGATGATAAGCCTTGTTTGATAAGATTTTCCATTGATATCCTTATCGTTTCTATGAACAAACTCTAACTTGGAATTTCCAATAGTATAGTTTCTATAAGGGCCCGATGATATATATGAATATCGTCCAGGAACTTGAGTGGATATGCCAAGCGAATTAAGTGCATTTTCACCAGAGGGCGTAATTGACCATCCAAAATTTCTAGCTATTGCTTCAGCAACATTGTTCATATTTGGAGCAACATGTTCATTTAAAAGCTTGCTGAACTTAGGCTTATAGTAGATCCCCCTACAAATCTTTTTTATCTTTTTGTTGCTCTCAAGTCTTGATAGGGTTTTTCTTGCTGTATCATAATTAGCTAAGTCCGTGAAATCTGAGATGATAAAAACACTTCCATAATCTGCATTATTAATTCTATCTTCTATTTGTTTCGAAAAAGGCATATTGGTTCGCTCCTTTTGTCCTAAAAAATATATCAAATTCCGGACAAAAAATCAAGGTTTTTAAAAGAATCGACTATGAAGGCGCAATAATGCTGCTCTTAAATCACTTACAAGTACCAAAGTTGTAACATCTTGCTGATGGATGATTATTCTTATATGAAATAATTCGATTCACAGTTGTTTGTTTGGCAAATGAAAGATTGAGCATAAATGTGCTAATGATAGCTACATCAATAACACGCTTATCTTTATTCAGTTATACGATTTAGAAAAATGAGGGATATATAACATTAGTTTTAATAAGAAGATTAAATAAAGATACGAGGTATTATCAGGGGGTTATTGTGGCTAAAGAGCGTGAAGTCATTTACCTTAAGACTTGTTGCTAACTTAGAATTGCTAATAAAGAATTAGTCTGCCGCCATCTTGAATATCAAATTCTTTCTTATTGGCCACTAATGTTTTTGCTATATTGTAGTTTTATAAGCGCTTAATTAAAGATATAAAAACGAAAGTCTAGGCTATTTAATGACTATTCTTGAATAAAAAATTCACACAAATTTCACTTTTTACTCAATAATTGTTATTGCGGTTAATATGCACTTGTCGTATAATTTTTATCGGTAGGGAAAGTAGGCTTCCTTACATAAATATTACAGTTATTTTACTGTAACAGATATGGGAATTGGCAGATTTTGTTCCTAATACTGGTGTATAAATCTAACCGTCTAGGTCTTAAAAAGGTTTTATTTGTACTATATCCGCAAGGCAGATTTAGTGGACATATCTATAAATAAAAGCGTAAGAGTTTCTTACAAGTATAAGTTTGTTACATGCATTGCATGTTACATATGTTGGCCTTATTGATGGTAGAGTAAATCTTTAAGGCATTGTACGCGAGAGCGTATTAATAATAGTCCCACTTCTAGCCATTCAGCTCTACCTGGATGGTCTTTTTTTATTTTATATTTAATAATATAATCTTATGTGATTAAGGAGGAAATTAATCGTGAGTGAATATAATAACAATTATTACACACAAAATAATGGCTTAACATTTAGCCGATACTTATCAAAAGTATTTTCAACTGTTGGATTTGGCGTAGGTATTACAGCTGTAATTAGTTTTGTTCTAAGTCGTTATATGGAACAGATCTACACTAGATTTGCAGCAATCTTTTCGGGTATCTTAATTGGTTCTATTGTTGTAGAACTTGCCTTAGCAATCTTTTTTGCAGCAAGACTTAAGAAGATGGCAAAGGGCACTGCGTGGTTTTGTTACATCATGTATTCAGTATTGACAGGTATTTCATTATCTACTGTCTTATATTACTATACTGATACATCTGTATTTGCAGCCTTTGGTGCTTCTTGTTTAATGTTTGTAGTTATGGCTTTAATTGGCAATAACTCTAAGGTTGATTTATCAAAGTTTGGTGGAATTGTTTTCCCTGCATTAATTGGTTTGGTTGTAGTTTCATTATTGAATGTCTTCTTATTTAAGAATCAATACATCCAATGGGCAATCAATTACCTTGGTGTAATTATCTTCTTATTCTTAATTGCCTATGATATGCAAAAGCTAAGAGGTTTCTATGATCAAAGCTTTGTAGATGGTGAAATGGGTGAGAAGCTAATGATCTATGGCGCTTTCCAACTTTACCTTGATTTCATTAATCTATTCATTAGATTGCTTGAATTATTCGGTAAGAAGAAAGACTAACACTTAATGAGCTAGGTTGTCCTAGCTTTTTATATGCTCATTTTTCATTAATTGCACCAATTAGCACTAAAAAATGTTAATTAATTGCACTTTTTAGTATGTTTTAGAAGGCATTAATTGCACCTTCTTTTTTGGTGTAAAGGCTTTCAAAAAAATCTTGCATTATTTAAAGAACTTGTTATAATGAACTTGTCAAGTTGGTTTGTTACTCCTATGAGGCTTTCCCTGCTGATGATTTGTGCGAGATTGCTTTTTGGAGTTTTTCTTTTATAGGGTTAACAAAAATGAAGGTTATTAAGAATATCAATAATAATGTTGCCGTTTGTCTTGATTCTAGTGGAAAAGAAGTGATTGTAACGGGAAAGGGTGTTGGCTTTAAAAAACCACCGTATGAATTACAACTTTCAGAAATCGATCGTACTTACTATGATGTAGATGAAGTCTACATCGCCATGATTCGTGATTTACCTGAAGATATCCTAGACGTTTCAAATGAGATAATTGGTTATGCTAGAAGGAAATATGATTTGTCTTTTTCTAACAATATTGTGTTTACTTTGGCTGATCATCTTAATTTCTCGATTAAAAGAAATAAGGAAAATATTAAGGTTAAACTTCCGATTGTCAATGATATTGAACAGTTGTTTGAAAAGGAAAATGATGTTGGTAAATATGGTCTTAAGCTAATTAGAAAAAGGCTTGATGTTTATCTTCCTAAGGAGGAGGCATCTTATATAGCTTTGCATCTAATTAATGCCGAGAAACAAGCTAATAACAAGATTCTTGATGAAAACAATAAGATTATTGATGATATTACAAGGATTGTGGAGGATGGATACAATATTGAGATTAATCGTCATGATTTCAATTATTCAAGGTTTGTAACACATATTCATTATTTGCTTAAAAGAGCCAATGATAAACAGTTATTAAATAGCGATAATGGTGATATGTATAAGACACTTGTTAAGGAGTATCCAAAAAATTATGAGATTGCTCAAGAGATTAGGTCTTATTTATCTAAGGATAATATAGAACTAAATGATGAAGAGATTATGTATTTAATGCTTCATATCAACAGGTTATGTACTAGAGAGGATTGTAACTAATAAAGGCTTTACCTCATGTCAAATTATTTATTTTGATGTGAGGTTTTTATTTGGATCATACTATATCTTGCGCGCGGTATAGAGATTATATAAAAGGGAGAAATTATTATGGCTAAGAAAAATTTTGATGAGTTAGCGAGTATGATTTTAGAAGATGTTGGTGGTGCTGATAATATTTCTGAAACATACCACTGTATGACTAGACTTCGTTTTAATTTAAAGGACAAGAGTCTTGTGAAAAATGATGAATTAAAGAGTTTAAAGGGTGTTGCTGGTGTGCAATGGTCTGGTGATCAATTACAGGTTATTATTGGTCAAGATGTAGGCGAAGTATATCAAGCAGTTTGTAAGACTGGCGGTATTAAACAAGAAAAGTCCATTGATGAAAATCTTGATGAAGAGAAGAAGAAATTTAAGTTCTCGGATATTTTCTCAACAATGGCGGCAATTATGCTTCCAGTAGTTCCTGCAATTGCTGGTGGAGGTATGATTAAGGGTATTGTTACTATCATGACATCTTACTTAGGTTTCCAATCAAGTGAAGTAATTATCCAAGTTCTTACAATGGCGGGTGATTGTGCTTTCTATTTCTTGCCTTTCTTGGTAGCTTGGGCAGCTGCAAAACGTTTTAAGACGGATACGGCAATGTCTTTAGCTTTAGCTGGTGTCTTATTATATCCAACTATGACTTCTGGTAATGTATCAGGCGCTGAAGCTTTATCACTTTTTGGTTTACCTATTCCATTTCCTAGATATTATGGATCAACTATCCCAATTATCTTAACTGTTCTTGTATTAAAGTATGTTTATAATTGGGTAAATTCTTGGATGCCAAAAGTATTGCGTATTGTTTTTACACCAATGATTGTTTTACTTATCATGACACCATTAACACTTGTGGCAATTGGTCCTCTTGCAAGCTACTTATCAAAGGGACTTGTTGTAGTTGTTAAGTTCTTATATGATTTATCACCACTTATTGCCGGTGCTATTGTTGGCGGAACTAGATTGTTTGTAGTTATGACGGGTATGCATCTATCTCTTGGTGCCATTTGTATGGAAAACTTGGCAACATTTGGTTATGACTACCTTCTTCCAATGAATACAATGGGTACTTTAGCTTTACTTGGTGCTTGTCTTGGTGTTTGGATTAGATCTAAGAAAGATACCAATAAGTCAATTGGTGCTTCTACGGCTGTTTCTGCATTTATTGGTATAACTGAACCTGGTATCTATGGTGTGTTCTTAAAGTTTAAGACGGCTATGATTGCTACTATCGCTGGTGGTGCTGTGGGTGGTGCTATTGTTGGTTTGTTTGGCGGTAGAGCTAGCGCTTATGTAAACTCTTGTCTATTATCGCTTCCAGTCTTTATGGGTGAAGGCTTTGTTTCGGTTTGCGTGGGCATGGCTGTATCTTGTGCTATTGCCTTTGTGCTAGTAATGGTACTTGGTGTTAAAGAAGATTAAGGAGAAAATTATGTACAATAATACATCGCCTTTAAAATTTCCAAAAGACTTCATGTGGGGTGGTGCTACGGCTGCCAATCAAGTCGAGGGAGCGTGGAATATTGATGGTAAGGGGATGACAATCGAAGATTGTCTCCCTTATCGTGATGTAGGTATTTCGGATTTTACTAAGCAATTTGAGTTTACTTCTAAGGATTTAGAGGATGCTTTAAAGGCAAGTGATAAGGATAATTATCCAAAAAGAAGAGGTATTGATTTTTATCATCACTATAAAGAAGATATTAAAATGTTTGGCGAAATGGGCTTTAAGGTATACCGTATGTCTATTAGCTGGGCTAGAATTTATACCCACCCTTGGGATGAAACACCTAATTTAAAGGGCATTGAATTTTATAGAGATGTGTTTAAAGAGTGTCATAAATATGGTATGGAACCACTTGTTACTTTATCACATTATGATCCACCTCTTGATATAGTTACTAAATATCGTGGTTGGTACTCAAGAGAAGTAATTGACTTGTTTGTTAAGTATGCTAGAACTTGTTTTGATGAGTTTAAGGATCAAGTAAAGTATTGGCTTACTTTTAATGAAGTTGATGCGATGTTAAGGCATCCGGTTACAAGTGGTGGCTTAATTGAAGATCAATTTAATGATGTACCATTTGAACAAGCTATTTATCAAGCTATGCATCATCAAATGATTGCCTCGGCTTTGGCGGTTAAATTGGGACATGAAATAATTCCCGATAGTAAGATTGGTAACATGCTTACTAAGCTTGAATTTTATCCTTATAGTTGTAGACCAGAGGATAATTATGCGGCTCAAAAAAGAATTCGTTCAATTTATCGTTATTCTGATATTCAGATATTTGGTGAGTATCCAAAGTATCTATTAAAGGAGATTGAAAATAAGGGCTATACACTTGATGTAAAAGATGAAGATGCTCGAATTTTAAAAGAGGGTACTGTTGATTTTGTTTCCTTTAGTTACTATATGACAAGTTGTATGGCAGCTAATACTGAGGGCTTAGATATGGCTCCTGGTAATACGGTAAATGGTGTTAAAAATCCTTATTTACCTTCTAGTGAATGGGGTTGGCAAAGTGATCCTATGGGACTTAGGATTTCGTTGGTTGAATTATATGATCGTTATCGTAAGCCTTTATTTATTGCGGAAAATGGCTTAGGTGCAAGAGATGTTGTAGAAGATGGCAAGGTACATGATCCATATCGTGCTGATTATTTAAAGGATCATGTTAAGGCTATGTCGGATGCGATTAATGAGGATGGTGTTGATTTATTTGGCTATACTTGGTGGGGCTGTATTGATTTAATCTCAGAGTCGACTCGTCAAATGTCTAAGCGTTATGGCTTTATTTATGTTGATGAAGATGATTATGGCAATGGTACTTTCAAGCGTATTAAGAAAGATAGCTTTGAGTATTATAAAAGAGTCATCGCTTCTAATGGCGAAGATTTAGATTAAAGGTATAAGGCGAATATCTACATAATGGGTATTCGTTTTTATTTTGTATCATGTTAAAATTAAGTCGTGAGTTAGTCGTGAGTTAGTCGTGAGTAGGAGGTTTTATGTCAATACCAATTTCAATAGATAAATTGCTTAAGGATAACATAGTTGAATGGGCAAGAATTGAATTTAAAGAAGGGTGGAACCCTGATACAACACTCAAGACAATAAGTGCCTTTGCGAATGATTTTGATAATTGGGGTGGTGGTTATATTGTTATTGGAGCTAAAGAAAAAGACGGAAAGATAGTGTTCCCAATTAGTGGTTTAAATATTGATTCTATCGACTCAATTCAAAAAGATTTATTGAAATATTGCAACTATTTAACGCCAAAATATATTCCTGAAAGCGAAGTTGTGGAATTCGAAGGTAAACATCTTTTATTAATTTGGTGTCCTGGTGGTTATGATAGGCCATATAAATGTCCTAAAAAACCAACTAGTGAGAGCCGCGAAAAAGTATATTATATTCGTAAACTTTCTAGCACTATCAAAGCTAGCGATAGTGATGTAAAAGAATTAATATCACTTACCCATAATATCCCTTTTGATGATCGTATTAATATAAAGGCTGATATTTCCAATTTAAAGCTTCCATTAATAAAAAGCTACCTTCAAGAAGTTAACAGTAATCTACTTGTTGGACTAGAAAATAAATCAATAGAAGAAATAGCTTCTAGTATGAAGATTGCCGATGGTCCAAAAGAATACTATAAACCATTAAATGTTGGCCTATTGTTTTTTAATGATAATCCTGATAACTTTTTCCCTTATTGCCAAATAGAAGTGGTAAATATACCAGATCCAACTGGACAAGGAATGGAAGAAAGAGTTTTTAAAGGGCCAATAGATCAACAATTAAGAGATGTTTTAAGATATATAAAAAATAATGTAATTGTTGAAAAAGTATTTAAAACAAGTGATAGTGCTGAGGCTATTAGAGTAAAAAATTATAGTTATGAAGCATTAGAAGAATTTATTTCCAATGCGGTATATCACCGTTCTTATCAATTATATGATCCAATTACCATAAGAATAGAAAGCGATAGAATTGAGATAACAAGTACTCCAGGTCCAGATAGATCAATAACAGATGAAGATATCAAGAATTTAAAGATGCGTTCACGTCGCTATAGAAATAGAAGAATTGGTGATTTTTTGAAAGAATTGCATTTAGTTGAAGGAAGAAACACTGGTATACCTACGGCGTTAAGAGGCATTGAAAGAAACGGTTCACCTCTTCCAGAATTTTTAACTGATGAAGATAGATCATTCTTTTCGGTAATATTGCCTATAAATGAATGCTTTTTGTCAAAAGAAAAAACAAAAAACAATAAAAAAAGAAGATCTAAAGAAGAGATTAAGGAGCTTATAGTTGATAAATTGAATGCTAAAGATTTATCGGCTACTTCTTTATATCAGGATATTGGTTATTCTGGTAATATGTCTAAAACATTTAGGTCTTGTATAGAAGAGCTGATTTTGGAATCAAAAATAAAGTATTTAAAGAAAAATGTAAATTCTTCTAATAACTTGTTGACAAAAGTATGATGTTACTTTAAATAACATAACAATTATAGTATTGAAATATTATGTCATCTAAAATATCATAGTGATGAGGTATTTGGGATGAAAAAAATTTCAATTGATTTATTAGCGAAGATTGTTAAAGAAAAAAGAAATAGTTTAAATCTTACACAAAGTGATTTAAGTGCGAAGATTGATATGAATAGGGCAATGTTATCTAAGCTTGAGAATAAAGAATATATGCCTTCTATTGAACAACTTGAAAAGCTCGGTGAGGTTTTAGACTTTGATTATAGTGACTTATATGAAAAAGAAGTAGTTTGTAAAAGTGTTGATGTAAAGCCATGTAAGATTGCGGTAGCTGGTACTGGTTATGTTGGTTTATCTTTGGCGGTTTTACTTTCTTTGCATAATGAAGTTACAGCTATTGATATTGTTAAGGAAAAGGTTGATTTAATTAATGATAAGAAGTCACCTATTAAGGATGACTATATTGAGGATTATTTAGCTAATAAAAAGTTAAATCTTGTGGCTACAACGGATGCAAAGTTAGCTTATAAGGATAAAGAGTTTGTTATTGTGGCGGCTCCGACAAATTATGATTCTAAACAAAATTATTTTGATACTAGTGCGGTAGAGAGTGTTATTGATGCGGTTAGAAAATATAATAAGAAGGCTTATATAATTATTAAGTCAACTATTCCGGTTGGTTATACAGCTAATTTAAGAAAGCTAAGAAATGATAATCGAATCTTATTTTCACCGGAATTTTTAAGAGAATCAAAGGCTTTATATGACAATTTATATCCTTCTAGAATCATTGTGGGTTGTGATGAAGACTGCAAAAAAGAAGCGTTAAAGTTTGCATCTTTATTAGAACAAGCTTCTTTAAAAGAGGATGTTAAGGTTCTTACAATGGGTTTTACTGAGGCTGAAGCTGTCAAGTTATTCTCAAATACTTATTTAGCTCTTAGAGTATCTTACTTTAATGAACTTGATACTTATGCGGAGACTAAGGGCTTGAATACTAAGGAGATTATTGATGGGGTTTGTTTAGATCCTAGAATTGGTACTCATTATAATAATCCTTCGTTTGGTTATGGTGGCTATTGTTTGCCTAAGGATACAAAACAATTGTTGGCTAATTTCAAGGATGTGCCAGAGAATTTGATTGAAGCTATTGTTGAAAGTAATCGTACAAGAAAAGACTTTATCGCTGATAGAGTGCTTGAGAAGGCTGGTGCTTACGAAAATAGCGAAGAATATGATCCTAGTAGAGAACATAAGGTTGTCGTTGGGGTTTATCGTTTAACTATGAAGTCTAATAGTGATAATTTTAGACAATCTTCTATTCAAGGAGTTATGAAGCGTATTAAGGCTAAGGGTGCTGAGGTTATTATTTATGAGCCTACGCTTAAAGATAACGATACTTTCTTTGGTTCTAAGGTCGTAAATAATTTAAGTAAGTTCAAGAAAGAGTCTAATGCGATTATTGCCAATAGATATGATAGCTGCTTGGATGATGTAAAAGATAAGGTTTATACAAGAGATTTGTATAAAAGAGATTAATTCAAATGTTATTTTTGGCTTTTAGATGGTAGAATGTGTAAGTAGGTAAAACATGAATAGCATAGTCTTTAAATTTTTAAATAACAGAGATTTATTAAGCCTTAATGGTAAGACTGTGCTTGCTTATGCAAAAATAATTAGGGAATTAAAGAATATTGGCAAATATTCTTTTATTCTGCCTTTTAATGACCTTAATGCTTACATATACAAATAAAATCAGGAGGGAAAGTATGAGTAGCGATGTTAGAGTGTTCTCTTTGTCTGGCAATGTTGAGCTAGCAAACGAAATTTGTTCTTATTTAGGTATTAAACCAGGCTTAGTTGAGGTTAATCATTTTGCGGATGGTGAAACTTTGGTTGAATTTGGTGAGAGTGTACGTGGTAAACAAGTATACTTTGTTCAAAGTACTTATAAGCCTGTTAATGAAAGACTTATGGAACTTTTAGTAGCTATTGATGCAGCAAAAAGAGCTAGTGCTAGTGAAATTGATTGTATTATTCCTTACTTTGGTTATGCTAGACAAGATCGTAAAGCTAAACCAAGACAACCTATTACGGCTAGACTTGTAGCGGACTTGTTGGCTGCTGCTGGCGCAAATAGAGTTATCACTATTGATTTACATGCTTCACAAATTCAAGGGTTCTTCTCATTCCCTGCTGATGATTTAACAAGTATTCCTATGATGGGCCAATATTTCTTAAATAAGGGCTTGAATATGGACAATACCGTTGTGGTTTCACCTGACCATGGAGGTGCAACTAGAGCTAGAAATTTAGCTAATATTTTAGGTACTACTATTGCGATTATTGATAAAAGACGTCCTAGACCTAATGTGTGTGAGGCCCAAAGTGTAATTGGCGATGTTGATGGCAAGGGTTGCATCGTTGTCGATGATATTTGTGATACTGCTGGTTCTTTAGTGGCAGCTTGTGAAATCTTAAAGAAATTTGGTGCCAAAGATATTTATGTATGTCTTGCTCATGGTGTTTTCTCCGGTCCAGCAATTGATCGTATTGAAAACTCGGTTATTAAAGAGGTTGTGGTAACTAATTCAATTCCACTTTCTGAGGATATGAAGGCTAAGACAAGTAAGGTTAAACAAATAAGTGTTGCCTTAATGTTGTCTAAGCTAATTACCGCTATTTCAACACACGAACCCGTTTCCGAAATCTATCGCTTATTTGAGGAACATAATTAAAAGATATTTATTTATACAGCAGTGCTTTCACTGCTGTATATTTTTTTTCGGGAACAGGAATTTTTGTTCCGTCGTTTAATGTTAGATAAAATCTTTGAATTGTTCTAACATGTCTTGGATTAACGATGTAGCTAGCGTGCACCTTTATAAGTTTTTCATTTGTTTTGATGGTGGATAATCTATTTATGCATTCAAAAGTTTGCGATTCTAAATGGATTAGGGTATGAGTGCCTTTACTTTCCATGTAGATAATTTGTTCTGGTCTTGTGTATAGGATGGCACTATTTATTCCCTTAAATAGTAGCTTTTCCTTTGAATCAGTATAAAGAGTCATTGTTTTATGATTTTCTAAATAATGTATTGGATATATGTTGTCTCTTGCATCATAGTCAATGGCATTTGATATATGAATGAAATGAATTAGGGGAGTATCTTTATTTATTTCCCAGGCAAAGGATATTCTTTGATATACTCTATTAGTATCGCCATTTGGCCAAAAGGTATCTACCATAAAAGTTAATAGTACTTCTAAACTATTGTTTGTTATATGAATTGGGGTAGCGGTTAAATTATCGATATCAAACTTAAGGGAATTATTTTCATTTTCATAGGCTTTAATTAGATTTTCTTTGCCTCTAATTATTTGATTTTTAGCGGGTCCTAGCCATAAAACATCTTCATGACAATTGTCTAAGAAAGGCTTTGTATCATTTTTATAATATTGTGTTAATAGATAAGCGGTTAATTGGGTTATATCTTTAGTATTCATAATTCTCCTAAGTCATTTCTTTAATATTACAAGTTATTTTGTTAAATGATATTGAATTATATGACTGTTGTCAATACCATTGAGAAAATGATCGTGTAAAATGGTTGGAGAATTAAAAAAGCGATATTCCTTTATAATTGAATTTGGAAAAACAGAAAGGATATATCGCTTTATTATGATATCACAGCAGTTAGACTTATCTAGTAGTAGAGATTTACTATTGCCTCTTCTTACTAGCTCTAGTGCATTCACTTTCCCTAAGTTTATTGAGGATGTAGCTAAAAACACAGAGGAAGCCATTAGAACTATTATCATCAGCATTATTATTTAAACTGGCACCATCAAAATCACTAACTTTATCATCCAAAACCCATTAGTATTACAAATCACTGAAAGTTAAGATTCATATTTAGCCTCAATTTTATTCCACACTTATTCCACGGTTTATTCCACACTTCTTTTATACAACGATAAATAAAACCAAAAGGCTCCAATAAAATATTGCGCAATGTATTATTAAGCAATGACACAACTGTTTATATTTGGGTTTAAGAGAAGATAAAAAATATTTAATTCGTTTTTTGATTAATCAATGTTAACAATGGCCTTGTACTGTTTTATTATTGCTTAGATATTAATACAATCGCTAAATAGAATTTAATAATTCTAAAAAGGCTTGTTGATACTTTTGGGTATTTTTTAAATAGCTTTTAGCGTGACTTGCGCCTTCGATAATTAGTAATTTCTTATCACATGAAGCATTATCATATATTTTATAGGCATCATTTGTGCATACAAAATGGTCATTGCCACCATGTATTATTAGTAGTTTTCCTTTATATTCTTTAATTGATTTATAGGCTTCTTTTTCTTTTAAAGAAAAGCGGGCCAATAGTTTTAGTTGGATGTTGGCAATATTGACAAGAGGGAATGATGGTAAGTGGTACATTTGTTTCGTTTGGTAACATACCTCATCATAGCCTGAGGCAAAGCCGCAGTCAGCTACAACGCCTTTTACAATATCTTGGTTTACAAGACTTGAGGCATTTAAAACAGTAGCTGAGCCCATGGACATGCCATAGAGAACAATGGTTTCTTGTTTATATTCATCTATTAATAGCTGTGTCCATTTATATACATCTTTACAATCTAATATTCCAAAGCCAATGTATTTACCTTGCGATAGGCCATGACTTCGATCATCGACAAGTAAAAGATTGTAGCCTGTTGAATATAAAAATTCTGCAGACATGCCAAAATCATATAATCCATCTTTGGCTTTATAGCCATGGACACAAATAATGGTTTTATTACTTTGTTTATTAGGAACAAATAGTCCATGTAGTTTTAGATTATCAAAGCTATTGATATAGAGATCCTTTCTTTCTTTTGTATAAATATATTCTCTTCCCTTTTGGTTAGCGTCAATATATTCTTTCCAACTTGGGCTTTCATCGGATTTATTGGTTCTAATAAAGGATAGTCTAATTAGAATATAGGCTATAATGTTTAAAATTAGTAAAATTATTAGTAAAAAGAGGATGATTTTCATACTTTCATTTTAATATATATTTGGAAGTGATAAACTTATTTAGTATGAAAAATGTATTAATTATTGGTTGCGCTAAAAGTGGCTATTGGGCTAGTAAGCTTTTAAATAAAAAGGGTTATAACGTTATACTTACGGATGCTAAAGAGATTAAGGAGAAAGAAGAATTAGAGTCTCTTGGTATTAAAGTTTATGATAATGGTCATCCTGATTGTATTAAGGATGTTGAATATGATTTTGTCGTAAAAAATCCAGGTATTCCTTATTCTAATCCTCTTGTTTCATATTATGTAAACAAGGGTGTAAAAATGTATACCGAGGTAGAGACTGCTTTGGCTTATCCTAAAAATTATGAAATTGCGGCTATTACCGGTACTAATGGTAAGACGACGATTACAACTTTAGTTTATGAAATATTAAAGAATGAGTTTAAGGCTTATGCTTGTGGCAATATTGGTACTGCCGTTAGTGAAATTGTTTATAATCATGAAGATGAGGATGCGAAGTTATCGTTAGAAATTAGTGCTTTTCAATTACTTGGTGCACCAAATTTTCATCCAGAGTGTGCTGTTATTACTAATTTAACACCTGACCACTTGGATTATTTTGCTTGTTTAGATGACTATTATAAGGCTAAGACTTTAGTTTATAAGAACATGATTAATGATGATTGGTTCTTACTTAATTTAGATGATACAGAGTGCGTTAAATATTGTAAGGATATTAAGTGTAAGGTGGTTACAGTTTCTTTAGAAAAAGAGGCTGATTTATGTTTAAAGGGTGATGATGTAACTTTATTTAATGAAGTTTTATTTAATAAGAATGATTTAAAGATTATTGGTCGCCATAATTTATTTAATGCGATGGTGGCTGCTTGTTTAGCTTATAAACTAGGGGCTAGTGTTTCAAATATTAAGAATACTATTTCTTCTTTTAAGGGTGTTGAACACCGCATTGAGTTTGTTAGAGAACTAGATGGTGTTAGATATTACAATGATTCTAAGGGCACTAATACCGATAGTACAGTTATCGCTTTAAAGGCTTTTGATAAGCCAGTAATTTTGCTTGCAGGGGGACATGATAAGCATACTGGTTTTAAGGGCATTGAGGATAATAAGGATAAGATTAAGAAGCTTATTACTTTTGGCGAGACTAAGCATATGTTGGCTGAAATTAAGGATGATGCGATAGTGTGTGAGACGATGGATGAGGCTTTAAATAAGGCTAAAGAAATAGCTACAGAGGGTGATGTGGTTCTTCTTTCGCCTGCTTGTTCTAGTTATGATCAATTTAAGAATTTTGAACAGCGTGGTAAAATCTTTAAGGAGTTAGTGAATAATCTTTAATGGTTTTAGGCGTTTTTGATAGTGGACTTGGTGGTCTTAGTGTATTAAAAGAGATTTTAAATAACAATTCGTATGATCGAATTGTTTATTTTGGTGATACTAAAAGAGTTCCTTATGGTGATAGGGATGTTGATACTTTAAGAAGGTTCGCTAAAGAGGATATCGCTTTTTTAAGAAGTAAGGGTGTTGATGAGATTGTGGTAGCTTGTGGTACGATTTCTTCAACGGTTTTAGATGAAATTAAAGGTGATTATGATTTTAGAATAGAGGGCATTATTGATGCCTTAGTTAAGGGCGCTGTTAGTGCTAGTAAGAATCATAAGATTGGGGTTATTGCCACTAGCGCAACTATTAATACACATGTTTTTAAAAAGAGAATTGATGGTATATTAGAGGTTGCTTGTCCTAAGTTTGTGCCTTTGATTGAAAGCGATAATATTGATAGTGAACAGATGGATGAGGCCTTAGATGAGTATTTGTTGCCTTTAAAAAAAGAGGGTATTGATACGTTAATTCTTGGTTGTACCCATTATCCTTTACTAACAGAAAAGATTAATGCTTATTTTGATAATAAAGTTACTTTAATTAATAGTGGCGTTATATTAAGCAAAGAGCTTTTTAACGGGAATAAAAAAGAGCCTGTAGTAGAGTTTTATGCTTCAGGTGATATGGAAGATTTTAGGCAGCATGCAAGTAGGTTTTTAGATATTAGGGGTAATTATGCATTTTACAAGTGATGTTAAGGAGGCTTTAAATCACAAATATAGTGATATGGCCAATGAGATGATAAAACAGGGGAAGGATATCGTTTCACTTTGTGTTGGTGAGCCAGATATGAAGGTTCCTGATTATGTGATCGAGGGCATCTATATGGCTATGAAAGATGGTAAGACACATTATAGTAATTCAATGGGTGTCTTAGAACTTAGGGAAGCTATCGTAGCTGATTTGAATAAGCAATATGGTTGTGAATATACAAGTGATGAAATATGTATTGCACCAGGTGTTAAGCCAGCTAGTTACTTTGCCTTGTCTTGTTTGCTTGAGCCAAATGATGAAGTTGTGATTATTTCACCATATTATTTAAGTTATCCAAGCAATATCGCTTTAGCTGAGCCTAGTGCCAAGATTAACGTTGTTGATTTAAATGATGATTTAAGTTTAAATATAGAGGCCTTAGATAAGGCAGTTAATGATAATACCAAGTGTATTTTAGTTAATTCTCCTAATAATCCTTCGGGCAGTATGTTTTCAATAGATGATGTAAAGGGTATTTGTGATATTGCCTTAAAGCATCCTAATACTCATATTATTTCCGATGAAGTATATGATCGTTTAGTTTATGATGGTGAGGTTCATCATTCTTTCTTAAGCCAAAAGAATATAAAAGATAGATTAGTGCTTGTTAATGGCTATTCTAAGTCACATGCAATGACGGGTTTTAGACTTGGGTATGCGCTCGCTAATAAGAAACTTGTTAAAAAGATGGCTTTGTTTGCTCAACAGACTATTACTAATACTTCTACACCTTTACAATATGGGGCATTGGAGATTTATAAACATGAGTGGGATCATATTAAGCCATATTGTAAGTCACTTGAAGAGCGCATGACTTATTTTCATAAAGAGATTAATAAGCATCCTTATTTTAGTGGCAGATGTCCTAGATGTAGTTTCTATTATTGGATTAATATAAGTGCTTCAAAGATGGATTCGATTACGATGTGTAATAAACTTTTAAATGATGTTGGGGTAGTAGCTACACCTGGTGTTACTTTTGGTGATAAGTGGGATAACTATATTAGATTTTCTATTGCGTCTAATATAGCTACTTTAAAAAAGGCAATAGATAGAATTAGGGATTTTAGATGATGTTTGAAAAGATTAAGGGCTATAGAGAAGATAATACGACACTAAGGACAATTGAGATTGTCCTTATGTGTTTTTTATTGTGTGCTTGTTTATTTTCTTTCTTTTATGGAAGTAGCAAGCTAAATAGTGATGAATACAAAAGTATGAATTATGTTGGTTCTACTGTTTTAGGTAAAGAAGAGGACTCAGAGTGTGATGAGGATGCAACAGTTTGTGAGATTACTTATAGTGATGATAATGTTTCTTTAATTAAGAAGTATAGTGATGAAAATGAAGTTAGTGAGTCTATTACAGCTTATGAATATAAGTTAGATAGTGGTAAGATTTTGGCTTTTGATCATGAAAATCCAACTGTTGATGAAGCAGCTTATTTATATAAACAGGAAATGGCTAATGATAGTGCACATATCTATAATTTTGGCTTGTCTTGTGTAATCTTATTTTTGTCAATTGGGGTAATGTATACTTTTTCTAAGGCTTTTAGTACTTATGAGAAGTGTTGGTTTATGTCAATAATGGTACTAGCTACTATTGTGGCAGTGCTTTTCCCTGAAGAGAGTGCCAATGGGGTTAATGGCATTATTATCATGTTATTGTATCTTTTGGATACTTTCTTAAATATCTTATGTGAACTGCTTATTTCTAAGCAATCACGTTATAATTTCTTGGTTTCAGTACTTGTGGAGATTGTAGAAATTTTAGTTTGTGTTGTCTTAATGTATCGTTTTGCGACGATTGCGACTACTTTGTTCTTCTGGCTTCCAATTGATATCTTAAGTTATATTAACTGGTCTAAACATAAGGATGATGAAGATGATGATCTAACGTCTGTTAGAAGACTTAAGGGTTACCAAGAATTTTTAGTTATTCTAGCTATTATTGTTTGGACAGTGGTTGTTGGTTATTTACTAAGCGGTTTAAATATTCAAACGGATTTCTTTGGCGGTAATAAAAAGCTAGAGACCATTATCACTTATATTGATGCGTGTGCTAGTGCAGTGGGTGTGGCCAATGGTTTGTTTATTTTCTTTAGAATGAGGGAACAATGGATTGCGTGGTATATTAGTGCTTTCCTTGAAGCAGTTATGAATATTATGTCTGGTCAATATGTTTTACTTGTTTTAAAGCTTGGTTACTTTACCAATACTACTTATGGTTATATTAAGTGGAGCAGATATATTAAGGAACATAAGGAAGAAAGCTCTTTATTTTAGGGCTTATTGTAAAAAGGGCCTTGAATTGGTACAATTTAAGGTGAATTTAGAAATGGAGTTTTATTTATGGCAATTGAAGCTGGTGATTTTAAAACAGGATTAACAGTCATGGTTGATGGTGATCCTTGGCAAGTAATTGATTTTATGCATGTTAAGCCTGGTAAGGGTGCTGCAATTTTAAAGACAAAGATGAAGAATCTAAAGACAGGTTCTACTCAAGAAAGAAATTTCAATGCGTCTACTAAGTTTGAGGCTGCAATGATTGAGAAGAAGGCTGCTCAATATTCTTATTCTTCTGGTGATACTTATTACTTTATGGATATGGAAACTTTTGAGACTTATGAGCTTACTGAAGAACATGTTGGTTTCAATAAGTATTTCTTACTTGAGGGTAGCAATGTTATTCTTCAATTATTTGAGGGTGATGTGCTTGCGATTTCAGTTCCTGATAAGGTTGAATTAACAGTAGTTGAGACTACTCCTCCTATGAAGGGTGCTCCTAGTACACAAACTAAGGATGCTTTAACAGATACTGGTTTATCTCTTCGTGTTCCTCAATTTATTGAACAGGGCGAAAAGATTCTTGTTACTAGTGCTGATGGACAATATTCTTCAAGAGCTTAATATAAGCTCTTTTTTGTATGAATAAGATTGCGTTAGTTACTGGTTCTAGTAAGGGTATTGGTAAGGCTATTGTCTTACAACTGGCAAAAGATGGTTATGATGTCGTAATCAATTACTTAAGTTCTAAGGATGAAGCTTATAAGTTAAGGGAATATATTGAAAACAATTATCAAGTTAGATGTTTAGCTATTAAGGCTGATGTATCTAATGAAGCTGATGTTGATTTAATGTTTAATGAAATAGAAGATAAGTTAGGTGATGTTTCTATCTTGGTTAATAATGCGGCTGTTGATTTATCTAATTTATTTCGTTTAAAGAGTGTTGACGAGTTTAAGAGGACATTGGATATTAATTTGATTGGGGCTTATATTACTAGTAAAAGAGCTTATAAGAAGATGCTTAAAAATGAGTATGGCCGTATTGTTAATATCGCAAGTACTAATGGTATTAATACTTATTATCCAATGAGCATTGATTATGATGCGTCTAAGGCGGCTTTAATTTCTTTGACACATAATCTAGCTGTACAGTTTGCACCTTATGTGCATGTTAATGGTGTTGCGCCGGGCTTTATTGGGACTGATAGTGAGCTTGATGGCTATGATGAAGAGTTTTTAAAGCAAGAGTGTGAGAAGATTCTTTTAAAAAGATATGGAGAACCAAGCGAGGTGGCAAATCTAGTTAGTTTTCTTGTTTCCGATAAGGCTAATTATATTAATAACACGATTATTCGTATTGATGGCGGCCAAATGGGAAGTGTTTTATAAAGTGCTAATTAGATGCTAAAAAACAATGTTTTTATTGCACGATTATTTAGAAAAGTTATAATAAATACACAAGGATAGGAAATTCCCTATTGGTGTGACTGACACCTAAAATCCGAAAGTAAAGCTAGACATACGGGCTAGAGAGTTGGCAGGCAACAGAAAAACCTGAAAGTAAAGCTAGACATACGGGCTAGAGAGTTGGCGGACAACAGAAAAATCAGTTATTTAGGATGGGATGGTTGTACTACGGTATAACTGTCCCATTTTTTGTTGTAGGCAAGGAATGGAGGAAATGAGTGAAACTTACCAAAAAACAAGTTATTTCAATTATTAGCGACTGTGCAAAAAAGTATGATAAAAACTTATGTGGTTATCAATTATTATTTGTTCTGAAAGATAAAAATAAGAATATCTCAACTTTTGTGGCTGACTTTAAAAGAAATAATTTTTTACATCTAACCGGTGTTAAATTATCAAGAAAAATTAGCGCCAAAGATTTTTATAGAATGTGCTTACATAATAAGCTAAGCGAAGATGATTTTTGTTTAGCGGATGATGGAACAACACAGTTAAAGTTGGAAGTTCTTCCAAAGCTAATGAATAAGGATTTATCTGCGAGAATGGTTGCTGATTTTGATGGGAGTAATCCTAAATTGTTTACTGACAAATTAGTGGGTAGTATTAAAGGCTGTGTTGGTTTTGTTAAAGTTGGAAAAGAACAATATTTTCCAAATACCATTCTTAATGTTGATATACGTACAATCGCAAAAAATTCTTGTCAAATAATTGCAAGCTATCGTAGAAAAAGCGAAAAAGAAAAATGGCAAAATGTGTATAAAACTAAAAATGTAGATTGGAATATGATTAAACTGCCCATTGGTTTAGATTTCCTTGAAAAGTCTAATGATTAATAAAAACATTTAAATTGTAGTGAACCCAATTATTTGAACAGTTTATTATACGGCTAATTGTAAGGCTTGA
>CAVFKJ010000062.1:0-12398 GCA_963623125.1 Clostridium sp. CAG:217
TTACTTGTGAAGAGTATATGAAATCAAAGGATTGGACTTGGTCTGAAAGTAAGAAAGCTTGCGTATATAAAGTAAGTAATACAGGGACAAGCAAATGATACAAGATATTTATCCTCATATATTAAATAATCATTATTTTCCAGATATTAAGCCAAACAAAGAAGATATTGTCCTTTGTATTAATGATGGGAAGATTCTTTTAGATAATGATAAATTTACCAATAATGAAATAGCTTTCTTAAAGATTAAAGATTTAGATGAATCTTATCACAATGACTATCGTTACTTATTTTCAATTGATAAGACTAATTATTTCTTATTAGATAGACCAGTTGATTTATCTAAGAATTATACCTATGTTTTAGAAAGGGAACTGAGAAAAGAAGGCGTTGGTCCAAGTGAAAATTTATTTGCGGCCATTACTGGAAAGCATTTAGCTGATTGGTATAGAGACAATAAGTATTGTGGTAGATGTGGTAACAAGATGATACATTCTTTAAAAGAGAGAGCTATGTGTTGTAATAATTGTGGTTATACAAGCTATCCACGTATTATGCCAGCGGTAATAGTTGGCGTTATAAATGGCGATTCTATATTAATTACTAGATATAAAACAGGCTTTAGATACAACGCGCTTATTGCCGGTTTTGTAGAAATTGGTGAAACTGTTGAGGAGGCTTGTAAACGTGAGGTTTTTGAAGAAAGTGGACTTCATATAAAGAATATACGCTACTATAAATCGCAACCATGGGGTAGTGCCAATGATATTTTATTAGGTTTTTATTGTGATGTAGATGGAAATGATTCTATTTTAATGGATGACGATGAACTTAAATATGCTTCTTTTGTAAAAAGAGAAGATATCATGTTACAGCCTGGTGAATTTTCACTTACTAATGAGATGATGAAAATGTTTAAGGAAGGTAGTGTCAAGTAAAAATACTTGACACTTGTTTTATTTTATGTAAAGATAGTAAAGGAAATAAGGAGGAAGTTAAAATGGTTAAATTAAGATTAAAGAGAATGGGTGCTAAAAAGTCTCCTTTCTATCGTATCGTTGTATCTGACTCAAGAGATAGAAGAGATGGTAGAGAAATCGAAGTTTTAGGTAACTACGATCCTACTAAGAATCCTGCTATTGTTAATATTGATGAAGAAAAAACTTTAAAGTGGTTAAACAATGGCGCTCTTCCAACAGATACTGTTCGTAATATTTTATCTAAACAAGGTATTATGAAAAAGTTCACTGATGGCAAGAAGGTTAAGTAATAATGATTGATTTAGAAAAAGTTTTACTTAATATTGTTAAACCAATTTGCGGCAATAATGAAGATGTTATGGTAAAACAAATGGAATCTTTAAATGAAAATGAGATTCTATTATATGTTTATGCACCAAGCGAAGATATTGCTAGACTTATTGGTAAACAGGGTACTATGGCTAATTCAATTCGTCAAATGCTTCAAGTAGCTAGTCGAATTGAAAATAAGCGTATTTCAATTAAATTTGAAGCACTATAGAGATGAATATTCATCTCTTTTTTTATATAATTGAACCATGGATTTTGTAAGAATTGGTGAAATAATCAATACCTTTGGTATAAAAGGTGAACTTAAAGTTGACTCTTGTAGTGACTTTATTAAAGATCGTTATAAGAGTGAATCTACTATTTATATTTCGGATAAATATCTTCCTTTTACCGTCGAATCATATAAGCTTCATAAAGGTTTTATCATGCTAAAACTAAAGGACCTTGATAATATTAATGATGTTTTAAAGTTTAAGGGAGAGACTATCTATAAAAGTATTGAGGATATCGATAATCTAAAAGATGGCGAATACTATTTTAAGGATTTAAGAGACTTAGATGTTTATGTAGAAGATAAACTTGTTGGTAAAGTTATGCAAGTTGAAAAGGGCGTTGGTTATAATTTTTTAAGAATTAAAAAGGATAAAGAAGAGGTACTTGTACCATATCTAAAACAATTTGTATTAAATGTTGATTTAGATAAAAAACGCATTGATATTGTTAAGATGGATGGCCTTTTATGAGGATAACGGTTTTAACTTTATTTAAGGAACAATTTGAAGGTTTTCTAAATACTTCAATCATTAAAAGAATCTTAGCTAAAGATTTGGTTGAAGTAAATATTGTGGATATTAGAGATTATTCAATTGACAAACATCGCCATGTCGATGATACACCATATGGTGGAGGGGCTGGCATGCTTATTAGGGTTGATGTTTTAGCTAAAGCTATTTGCGATAATAAAAATCCTAATACACATGTTTTATTAACTTCTCCTAAGGCTAAGCCATATACGCAAAAAGATGCGCATCGTTTATTACAATATGATGATTTAATGATTGTCTGTGGCCATTATGAGGGCGTTGATCATCGTGTTAACGAATATATTGATGAAAATGTTTCGATTGGTGATTATATTTTAACAGGTGGCGAACTTGCTAGTATGGTGGTTATGGATTCGATTATGCGTTTAATTGATGAAGGTATTAGTGCTGATAGCTTAAAGGAAGAATCTTTTGATAATAATTTATTGGAGTATCCTCAATATACAAGACCTTATGATTATAATGGCAAACAAGTTCCTTTTGTTTTAACTAATGGTAATCATGAGGAAATAAGAAAATATAATCTTAAGGAAGCTATAAGAGAAACTTATAAATATCGTAGAGATTTACTTAAAAATAGAACTTTTAGTGAAGAAGAAAAAAGAATGTTAGATGAGGTTATAAAAGAAGATGAACAACATTAAGGCTTTTTTATTCGATGTAGATGGCACTTTGATTGACTGCAATGGCAAGATGTCTCTTGAAATGTATAAGACATTGCATGCTTTAAAAGAAAAGGGATACTATCTTGGTATTAATTCAGGTAGACCAGTTTTTTCAAGTATAAAAGTACTTAAAGAAAATAATATTGATGATTTATTTGATTGTTACTATGGCTGTAATGGTATTGAATATTATGATGCCAAAAGTAAGAAGTCAAGCTATTTAACTTATTTAAACAACAAAGATATTACCTATTTAAATAGTTTATTTAATGAAGATTATTATTCGCTATGTTGTTATAAGGATAATGATAAGTTACTATTTAATCATTATCCTAAAGATGAAAAGATGGCTGAAGCTTGGTGTAAGATTAGATTTGTTAAACCTGTTTTAGCTGATTTTGATTCAATTGATAAAGCTCCTAAACTAATTGTTGTTTTCTTAAAAGAATATAAAGATAAATTTCTTGAAAAAGTAAGTTTAATAAAAGATTCTCGTTATGATATGTTTCTATCGGGGAGCGATGTAATGGAGATTGTGCCTAGTGGCTTCAATAAAGGTTGTGCAGTTGATGATTTAGCTTCTAGATTTAATATTGATTGTAAAGATATTTTGACCTGTGGCGATGCTGAAAACGATATTCCGGCTTTGCTTAAGGGAACTGGGGTTTATGTTGGTGGCAATAATAAAGAAATTGCCTATTCTTGTGATAGTGTAAATGATGATGGACTGGCTATTTTCCTTAAAAAACACTTGTTTTAAAGGCGTTAGCGTGATAATATAATTTAGCTTGTTGTTCCGCTTTTCGTATGATTATGAACAACGTTATGGCATTTTGTTAAAAGGAGAAAAGTATGAACTTAAATTTAGTAAACGAAATTACTAAGAGCCAACTTAAGAGTAATGTACCTGATCTTAGACCTGGTATGACTGTTAGAGTTGATGTTCAAATCAAAGAAGGCGACAAGTCTCGTGTTCAAGCATTCGAAGGTATGGTTATCTCTGTAAAGGGTAGCGGTATTGGTGAAACTTTCACTGTTAGAAAATTATCTAGTGGTGTTGGCGTAGAAAGAACTTTCCCAGTTCATTCACCATTAATCGACGTTAAAGTATTAAGAGTCGGTAAAGTAAGAAGAGCTAAACTTTATTATCTAAGAGGACGTTCTGGTAAGTCTGCAAGAATTAAAGAAGTTCGTTAATTTAAAAGTCGCTAAGGCGACTTTTTTATTATAATAGACTCATGGACAAAATTAAGAGTTACGTTAAAGATTTTTTACAGATTGCCATTGCGGTCTTTGTTATATTATTTATTTGCACTAAATTCCTATTTATATCAGTTGAAGTAGAAGGTACTAGTATGGTACCGACGCTTCATAATAAAGATAGAGGATTTAGTTTTATTATCACTAGGAATATTGGCATTAAACGTTTTGATGTTTGTGTAATTGATTCAGAGAAAACCAACAAACTTATTGTAAAAAGAGTAATTGGTATGCCGGGTGATACTGTTGTATATAAAGACAATAAGCTTTATATCAACGATCAATATTATGAAGAAAATTATTTAGCTGAAGATGCCTATACTGAAGATTTGGAAATAACATTAGGTGAAGATGAATATTTTTGTTTAGGCGATAATCGTAATGTATCAAGAGACAGTCGATATTATGGAACCTTCTCTTATAGTGAGATAAAGTCTACTAATTTATTTGTTTATTATCCTTTTAATGATTTTGGAGCTAAATAATGAATATTACCGTATATTTAGGTTCTAACTTCAGCAATAGCCAAAAGTTAATAGAAACTGTTAGACAACTTGGCGACTATATTGGCAGTAATAATCATACTTTGGTATATGGTGGATCTAAGTCAGGACTTATGGGTGAGATTGCCAGCCATGTATTAGATAATGGCGGGGAAGTAATAGGTGTAGAACCTAAATTTTTTATTGATCAAGGTTATGTATACGACCGCATTACTAAGCTATATATAACCGAGGATATGTCTAGTAGAAGACTTAAGATGATTGAACTAGGTGATGTCTTTATTGCGATGCCAGGAGGTGTTGGTACACTTGAAGAACTTAGTGAAGTTATGTGTAAGATTGGCCTTAAGCATCTTAATGCACCTTGTATTATTTTTAATTTAGATGGTTACTACAATCCTTTAAAAGAACTATTAAATAATATGCTTAGCTATGAATTATCTAATAAAGATAAATTGAACGGTATATATTTTGTAGACTCAATTAAACAAATAGATGAAATAATTAAAACCTTCGATTTGTAAACGTGAATCATTATTTGATGATGCTTTATTATTTTTGAGCTTCTTGAGCTCTGTTTTACTTAAAGACAAAAAGGAATAAATAATGTTAGAAAAAGATTTCAAAATTATTATTAGCAATATTAAAGAAGACATTAATAATACTCAAATTAAAACCATGCAAGAAGTTAATGGCAATTTAATTATGCTTTATTTTAGAATGGGCAAAATTGTTTCAGAAAACAAACAATATGGGAATAGTTTTACCAAGCAAGTATCGAATGAACTTAAATTATCTTTTCCTAATATGAAAGGCTTTTCGGAAAGAAATATTAGATCAATGAGAATGTTCTATGAAGAATATTCTGATGATGAAAAATGGCAACAGCTTGTTGCCAAATTGCCATGGGGACATAATTTACTATTAATTGAGAAGATAAAGGATAAAGATATTAGACAAATATATGCTATAAATACCATTAAAAATGGTTGGAGCAGAAATGTGTTAGCAATTCAAATAGAAACTGAATTTCATAGAAGAATTGCAAATAGTGATAATAATTTTAATGTGATGCTGCCTCCAAAAGATAGTGATTTAGTAAATAGTACTATAAAAGATCCATATATTTTTGACTTTATTACATTAAAGGAAGAATACAAAGAGAAAGAATTGGAAAAAGCTTTAATAAGTAGAATTAGAAATGTTCTTTTAGAATTAGGCAAGGGATTTAGTTTTGTTGGCAATCAATATAAAATTTCCGTTGAAAATAAAGATTTTTACATTGATTTACTCTTTTATCACCTAGAACTCAGATGCTATGTGGTTGTTGAATTAAAGGCTAGTGAATTTAAACCTGAATACATAGGACAACTTGGCTTTTATGTAACGGCTGTTGATGAAACAATTAAAAAGGAATGCGATGCACCTACAATTGGATTACTTTTGTGCAGAGAAAAAAATAGAGTTACGGTAGATTGGTCTTTAAAATCCACGAATGTTCCTATTGGAGTTTCAACTTATAAACTAAAATGGCAGCCATCAAAAGAAATATTGGATAAGTTACCTACGGAAGAAGAAATAAATCTATATTTGAATGTGGAAGATTATAAATAATATTAAAAAGAAGTGATAAATATGGAAGCACAAGAAAAAATAAAAAACGAAAAAGAAAATAACGATAATAAGCAAAATGGCCTTTCTGGGGTCTCTATTTCGTGGTTTCCTGGTCATATGGCTAAAGCCAGAAGACAAATGGAGGAACAATTAAAGCTTGTTGATATTGTGATTGAAATACGTGATGCACGTATGCCTTTAGCTAGTGGCAATCCAATGCTTAATGAGCTTGCTAAAAACAAAGAAAAATTAGTAATTCTAAATAAGGCCGATAGAGCTGATTTGAAAGAAAATGAGCTTTGGGTAAAATACTTTGATAAAGCGTTATTATGTGATTCAGTTAATGAAAAGATAACTAATAAAGTAGTTAATGAAGTAAAACTTATATTAAAGGCTAAACTAGATAAGGCAAAGGCTAGAGGCATTCGTAAGAAAACATTAAGAGCTATGGTTATGGGTATTCCTAATGTTGGCAAATCAACTTTTATTAATAATATTGTAAAAAAGAAGGTTGCCAAAGCGGAAAATAGACCTGGTGTTACCAAAAATTTACAATGGATTCGCATTAATGAAGATGTTGAACTTTTAGATACACCTGGTGTTTTATGGCCTAAAATAGAAGATCAAAACCAAGCTAAAATACTAGCGCTACTAGGAAGTATGAATGATGAAATACTTGATAGTGAAGATTTAACTTATTTTGGATTGAATTATATAAAAGAGAACTATCCTGGCTTATTAAAAGAAAGATATAACATCAATGAAGAAGATGCTGATTTGATTAAGTCTATTGGTAATAGTAAGATGTGGCTTATAAGCGATGGCAAGGTGGATAGAACTAAAACTTATAAGATGATTTTAAAGGATATTAGAGAAAATAAAATTGGTAGAATAACGTTTGAAAAATATGAGTCTATTAAATGAATATGAAAATATATGTTGGCCAAATAATGATTTGGTAATGGGCATTGACGAAGCTGGAAGAGGACCCTTATGCGGTCCTTTAGTTGTGGGCTGTTGTGTTTTTCCAATTGGCTATAAAAATGAATTAATTAATGATTCAAAGAAATTAAGTGAGAAAAAAAGAGAAGCTCTTTTTGAAATTATTAATAAAGATGCTTTATTTTACAATGTGGAAATAGTTTCTCCTAAGGAAATAGATGAATTAAATATTTATGCCGCTACTAAAAAGGCTATGACTAAGTTAGCTAAAAGCTATGATGTTAAGCTAGTTTTAACGGATGCGATGCCAATTGAAGATAATGATAAGGTTATTCCTATTATTAAGGGCGATGCAAAGTCTATTTCGATTGCTGGGGCATCTATTATAGCTAAGGTTACAAGAGATCATATTATGTATGAAATAGATAAGCAATACCCTGAATATGAATATCGAAAGCATAAGGGCTATCCTACTAAAAGACATATTGAATTAATGAATGAATATGGCGTATTTGATATATATCGAATGTCCTATGGACCTTGTAAGAATGTAAAATTTAGAAAAGTGTAGGAATTTATAAAATTTTTAGTAATAATGCTATATGAACAAAAGAGAAAAGCTTATTAGTATTGTTATTAAAAATGGTGGTGACTACAACAAAATTAAAAAAGATGTTGTAGGTGAAAATTACTTACAATTAGATAATATCCCTAATTGTATTACTATCTTTGATGATGAATACCCATCCTGTTTTATGGAACTTGATAATCCACCTTATGTCTTATTTTATAAGGGTGATATTACCTTACTTAAAAAAGATAAGATTGGAGTTGTAGGCAGTAGAATCGCTTCTAATTATGCCTTGGATTGTACAAAACTATTGGTTAAGAAAAAAGATGAAGTGATAGTTTCCGGTATGGCGAAAGGCGTTGATTATATCGCTCAAATAAATGCTAAAAAGACAATAGGCATACTTGGATGTGGTATTGATTATATTTATCCAGCATGTAACTTAGATTTATATCAAAAAGTTGAAAAACAGGGTCTTATTTTAAGTGAATATCCCTATGATACAAAACCTTTTGCATATCATTTCCCATTTCGTAATCGTCTTATTGCGGCATTAAGTAAGGAAATTTATATCATGGATATCAAGCAAGCATCAGGTACTATGACTACCGTTAATGAAGGGTTAAAACTAGGTAGAGACATTAAAGTATTGCCTAATATGCTCTTTAAAGAAGATAACTCATATAATAATAATCTTATTTGTGAGGGAGCTGGCATTATCACAAAAGAAGATTTGTATTGATTGACAAATAGAAGTTATATGTGTATTTTATAAACTTGTAAGGAAAAAAGAAATGAAGAATTTAGTAATTGTAGAGTCTCCATCAAAATCGAAGACAATTGAAAAATATTTAGGCAAAGATTATAAAGTAGTCTCTAGTAAAGGCCATATTAGAGATTTGGCTACTACGGGTAAAGAAGGGCTAGGCGTTGATGTTGATAATGATTTCAAGGCTAATTATGTAGTATCTAAGGATAAAAAAGATGTCGTTAAACAGTTAAAGGACTTATGCAAAAAGGCTGAAAATGTTTATTTGGCAACCGACCCAGATAGAGAGGGCGAGGCTATCTCGTGGCATTTAGCTAAGGAACTTGGTTTAGATCTTGATTTAAATAATCGTGTTGTCTTTAACGAAATAACTAAAAATACTATCTTAAAGGCTATGGAAAATCCAAGGACTATCGATTTAGATTTAGTTAAATCACAAGAGACAAGAAGAATTCTTGACCGTATCATTGGTTTTAAATTATCTAAATTATTACAAAAAAAGATTAAGTCAAAAAGCGCTGGCCGAGTTCAATCTATTGCCTTAAGAATGATTTGTGATAGGGAAAAAGAAATCGAGGCTTTTGTACCTGAAGAATATTGGACTATTAAAGCATTACTAGTAAAAGATGGTAATGAATTTGATACCATTTTAACTAAGATTAATAATAAAAAAGTTGAAATTAAAAATGAAGAAGAGGCTAATGAAATTCTATCAAAGATAAAAGATCCATTTATTGTTGATGAAATAGTCTCTAAGAGTAAGAAAAGAGCTTCTTATCTTCCTTTTATTACTTCAACTTTGCAACAAGAAGCCTCTAGCAAACTAGGCTTTAGCGCAAAAAAGACCATGATGCTTGCCCAAAATCTATATGAAGGCATTGATTTAAAAAATGAGACTGTCGGTTTAATTACTTATATGCGTACCGATTCTACACGTTTATCAAATGATTTTATAAATGCGGCTTATGATCTTATTGAAAAGGAATATGGCAAAGAATATAAGGGTTTTTATCGTGTAAAGAATGATGAATCTTCTCAAGACGCTCATGAGGCGATTAGACCAACATCATTAACCCATACGCCTGAGAGTGTTAAAGAATATTTAACTAACGATCAATATAAACTATATAAATTTATTTATGCACGTGCACTTGCTTCACTTATGGCTGATGCTAAATTTAAGTCAGTAACTTACAATATTGTAAATGGTGATATGCTTTTTACAATTAGTGGCAGTGAACTTACTTTTGATGGTTTCCTTAAAGTATATAAAGATTATGATGGTAGTAAAGATGTTATCTTAAAACCATTAAATAAGGGCGATGAATTAACTAGTAAGGAATTAAATAAGGAACAGCATTTTACTCAAGGTCCTTCTAGATATACTGAAGCTAAATTAATTAAGGCTTTAGAAGAAGAAGGTGTTGGTAGACCTAGTACATACGCTACAATCATTGATACTATCACTAAGCGTAATTATGTTGAACTTAAAAAGGAAAGTGATAACTCTAAAACAAAATATTTCTTTCCTACTGAACAAGGTAAACTTACTGATGAAAAATTAAGAGAATACTTCCTTCCAGTTATTAATGTTAAATATACAGCCCAAATGGAAGATGGCTTAGATAAGATTGCGGAAAACAAGGAAAATAATATTGCTTATCTTCATGAATTCTATGATAAATTCCAACCTTTGGTTGATGACGCTTATAAAAATATGGAAAAGAAAGAAGATGAGAAGACTGGTGATAAGTGTCCACTTTGTGGCAGTGACTTAGTCTATAAAGAAGGCAAATATGGCAAGTTTGTAGCTTGTAGTAATTATCCAACTTGTAAGTATATTGAAACAGAAAGTGTTGGTAGGGATTGCCCAGATTGTGGTGCTCCATTGATTTATAAGACAGGACGTTTTGGCAAGTTTATTTCTTGTTCGAATTATCCTGAATGCAAGCATATCGAAAAGATTGAAAAAGAAAAACCTGAAGAAATAGGCAGAGAGTGTCCTGAGTGTGGTAAGCCTTTGCTTAAGCGTAAATCAAGATATGGAACGTACTTTATTGGTTGTTCAGGTTATCCAAAGTGTAAATATATTGAAAATATTGAAGGTGAGAAAAAGCCTAAATATACCAGAAAAAAGAAAAAATGAAAGAAGTAATAGTAGTTGGAGCAGGCCTTGCGGGATGTGAGGCAGCCTATAAATTAGCAAGTCTTAATATAAAAGTAAAACTATATGAACAAAAGCCTGTTAAAAAACATGCCGCTTTTAAAAGCGATTTATATAGTGAACTTATTTGTTCTAATTCTTTAAGAAGTAATGATATTAATAATGCGGTTGGTTTATTAAAACAAGAGATGCGTATTCTTGATTCTTTAATCATGGAAGCGGCTGATAATAACGCTGTTGAAGCTGGTAAAAGCTTAGCGGTTGATCGTATTGGTTTTTCTAAATATATTACCGATAAGATTAATAATCATCCCAATATTGAAGTGATTCATGAAGAATTTACTAATATTGATACCAATATCCCAACCATCATTGCTGCCGGTCCATTGTGTGAGGGAAGCTTATCTAGTGAAATAAAAAAACTATGTGGCAAAGATTACTTGTATTTTTATGATGCAGTATCACCAATTGTAGAAAAAGATTCAATTGATTTTTCTAGTGCCTACTATAAATCAAGATATGATGATGACAATGTTGGTGATTATATCAATTGTCCTTTAACAAGAGAAGAATTTGAACTATTTCATCAAGAAGTATTAAAGGCTAAAAAGATTGAAGTACATGATATTGATTCAGAAATTTATTTTGAGGGTTGCATGCCTTTTGAAGAAATGGCCAGAAGAGGTATTCAAACTTTATTATTTGGTCCAATGAAACCGGTTGGACTTGAACATGATGGAATTAGACCATATGCGGTAGTGCAGCTTAGAAAAGACAATGCGATTGATACACTATATAACATTGTTGGATTTCAAACACATTTAACTTTTGGTGAACAAGAAAGAGTGCTTAAACTTATTCCAGCCTTAAGAAATGTTCGTATTGTTAGATATGGCGTTATGCATAGAAATACTTATATTAACTCTCCAAAAGTAATTAATAATCGTTATCAATTTATTAATTATCCAAATATCTTTATTGCCGGACAAATTAGTGGGGTTGAAGGTTATGTTGAATCTGCTGGAAGTGGACTTTATGCAGCCCTTAATATGTATCAATATTTAAATGGTGACTATAAAGTGGAACTAGGTGCAGATACAATGATGGGTGCTATGGCTAATTATATTAGTGATAAAAATATTGATAAATTAGTACCAATGAATGCAAACTTTGGTATCTTTAGGCTTGATTATCAGGGCAACAAAAAAGATAAGAAAGCGTTTTATGTAAAGCATGCTTTAGATAAAGTTATTGAATATAAAGGACAATTTATTAGAGAAAGTGGTGTTTAAATAACATCATTTTTTTATGTAAAAAAATGATTGATAATCCTTTCACAAGTTTATATAATTAACTTGTTAGAAAACTAACAAGTTATATGGAGGAAATTAAATTATGACACGTTTTACATTACCTAGAGACATTTATCATGGTAAAGGTTCTCTAGAATCATTAAAGACTTTCGAAGGTAAGAAAGCTATGGTTTGCGTAGGTGGTGGATCAATGAAGAGATTCGGCTTCTTAGATAAAGCTGTAGGCTATTTAAAAGAAGCTGGTATGGAAGTTGAAATATTTGATGGTATTGAATCAGATCCTTCTGTTGAAACAGTTATGAGAGGCGCTGAGGCAATGCTTAAATTTGAACCAGATTGGATTGTTGCAATCGGTGGTGGTTCTCCAATTGATGCTGCTAAGGCTATGTGGATTAAATATGAATATCCAGATACTACTTTTGAAGATATGTGTAAGGTATTTGGCTTACCAAAACTTAGACAAA
>CAVFKJ010000063.1:0-16858 GCA_963623125.1 Clostridium sp. CAG:217
GATGATTTTAGAGTTGTTTCGCATATTTGTATTGTGGATGTTAAGACTTGTAAGAAGTATCATAAAAACTTTAAGGATTACTTTGATGATCAAGTAAAGGCGGCTAATGCCGTAATTCTTTCACATCTTGATGTTGCGACTAAAGAACAAGTTGAAGATGCTAAAAAAATCGTTAAAGAGTTACATGATGATGTAACTATCTTGGATAAGAATGTAACTGATTATTCAATTGATGAGCTAATGGATTTAATTGTTGCGGGTCATGAAGAAGAGGAGGAACATGAACATGAATGTTGTTGCGGTTGTGGATGTCATCACGACCATGAACATCATCATGACCATGACCATGAACATCATCACCACCATCACCATGATGGCGAAGATGATGACGATGATGAAGATGAATTATTCAAAAATCAAATCATAAGAACTGATTATGTGTTTACTAAAGAGGAACTTGAAAATATCTTAAGTAATATTGATGAAGATATTATTAGAATTAAGGGTTATGTAAATTCTAAAGAGGGCACTTTATATCTAAATTATGTATTAAATGAATATCATGTTTATTTAGGTGAAAAAAGAGATGACACACTAGTTTCAATTATTGGTACAAACATTGATAGAAAGAAATATAAAGAGGTTTTCCATGGATAGACCTATTTATATCGTTACTGGTTTAATTGATTCTGGTAAGACGACCGCAATCAAGCGAACTTTATTGGATCCTCGTTTTACGGAAAATGAAACAACTTTGATTATTTGTTTTGAAGAGGGCGATGAAGAATATGATAAAGAGTTTTTAAAGAAAACACATAGCGATGTGGTTTATATGGATTTTAGTGATTTTAATAATGATAAATTATTAGAATTAGATGATAAATATAATCCTGATCGTTTCTTTATTGAATTTAATGGCATGGATGATGATTCTAAACTATTGAATAGTGATTTACCAAGGGGTATGGAAATTGCTCAAGTTATTTGCACCATTGATGCTTCTAAGTTTAAGGTACAAGTTACCAACATGCCTCAATTTGTCTTTAATCATGTTAATCTAACAGAAATTGTTGTCTTAAATAGATATATGGGACAAGATTTTAGATATCTTAGAAACAATATTAAGAGTATGAATCAATATGCTGTAATTGGTTTAGAAGATGAACAGGGTAATATGTATGATATGCCAAAGGATGATTTGTTTGATAAGAATAATTTGGATATATCAGACATGGACTTTGGACTATTCTATATGGATGCGATTGACAACTATAGTAAATATGATGGTAGCCCAATTAAGTTTAATTCTTTCTTTTTAGAGGATAAAGGCAATAATAAAGTATTTGGTCGTTTTGCCATGGTATGTTGCGCTAATGATACCCAAAGGCTTGGTATGATTGTAAGAAACTTAAGGGATAAGGTTGAACTAAATCATTATTATCATATTGAGGGTATCTTTAGAGTAGCTAAAGAGCGAAATGGTGTAAAGATTTATATCGATGGAACTAGTGCAACCGAAATAGACAAACCAAAAGAGGAGTTTGTAAGTTTTAGCTAATGTCTTTATTTGGATTATTTCTAGAGGGAATACTATCTTTTCTTTCACCTTGTGTCTTGTCTATGCTTCCTTTATATATGTCTTATTTATCAAGTGATTTAAAGGAAGTAAAAGAAGATGGTGAAATTAAATATAACACTATAAAAGTATTTTTGAATACCTTGTTTTTTGTACTTGGTATAAGTGTTATATTTTTCATATTGGCTTTATCAATTAATACAATAAAACCTTTTGTTGAAAACTATCAAGAAATAGTTTCAATAATTGGTGGAACTTTATTAATAATATTTGGTTTAAAAGAAACAGGTCTAATTGACTTACATTTTAATTTAAACACAAGCTTTAATATCAATTTAGATTTAAAGCATATGAGCTATTTAAAAGCCTTTTTATTAGGCTTTGTATTCTCGATAAGTTACAGTCCATGTATTGGCCCATTGCTTTCTAGCGCCATTATAATAGCCGCTAGTAAAGCATCTGGCTATTTATATATATTGGTATATGGGCTTGGCTTAATCATTCCTTTTCTTATAACTGGTTTATTTACAGGAAGTATTCTTAAATTCTTAAGCAATAAAAGAAAATTCAGTAAATACGTAATGATAATAGCTGGGGTTATTTTAATAATTTATGGTGGTAATATGATCTATAAGTCATCTAAAACACTGGTTAATTATAAAGAAAATGTAACTGATAATAGCTCAACTACTACAATCGATGTGCTAGATGTAATCTATTATGATCAAGATGGTAATGAGATTAATTTAAAATCATATAATGGGAAATATGTAATGCTTAATTATATAGCTACTTGGTGTACTTATTGCCAAAGTGAAATACCAGAATACACAAGCTTTGCGAAGGATAATGATGAAGTTGTATGTTTCTATGTAATGTCTCCTTCTTCAAGCAATGCATCAAAAGAAAAGATATTAGAATTTATTGAAGAAAAGGCTATTGATATACCAGTAATTATTGATGAAGATGATAGATTATTTACGGCATGTGGAGTAAGCGCCTTTCCTACCTTATATGTGATAGATAAGGATAGTGCATTCCTAGGCTATGCTCAAGGAATGATGGACTTAGATGGGTTTAATTCGCTTTTTAAACAAATTAAAGAAGAGTCATAGTATTTTATTTGGGGGTAAGAGGAATGTTAACAAGTCATCGGGCAACAATTGAGGAAAGAAAAATATTTTGTGATTGGAAATATGATGGGGATTATGCTTTATATAATCTAATTAGTTATGAAGAAATGGAACAAAGACAATTTTGTTTTTGTAATCCAAAGATGATAACAGAAGCATTTTATGATGAAGATAAGCTTATAGGTTTTTGTAATCTTTATGACGAGGATAATGAAGTATTTTTTGGCATTGGCGTAAATCCTGATTCTTGTGGAAAAGGATATGGTTCGGAAATGACTGTGAAGATGTATCATATGTCTAAAGAATTATTTCCTGGAAAGCCTTTGTATTTGGAAGTTCGCACATGGAATAAGCGAGCTATTAATTGTTACAAAAGGGCAGGATTTGTAATAGATGGCGATATCATCTACAAACAGACCTATGCTGGTACAGGCGAGTTTTATAGAATGATTAAAAAATAGAAGCGCTAAAAAAGATGTGAAATGTTGTGGGGCAAAAGCTATGCTATAATTTTGATAAGATATAAGGAGAGGGATACATGAAAAAAACACTAATTTGTTCATTAAGCACACTACTATTATTAAGTGGATGTAGTGTAAATGTTAAAATTAATGACACTAGTAAAAACAATACTGAAACAACAACAGAGGGACAAACAAATCCTTTCTTAGAAGCCGAAAATACAACGACTGTTGAAGAAACGGTTGAACCAACACAAGAACCTGCACCAGCAACTACAACTGTAGAATACGCTGATATGAAGATTACTGTTAAAGATGGCTGGACATATAGTAAGGAATTTATGAGCTCTGATTTTATTAGCTTTGAAAAAAAGGCGGTTATTCAAGTTCCTGTAATCAAAGTTTATAAAGGAGATGCGAATGATTCTAATCCATATGTAGTATTCTCATCTTTTGATCCTATGGAAGGACTAGGCGGCTTACCTGAGTATAAAAGAGATATAGGCGAAGTTTCAATAGGAAACTTTACATATCGTGTATATTATAACAATTACGCTCCATATAATGTTTTGTTCTCACAAACAAAGAGTGAAGATTGGTATGAATACTATACACCAATCACAACTTCAAATGGAACAAAAAGATATATTCATGTTTCTTACTTTGATCATGGAACAAGTGATTATGACGACTTTGATGTTATGGATATGATTGCTTCTCTTGAAATAACAAATAAAATAGGCGAAATAGAAGTAACTGCTGATAATTTGAATGTTAGAAATGATGCCAATAAAGACGCTACAAAATTGTGGTTAACTCACAAAGGAAGTAAGTTTGATGTATATGAAACTAGAAATGATGGTGGATATACTTGGTATAGAATAGGTGCTTACTCTTGGGTGGCTGACCAAAATGGTGAATGGGTAAACTACTCACAATATTAAATTTATTAAATCAATAAGATAATAATCAAATCATGCGGAATCTTGTTTTCCGCATTTTTTTAATCATAGACATAATGAACGGAGACTATTATGAAAAAGATTATTGATATTGCAAGCTGTGCGCTTTTAACACTTTCTTTGGCTGCGGTGATAAAAAGATAACAATGTCGATTTAATTACCTATTTTGAATGTACCAACCATGATCTTGTTATTGCATATACAGTTACGGGTTGTGATGATGAGACAAGTTGTAAGCTATTCGCGCAAAATAAGGGTATTGCGGTTTCTACACAAACTAAGGTAGATACTGATGGTACTCATAATGAAGGTGATTATGCTGGCTGTTCAGTAAAGAATGGTGACAAGATTAAGAAGTCTGATACAATGATTATCTATAAGTGGACTAAACAAAAGACGGTTGCTGTTCCAACATATGAACAAGGTGTAACAACTTTAGCTACTTACCAATCTAAATTAACAGAACTTGGCTTATTGTATTCAGTTTCATATCAATCAACTAATGCCATAGCTTCTAATAATGGTACTGTAGCTAGTGTTACTCCAGCATCTGGAAGTAGTGCAGTAGTTGGTAGTACCGTAACTATCTATGTATATAGTTATACGGCTACACCAACTCCAACCCCTAATCCAACAGTTGTTCCAACAACGGAGCCAACAGCAGAACCTACAGTTGAACCAACCGCAGAGCCAACTCAATCTCCTGATAGTTGAGAATCTGGCGGTGAATCTGGAGATTCTGGAGAAAATGGTGGTAGCGGTGAAGCTGGTCAAAGTGAAGGTGAATAATTAAAACAAACTATAATAAACTCGTTGAGTAATCAACGAGTTTTAAATAATATGAAAAAGATATTAATTGTATTTTTAAATATATGTTTACTTTCTGGTTGTGCTTCTAAAAAAGAAGAAGCGATAGTAGAGAGTATTGAGCCTACTTCTAGTAGTGAGAGTGAGATTGTTTATGTCAACAACTATGATAATTTACCTTATGAGAGTGTAAATGAGTATAGTGAGAGCGTTGATAAAAATGATGCTTGGGTGCTTGAGGGAGAAGGCAGTTTTGATAGTGGTAGTAAAACTTATGCGATAAATAGTTATGGACAATGTAGTTTGAGTGCTTCTAATTTATTATTTAAAGCTGGATCTTATACTATTGGTTTTAATATTGGTGGAGATGTGCCTTGTGATATTAGTATCTATAATGACAATGGTACTTATTTAAGTAGTGGCGTTAATGTAGGTGATAATAGTTTTAATGTAAGTTTTAATAATAATACCTATGGTGTGAATATTGTCTTTAATTTAAATGGTAGTGGAAATCTTGATATCAATAACTTTGATATTAGTTCTAATAACCATAAAGTAACTTCTTTAACTAATCAGGTTACTTATTTAAATAATCTTGAGAAGGCCATTGTTTTTAGGACTAATCCCGGTAATCATTTTAGTGTTTATAACAGTAATGATGAGATTGTTTATTCTGGTGATATTTCCAAAGCTATTGAGGAAAAGGATTCTAGTGAGTGGCTTTATAAGGCTTATTTTAAGGATTTAAACAAGAATGGTACTTATTATATTAAGAGTGAGTTTGGTGTTTATTCCAATGATTTTGAGATAAGTGATAAGTACAATGATTTATTAACTTATGTATTAAATGCCTTATATGTTGAAAGATGCGGTTTTGATACAGTTGGTGAATTGGGACATAGCGCGTGTCATAATAACGGTAGTAAGCTTTGGGTTTATGATGAAGATATTTATTTAGATACTAGTGGTGGTTGGCATGATGCGGGTGACTATGGCAAGTATCTAGTGGTTGAGGATAAGGTTATTGCAGACTTATTGTTTTCAGCTGTTTATGGTAAAAACTTAGATAGTGCCTTACTTGATGAGATTAAATATGGCTTAGAGTTTGTCTTAAAGATGCAAAAGGATGATGGTTCTGTTTACAATAAAGTTGTTACGAAGAAGTTTTCTAGTTTTGTTTCTCCAGAATATGATAATGAACAAGAATACATCTTATATCCTTGGACTTTAGTTACTTCTTCTTTTGCGGGTATTACTGGTTTAGCTTATGAACTATTTAAAGATAGTGATAATGATTTGGCAATTCGTTGTTTAAACGCTCATAATAAGGCTATTTCTTATTTAGTTGATAATCAATATGCCAATAATCCCTTAAATCCTGATGGTTTTGATGTGGGCACTTATTATGATGATAATGAATCAGATGAGCGTTTATTTGCCTATAGTGTAGCTTATAAGCTTACAAGAGATGAAAAGTATCTTGATTTATGTAAGGGCGTTGTAAGTGGGGGAATTGATAGAGATTCTAATACAGCCAATTGTAGGGTTTACGCTTATGTATGTCTTTTAGATAGTCTTGAGTATAATAGTGATTTCTATAATCATATTAAGGATTTATTTAAGAGTGAGTGTGATGGACTTTGCGATCATATTGACTTAAATGTTTATGCTTATCCTAATGATACATATATGTGGGGTTCTAATCAGGTGGTTTGTGAGACAATTAATGAGCTTCTTTTGGCTAGTAGATACTTAAAGGAAGAAAGATATATTGTAAAGGCTAGTGAGGCCATTAATTATATTCTTGGTTTAAATACTTTGAATATGTCTTTTGTCTATGGTTTTGGTTATAACTATCCTAGTACTATTCATTCTCGTTTAGCTTATTCTAAGGGCTTAAATAGTATTAAGGGTGCCATGTGTAATGGAGTCGACCAATATTTGAGTGATGGTGAAGTAGGCAAGTATTTTAGCGAAGATTCACCTATTGCCACTCGTTTTGTAGATAAGTGGGATAGCTATTCTAATGTTGAGCCAGCTATTAATTATAATTCAGCTTTATATTTGTCTTTAAGTTTACTAGAGTATGCCAATAATCATACCCTTCAATAGTATAATTAGATTATGTATAAATTAACGGTAGTAGTTTCTATTTATAATGTAGGCAATTATCTTGATCGTTGTTTGGCTAGCTTAGCTAAACAAGACAGTGATGATTATGTCGTTTATCTTATTAATGATGGTTCAACGGATAATAGTCATGATGTTTGTTTAAAGTATTGTGATAATAAGAAGTTTTTTCTTTTTGATAAAGAAAATGGTGGCAGTTCTAGTGCTCGTAATTTAGGACTTGAAAAATGTAATAGTAAATATATTTCTTTTGTGGATGGGGATGATTATGTAAGTAGTGATTATGTTGGTACCATCATCAAAGAGATGGAAACTAATGATGATGATATGTTGGTATTTGGTTATAATCATCATTATTTAAGTGATGGGGTTATTAAACCGATTGATTTTAATTTTGAAGAAGGTATTTTTAATTTAAGTTCTAAGAAAGAATTATTGGCTTATACCCTTAATGCACCATGGAATAAGGGCTATAAGACATCTTTATTTAAGGATAATGACATCATCTATCCACTTGGTTATCGTCATCAAGACTTGGGCACAACACCTAAATTATTGCTTAAGGCAAATAGAATTCAATATTTAAATAAGTCTTTATATACATATTTAGTTGATAGACCTAGTAATGTTTCTTCAGCCATTGATAATAAGATAAGAGATATTATTGTCATGTGTGATGAGGTAGTTTCTTATTATATTCATGAGGGTGTTTTTAAAGATTATAAGGATGAGCTAAATTATTTAGTTAAGCGTAATTTAATTCTTTTCTTAAGAAAGGCCATGCGTTTAACGGATAGAAAGTTTGTTTATAAGTTTATTGATGAAGTATTTGATTTTGAAGAAAAGTATTTTGACAATAATTGTAAGTATCAAATAGTAGAGGAAAAGGGAGATGATGTTTATCTTAGTCGTCTTAAGACTAAGACTTATTATTTTCTTAAGCATCTAAAGGGGTAATATGGATAAGATTAGTATTGTTGTACCAGTTTATAATGTTGAAAAATATATCAGTAAGTGTTTAGATTCTTTAGTAAAACAATCATATTCTAATTATGATATTTATGTGGTTAATGATGGTTCTCCTTATCATGAACAAGATATCATTGATAAATATGTTAGTAAGTATCCTATTTTAATTAAATCGATTGTTAAAGAAAATGGTGGTTATGGTAGTGTACTAGAATTAGCTTTTAATTTAAGTGATAGTGATTTTGTCTTAGTATGTGATCCTGATGATTACTTAGATGTTGATTGTCTTAAGACTTTGATGGAATATCAAAAAGAATTAGCTTTAGATTTAGTCATTGGGGCTAAGAATCTAGTTTATGAAGATAATGATGAAATAAAGTATGATCCTTCTTTTAATGAAGACTTTGGTAAGATTGTTGATAAGAAAGTTTATATAAGAGGAAATGAGGATTTTGATAGCTTGTATTTTATGGAACCTTCTCCTCATGCCAAGTTATATAGAAGGGATATTGTAAAGAATATTAAATTTCCTTGTAAGGTATCTTACAGTGATAGTCTACTTTATTTTTATGCATTAACCAAAGTTAATAGAGTAGCATATTGTAAAAAACCATTAAGCTATTATTTAATCAATCGTAGTGGTAATACAAGGACGGATATTAAGCCTAAGACGATTGATATGTATGTTACGGTATTTAAGAGTGTTATAGAACAAACTAATAACTGTGATGATATCTTTTATTTTAGAATGTTTGAGGCTTTCTATTATATCTTCTATAAGATAGAGAATATTAATGGGGATGATGGTATTAAAAAGGAAAAGTATGATTTACTTTATTCTTATTTAGAGATGTTATTTCCTTATAAGGACAAGATTATAAAGATGAATAAAAAGTATATGCATGATAACTTGCTTGTTTCTTATCAAAAGAAGTGTTTATTAGATAATAAAAAGAGTAAGAGTATGTACTTAAAGTTAATTAAGAAGCGTACTTAAGTTTATTTGTTTCTAACATGTCGATGAATTCATCGACATTTTTTTCATTTACCCAATAGCCAAAGCCTTCTTCATATAAGCCTTCATAGTAGGCGTGAAAGCACATGCATTCTAATACTTTATCACTTACCTCTGCAGAGTAATGAGAATTATCTATCCAATTGCTTGAGTCGACAGTTATACTGTTGTAGCCTGAGAAGTTACAGTATTCACTTATGGTGGCCAACTGTTTTAAGAAATTTAGATAGTTTTGTTCAAGGGCGGCATCATAGGTTACATAATATAAAGGATTAGTAAAGATTACTAGTTTAATATTATTTTCATCACATAATTGTTTTAGTTGTCTTATTTCATCTAGTGTTTCTTCTAGTCGATAGCTGTTCCCAACACTTGGCTTGGCATTAGTAAAATCATAAGTACTGTTTGTATTACCATAGTCGGAGTTCCAACCATATTCATAAAATCTAGTGGCATAAGATTCATCAAAATTATGTTTATAGATGATGGTTGTATAAGATTTAATTGACATGGCGGGGTCTAAATATAGAGAGTAAAACTTAATTGGATTACTTTCTTTTAGCTCATAGGGTGCATTAGAGGCACTAATATGGCTACTTGGATCAATTGTATAGGATAAGTTATCTACTCCTAGATATATGGTCTTGGGAATAATATTATGTTTTATTAGGGTTTTAACATTATTTAAGGTTTCAACAGGTAGTCCTTCAGAATAGGTCATATTATAGGCCTTAGCTTCCCAAATATTATTAGTATGAATATTGCCTACTCTACTTGAGCCAAAGACAAAGGTATCAAATTTATCGGGATTATTTAAAATATAGGTCATTTTAATATAGTTCTTATTAGGTTCTATTCCATTATCTTTAATATTTAAGGGATGGAATACATTAAAAGGATCTATGGTGATAGATACAATTAGTGCTATAAGAGCTAATGTTAAGATAAAGAATAATACTTTTTTAATAAAGGTTTTCATAATCAGAATTGGAAGTAGATAAAGCTTACTTCTCCTACATAGTGTAACAATAATATCATTAATAGAATAATAAAGTAGATTAGATATCTTATTACTTTGTTTTGTTTGTTTATTAGTGTAAAACAATCATATTTTACACTTATTAAATCATACACAAATAAGGGGATAAGATATAAGGATAACATAATTAATAGATATGTAGGACTTACATCAAAACTATATAGGCCTGATCTAATGTAACTTAGTGGATGACTTATGCCCTTAAACATATTAGTAAAGATATAGGCTACTTCATTTAGATTTTGGGCTCTAAAGAATATCCAGGTAAAGGTCATGATTATAAATACTAGTATTACTCTTATAAACCAAGTAAAAGAGTATTTGTTATTATTTCTTTTGATATGAAAGATATCTTCAATTATTTGAAGTAGACCATTAATTCCTCCCCATATGACAAAGGTGATATTGGCTCCATGCCATAGCCCTGATACTAAAAATGTTACAAGTAAATTAAAATAGTGTCTTATTTTTGAACTTCTATTGCCACCTAGGGGAATATAGATATAATCTTTAAACCATGATGATAAGGAGATGTGCCATTTTGACCAAAACTCTTTAATAGTAGTGGAAAAATATGGCATTTTAAAGTTATCCATTAGCTCAATATTTAAAAGCCTTGCGCTACCTTTGGCGATATCGCTATAGCCTGAGAAGTCACAATATATTTGGATAGTAAAAAAGATAGCTACTAGTACTAGGGCAAAGCCATTATAGTAGGCTAAATCATTGTAGACTAAGTCAACATAGTAGGCTAGATTGTCGGCTACAACGATTTTTTTAAAGAAGCCCGTGGCCATAAGTCTTAGTCCTTTGGTGGCATTATTATAGTCAAATTGTTTTTCTTGTTTAAGTTGGGGTAATAGATTATCAGGTCTTTCAATTGGACCGGCTACAAGTTGAGGGAAGAAAGATACAAAGGATGCATAGTAGCCAAAATGTTTTTCCGCTTTTATATCTTTTCGATAGACATCGATTACATAACTTAAAGTTTGGAAGGTATAAAAGGAAATACCTACTGGCAATATTAAATTTAGAGTAATTTTATTTAACTTTATTTTAAATAGACTCAATATCGTATCTAGTGTTTCAAAGAAGAAATTGAAGTATTTAAAAACAAATAATACACCTAGGCATACTACTAGCGTAATTGTAAGAATTAGTTTTTTATGTTTTTCGTATTTTTCAATAAAGATAGCTGAAAGATAGGATACTAGAGTGGTTAGAAATATTAAGAAGACATATTTAATATTCCATGACATATAAAAATAGTAGGATGCGATAAGTAGTAGTATCCAACGATATTTATGGGGTAGTAGCCAATATAGAATAAAGACAATGGGTAAAAAGATAGCGTAGCTTAATGAATTAAACAACATATTATTTACTTATTATCCTTACCGCTTTATTTAAATTGTTGATAGTGATAAGTTCGGGATTATCACCACATTCACCATCTAAGGTCCAAGGAACTTTTTCATTAGTCTTAAAACTAATTTCACTAGTTTTAAAGTGATATATTAGATTACTTTCTAGAGTAGTACCTAAAAGATAGGATGTTATTTCATTTAAATCTAAGATATCCTTTGGTTCTTTTACTAACATTACTTCAAATAGTCCATCATCTAGCTTTACTTTCTTTTTATCTAGTTTATACATACCACCAACAGAATAAGTATTAGTAATCATGCCATAGATGAACTTCTCTTTAGTATTAAGTTCTTTTGATTGTACTTCCATTTCGTATGATTTAATCGTTGAAAGTGATTTTAGTCCTTCTATTACATAGGCAAAGTGGCCAAAGACATTTTTTATATCTTGCGGTGTAGAATATGAAACACTAGTAAAGGCACCAAAGGCTGCCACATAGACAAAATATGAATCATTATATTTGCCTATATCATAATATTTTGGTGTATTGTTTGTAATAAAAGATGCTGCATTGGCCATGTTTTTTGGTAGCTTCAAGCTATTGGCAAAATCATTGGTACTACCAGCTGGAATATAACCAAGTGGTACATCATGTCCATTTAATAAAAGGCCATTAATTGTTTCATTAAGGGTTCCATCACCACCAGAAGTAATAATTAAATCAAATTTATGAGCTTTATTTTGGACATATTCCTTGGCATCATTTCTTTTAGTTGTAGGAACGATTGTTAAATCATAGCTAGCTTTAGCGAATATATTTAAAATATCATATAGATGATTTTTGATTTGTGTTTTTCCAGAATAGGGGTTATATACAAATAAAACTTTCATGTATTCATTATATAGTATTATCTTTTTTATTTGCATGAAGTACGAAAATTGGATATTTGACGAGGAATGAAGTAGTGAAGTAGAGTGTGAAGTAGTGTGAAGTTTACTGTGAAGTACTATGAAGTTTTGTGTGAAGTAGTGTGAAGTTTTTGTGCAAAGTTGTGTGAAGTAGTGAAGTTTTTGTTCACTCCTGCTTTATTTTTGAAGTATTTAAACAAATCGCAGTGAATCTTTAAAAATTTCCTATTGATTATATGTTCTTTAATGTCTATAACCTGTCTTTAGACTTTTAACTCAATATATGGTGAGAAAATGATAATGAGCTACATTTTGTAGCTCATTATTTTATCGTATTGGCTATTGGAAATTATGGCGTTTGTAAGAGGTAATTTGGTTTTATCTGTAAGCTTTTTGATTAGCTCTTTATTAGTGGCTAGATTTATATATTTGTTTCCTACTTTTACAAGTTTAAATTCTCTTATAAATTCAAATATAGATTGCATAGAATCTTCATCATTTAATTCGTATATTTGAAGTAGTCTAGATAATAGCACTGATAGATAACATATCAAGAAATGACCATGTATTGTTTCTTTCTTTTTCATAAATACGGGTCTAGCATCTAGTTCAGATTTCATAACTCTAAATGATTCTTCTATGCGCCATAAGTTGTGATAAGACTTATATATTTCGTTTTGGTCAATATTGATTTCCGATGTTACAAGTAAGTTGTATCCACAAAGCTTCTTGTCTTCTTCAATCTTCTTATTATTTAATTCTATAGTAGCTTTACTACCATCTTTTCCTTTAAAGTTTACATACTTAGCAGATTCACCATATTCATCTTTTTTACTTTTATATGAATTTAATAGTTCTGCTTTTTCTACTAGTCTTTCTATTTCAAACAATTGTTTCTTGGCTAAAGAAGGATTATAAGTAGCTACTCTTTTTTCTGTAACTGAAAACTTTACTTTCTTACCATCTTCATCAATAAACTCATAAGGGAAGGTATCAATGCACTCCTTTGTCTTATATAAGACATTGCCAGACAAGTCTTTTACTTCTTTATAGTCATTATCTAATAGTACCCATACCTTTTCTTTTTCAGGTAACATCTTAACTGATTTAGAAAAGATATAACCATCTTTCTCTTTTATAGTCTTATAGATGTTAGAAGCGCTATTTAAGCCTTTATCAGCTACTTGTATTACTCTGCCATCAACTTCATTTTGTCTTTTTAAATCATTAATTACTTCTCTTAATTTTGGTTTCTCCGACTGGTTACCAGGATAAAGCTTTAATCCAACTGGTATTTGGTTCTTGTCAAGTAATAATCCCATACCAAGTAAAGGTTCTGTTTTATTTTCTTTACTTGGTCCCTTCATTCGTGACTCATCTTCTCTATCAATTTCAAAATAAAAGTTTGTGCAATCAAAGTAACAAACATCAGTATTGAACTTATATTTTTCTTTAACTTGTTTAGTAAATATTTCTACTATCTTTTCATAGTTTTCACCAAAGTAAGCTAGACCAGTTAATAATTGATCATATGAGAAATGATAGTTATCACTTAAGTAGGGAATTACATCTAAAAAAGTTTTATGTTTACTACATGGTCTAATACATCTTGCATAGATTAAAGAAGATAAAACATCAAATAATTTAAATTGATAATTAGTAGTTAAATCATAAAGATTCATTATTGGTTCTATATCTAATTTATCTAAAACGGACTTAATTAAAAAATAGCCTGCATACTTGTATGGTGCAACATCACTTATTTGTTTTACTTTGTTTAAATTAACATCATTATTTAAATCTTTAACTTTTTCTTCTAAGTATTTAACAGGATCTTCAATACCTTGTTCTATTAACTTTTTTCCTGTACCAAAAGAAGCATAAGTCTCATGTTGCTTATAACGGGCGGTTTTGACCACTGTGTCCTATGAAAATTGACCACCCCTACGATAAATCTTGACCACCTATACGATAAATTTTGACCGGTTTGTGTTGAACCGGTTTTTTTATTGTCTAATGGTAAAAGAAAGGAGGGTTAATTAGAGTGAAAGAGAAATTAACCGCAAAAGGCAAGATGCTTAAAGTAGCTTTAGGCAAACTTAAGTATCATATGTCTCAAAATGCCATGGAACATTCTTTTTCTGTAAGATACGTAGGTTTTTCAAAAGGAACCATCAATTCTATTTGTAAGATTATTGATTCTAATAATCTAGATATAGAAACAATACGTTGTATGGATGAAGAAGAATGTGACAAACTATTGAGACCCAAGCAGAGCGAACCTCACAATAAGAAGGAACTGCCTAACTTCTCAATTGTTCACAAAAAGCTTGTGAGCGATAAGAGAATGACACTTTTCTTCTTGTGGAGGATGTACTACAAGGATAATGATGATCCTTATTCTTACGGTAGGTATTGTGAACTATACAGGGAATGGTGTCATAAGAATAAGAAGGCACCAGTAATGGTTATGAATGAACCACCTGGCGAAAACATGTATGTTGATTGGATGGGAGATACACTTGATTACTGTTTTGATGGAAGTAACATTGATACCGTTCATTTCTTTTGTACAACACTTGGTATGTCACAATTCCCCTATATTGAAGGCTTCTTAGATGAAAAACTGCCAAGCTATATAACAGGTCATATACATGCCTTTACTTATTATGGTGGCATACCAAAATATGTTGTGCCAGATAACACTAAATGTGCCACCATCAAGAATACTAAAGATGATTTAGTTCTTAATAGAGTTTATGAGGATATGCAAGAACACTATGGTTATGTAGTAATGCCAGCTAGGCCAAAGAAGCCAACTGATAAAAATGATGTTGAGTTTACTGTTGGCTGGTTTGAAAGACAACTTATCATGGAAATCAAAGACAAACAATATAGCAGTCTAGAAGAACTTAATGGCGATGTGCTTCGGATATGTAAAGAGCTATCTAATCTACCTTTTCAAGTAAAAAGTGGAACTCGTGCTGAATGGTTTAATGAATACGACAAGATAGAGTTAAAGCCACTACCTTTAACACATTTTGAAGTATACGACTATTGTTCAGCAAAAGTTCCTGATTCTTATCACGTCACTATCAAAAGTGATAAGCTACATTACTATTCAGTTCCTTATCGATTATTAGGTCATACTGTAATTATCAAATACAGTTTTAACAAAGTCATTATAACCGATACTGATGGCAATAATGTAGCCACTCATAACAGATGTTATACCAGATACACTTACTACACCACTAATCCAGAACATATGCCAGCAAACCATCGCATAGCTAATATTGTTAAGACAAAAGATTCATCATGGTATCTAGGAATAGCCGGAACCGTTGGTTTTCATGTGCGTAAAGTAATACAAGCCATACTAGATAGTAAGAAACATCCAGAACAAGGATATAGAGCTTGTATGGGCATTTTAGCTTTACATTTTAGTCACACATATACTGACGCTCAAATAGAAAGAGTATGTAAGGAAGCATGTGAGCTTAACAACATGACTTATTCATATGTAACAAGAAGACTTAAGAGTCTAAAAGAAAAAGAGACTTTAAACCATGAAAATATTCGTGGTGAAAGTGAATATCAATAGGAGGAAATAATAATATGTCACTTAAAAAGAAAGATGGCGAATTAAATACCATCGATAATATGAAAATATACTTAAATGAAATGAATCTATCGATTATGGCTCAAACCTTAGATGAGCAATTAAATGATCCCAATATTGGCCTTAAAACGGCTGATGAAAGAATTATTGAGATAATATCTAAAGAATACTTATCAAGATACACCAACAAGATTACAAGAGGCCTTAAAAAATCAAATATCAAATATCCCAACGCCGATTATAGTGAACTTATAATCGATGGAACAAGAACACTTGATAAGACAGTGTTTGATAAGCTGATGACTTGTAACTTCATCGATGAAAAGAAGAATCTAATAATAACAGGACCATGTGGATCAGGCAAGACATGGATTGGTTCATGTATTAGTGTAAGAGCTATTAATCAATTAAGATCAGTTAAGTATTACTCTACTTCTAAATTACTTATAGAACTAAAGGCAAAGCAAAATGACGACACTTATTTAAAAGCGCTAGATCAAATAGCTAAGCTAGATTTACTAATACTAGATGATATAGGACTTATGAATCTAGACATCAACAGTTGTAGGATATTCTTTGAAGTACTTGATTCAAGAGATCAAAATGGATCGATTATGTTTCTATCACAATATCCAGTTAAAAACTGGTACCAATTATTTGAAAACGCAACCTATGCCGATGCATCTTTATCAAGAGCTACGGGTAAGGCGTATAGACTAGAAGTTAATGGTAAGGACTATAGAAAATAAATGAATTTGGGTGGCAATGCCACCCATGTTTTTCTATTGAGATAACCGGTCAAAATCCATAGGACACAGCGGTCAATAAACGTAAGACATACCGGTCAAAATCGTCGGTCATACGCA
>CAVFKJ010000064.1:0-9528 GCA_963623125.1 Clostridium sp. CAG:217
AGCAAAGGACTGAAAATCCTTGTGTCGCCAGTTCAATTCTGGCCGGAACCACCATAATTAAAAATAAGCTTCGAATGAAGCTTTTTTTAATATCTTTCATAATCCGATGTTTCACCATCACCATCAAAACTTAACAATTCAAAACCATGTTTATCAAAATATTTTTCAAGCAAACTCTGGCAATTGTCTATATAGTCTTCCGCAACTGGTGGATAGTAATCATCACAAGTACAATAATATTCAAAATCATTATCCAGCTCTATATCTAATTCACCTTTATATTTATCATAAAAATATTTAGAGCTTAGATAAGGATTTTCTTTTAATTCTTTTTTGTTTTCTTTTCTAACTTTTTCTTTATCTACTACCATAAAACCAAAAGTTGCCTTAAAGGAACAATCAACATATATACCATCATTGTTCCATCTGGCAAAGCCATCCCATGTCATATTATGTTTCTTATTGCAGAATTCATTAAAGCCCATCTCTTTTTTAGAATCATATTCTTTTCTATTTTCCTTAGAAAATACTTCTATAAAAATATCCGCAAAATAAGAAGAAGCTTCCTTATTTAACATACAATTACTTTCAATGTAACTTGATAAGTCTTTAGATGTTATATTTTCTTCTAGCGCCTTTTTACATACGCCATTAAATAGACATACAAATAACGCACTTTTCAAATTGCTTTCTGTTTCAACTTTATTAAACACTTCGGTTGAATTATCACTTAAGTAATTTAAACCTTTGTTTAAAATAAGATCTTTAAGATAATTGACAATTTTTTCTTTTTCTAATTCATTCATAGATAATTTATATCATATTTTCGGCTAATAAAAAGAAGTATTTCTACTTCTTAATTTCCTCTAGTGTTAAACCTCTTGAATGATCAATTGGTTTCCAAGATACTTTCTTAAATATCGCAATAATCGTAATTGGAAGATATGTTAGAAGGAATATTGGACAAGTAAAGGTATATAGTATCTTTTTATATATTGGACAATATATTTTCTTCCAATTCATTAATGTTGTTACAAGGGATATAACAAATAATGTTATATACATTCCATAGCACATTGAACCAAATTGTTGTAACAAAGCCATACATGAACCAGTTAGAATATATTGCTTAATCATGCAATAAAGATTGGCAATGATGCTGATGGCGGAAATAATGGCCGCAGGAGCGTAATTCATGGTCATATCAAAGCTAGACCAGTCACCATCGATTAGTCCTTTAACAAGCTTTAAACCGTATTTATGGAAGACTTGGAAAAAGCCCTTTGACCATCTAAGTCTTTGATAATATGATTGTTTAAAGTCAGTAGGTTGTTCATCATAGACAACTGCTTTACCTGCATAACCAATCTTTAAACCATTAGTAACATTTTCCATTGTAAATTCAATATCTTCAGTAAGTAAATAGAAGTTCCAGCCATTATATTCATCCATTAAAGAACTATCTACTAGAAAGCCTGTTCCCGATATTGCACAACTTGAACCTATTGCCATTCTTGAAGCATTTAAATGACTTGATTCATGCATATACCATAAGCCATAACCTGCAGATAACCAGTTATCGCCATAATTTTTAGAGTTACGATAAGAAGTAATAACTTTATAGCCCTGGTTATAGACTCTATTCATTTCAAAAACAAAGTTCTTATCTAATACGTTATCCGCATCAAATACCATATAGGCATCATATTTTTTACCTGTTTCCTTAACTTGATCAAGTAAGAAATTTAAAACATAACCTTTGCCGATTTTTACCTTATTAAATCTTTCAAAGACTATAGCACCCTTTTCCTTGGCCACCAAAGCCGTATTATCACTACAATTATCGGCGCCTACATAAATATCAATTAATTCGCTTGGATAGTTACTAGCTTTAATTGAATCAATAAGGTTACCAATAACCTTTTCTTCGTTTCTAGCCGCAATTAAAATAGCGTATCTATTTGGTTTATCATCTATCTTATGCTTAACAAGATTTATATTAAATAATGGAATAAGCAAGTATATCGTTTGGTAAGCATAACACATTAGAAATAAAATACCTAATATTTTGTTAAAAGTTGAAATATCCATATTCCCTCCTCTGTATTATCTGTATTATAGTAGTACTAAATCAACTTAAAATCAATAGAATAAAAAGAATTATCCAAATAAAGATAATTCTATTAAATTTAATACATAACTTTACTCAAAAATTCTCTAGCTCTATCCGTTTTAGGCTGTTTAAAGAAATCCTGAGCATTGTTTTCTTCAACAATCTTACCATCTTCTAAGAAAACAATTCGATTAGCCACTGTCTTACAAAAGCCCATCTCATGAGTAACAATAATCATTGTCATACCCTCATTTGCTAATTCCTTCATAACTTGTAAAACTTCGATTACCATTTCTGGATCTAAAGCACTAGTTGGTTCATCAAACAACATGATATCTGGACTTAAACATAAGGCTCTGGCAATCGCTACTCTTTGTTTTTGACCACCAGATAAGTTATTAGGATAATCATTCTTCTTATCCTCTAAGCCAACTCTTTTTAGTAAAGAGATAGCCTTGGTTTCTGCTTCATCTTTATTCATTTTAAGCACATTAATCAAAGCTAAAGTAAGATTATCAATAACACTCATATTCGGAAACAAATTAAAGTGTTGAAACACAAAACCCATATGGCTTCTTATCTTCTTGAAAGAATCTTTATTAGATGGATCAAGCTTTTCGCCATCAATATAGATATTACCCTTTTCTGGAATCTCTAAGCCTTCTATACATCTAATCAAAGTTGACTTACCAGAACCTGAAGGACCAATAAGACAAACTATTTCACCCTTATTAACTTCAAGGGAAACATCATCAACCGCCAACAAGCTACCCTTTTTACTATTAGTGGTAAAAGTCTTACTAATATTTTCTACCTTAATCACTTAAAGCCAACCTCTTTTCTATTTTCTTACCAAAGATGGAAATGGAAATAGTGCAAATCAAATAATAAACAGCCGCAATCATATAAGGCGACATAACATCATAATATTTTGCGCCAAGCACTTGAGCACCCTTCAACAGTTCAACGGCGCCTATGGCACTTATCAGGGATGTATCTTTGATTAAAGTGATAAGTTCAGAGATAAGTGGTGGTATGATTCTTTTAAAAGCTTGAGGCAAGATAACTAGTTTCATTGATTGAAAATAGCTTAAGCCAAGTGTTTGACATGCCTCAGATTGTCCTGCATCAACGCCATTTATGCCTGATCTTATAAGCTCTGTTTGATAAGCACCTGAATTAATAGACATGGCAATAACACCAATTAAATAAGTGTTAATTCTTACAATCTTACCAGTTAGGGCTGTATATAGGGTTGGAATAACAGAAAAGATAATAAGAATTTGTAAGAATAATGGAGTCCCTCTAATTATCTCAACATAGATGTTGGCAATAGCCCTAGCTACTACATTCTTACTTCTTTTGCCCATACAACCTAATATGCCTAAAATTAAACCAAAGAAAAGGGACAGAAGTGCTATCCCTAGTGAATAACATGTGCCCTTTAATAGATACAACAAATTATCAACGGTAAATACTTTTGAAAAAGCTGCAAACATTTCTATCCCCTTTTAATTATTTTTCAATCTTTGATAAACCGTAAGTTTCACAAAGTTGGCCATACTTATCTGATGCCATAAATAATTCAATACCCTTATTGATAATAGCTAAAGTATCAGCGTCATCCTTATCAACAACGATGTAGTTCTTTTCATCAACAAGTGTTTCATCAAGTACTTTATAGTTACCAGTTGCCGCATAATTGTTCGCAACACCAGAGTCAACGACAACAGCCTCAAATTGATGAGAATCTAGGCCTGGAATCATTGTAAGAACACTTTGTACTGTTGTAACATTTTCTTCGCCAAATGTCGAAATAGCAGCGTCAGCACCAGTTGTACCAGTTTGTGTTCCAATAGGTTGTCCCATTAAATCTTCAGAGCTTGTGGCAGTGCTATCGGCTAAAACAAGCATTACTTGTTTAGAATTGCAATATGCTTCTGAGAATGCTACAGCACCTTCTCTTTCTTCACTATATGTAAAGCCAGATACACCAATATTAATTTGCTTACCTTGAATTTGAGTAACAATATTATCAAAATCCATTTGTTGAATATCAAACTTATAAGTCTTGCCTTCTGACTCACTTAATAAGCTAGCCATTTCATTTAACATCTCAATATCGAAGCCTACTATATTACCATCTGTATCTAAAGATTCATATGGTGCATAATCTGGAGACATACCAACAGTAATGGTAACTGTATCACTATCTTCTGATGTAGTTGCTTCTTGACTCTTTGAGCCACAGGCAACTAAAGACAAAGTCATTAAGACAATAAACATTAGAATAAATAATTTTTTCATAACTTCCCTTTCTTGACGACTATAAATAAAAAAGTCGTCTATTTTTCATAAAGACGACTATAAATCGCGGTACCACTTTATTTGCCTAAATTAATTAGACCACCTCATACTATAACGCCAGCTAGCGACCATCCCTACTTGGTTCAAGATAGTATCTCCAAGGAGCGCTTCCTTACATATCACTTATCTGCTTACACCAACCAGACTCGCTATTAAGTACACTTGTAAGTACTATTCCTCTTCATCAATATATTCTTATAGTAAACTATTATTTTTTTATGTCAAGATAGTATTTGAAAAATATTTCAATAAAATGAAAATTTTTTCAACATCAATATAGTTATAATACTTGTATGTCTTATACTATATTATCTGCCAATTTAAAGATTGATTATTTTTATACCAAAACAAATAAACGCTTTAATAAGCGGGTAATTGGCTATTTTGATTTAATAAACAAAATAAAACCGGATATCATTGGCTTTCAAGAGTATCAAGAAAGCATGAATGATAGTCTATGCTTTTTAGATAAGGAATACAAAAGTCATAAAGTATTATGTGGCAATAAATTATCTAAACAAGAAAATGTTTTATATTACTCACACAGATTTGAATTAATTGAAAAAGGCAGCTTTTGGTTATCTAATAATCCACATATTAAAGATAGTTCTTATTATTTCTTTGAATCAAGAAATGTTACCTATTTAAGATTAAAAGACAAAACAAATAATAAAACATTATTTATAGGCTGTACCCACTTAGATTTCTCTAACCCCTATATTAGAAAGTTACAACTTAATACTTTAAATGATGAATTAAATAATTATTGTGAAGATATAACTATCATATTAGGTGACTTTAACTGTACTAGTAAAAGTAAAGAGATTAAATATTTTTTAAATAATAGTCCAATCAAATTAAACGATGTAATAAAAGATATTAAAATACCTAGTATTGAATTCTTTACATTACTGCCAAAGCATAGTGGTCCAATTGATCATATTTTTGTAAGCAACAATGCAAAAGTTGAATCAATAAATATTCACTCCAATAAAAAACAAGATATTGTCTTTTCTGATCATCATCCAATATCTTGCAAAATTACTCTTGATTAGTTTCTTCTATAGTTGTTGTATCAGTTGTACTAGTGGTATCTTCTTGCCAAGGACAAGCACTAGTATAACCCGAATTATTAAGTTCATCTAAATAGATGCAAATATTACTTGAGGCACTAGATAAGCCCGATACAATCGAATAATAGTTTTTAAGCATATCAAGGCCAGTCCATGAGACAAAGACATAGTTGCCATCTTTCATAATAACTTCCATCATATTTTCATCATAGCTAAATGGATAACGATGTACTTCTGATATTTGATTGATAGTATCTTCATCTAGATTTTTAAAACCTCTTAAGATTTCCGTAATTTGACTTTCATTAAAGCCTTCAAGCATAGGCAGTTTACTAGTCATATAGATATTATCTTCATTAAGGGGAACTCTTGTTTCATCTGCTAAAAGAAGATAGTTTGCACCATTTTCATAAATATAAGCTACTTGTTTTACTTCAACAACACTTATTTTAATTACTCTATCATCCATCTTTTCAACCGTAGCTGATTCAATATAAGGTGAATTAGTTAAGTTTTTTTCTTTAAAAGAAGGAATAACAAATAAATATTTTTCATATTCGCTTATATCCGCAATCTTTATAATATCCTTCTCACTTAAATAAGTGTTACCACTTACGGTAATATGATAAACATTAGAATAATCGCTAATAAAAAATAATATCAATAAAACAAGAAAGCCAATGATGATGCCAAGTAAAAAGTATACCTTCTTAAAACCTCGAAAGATTGAATTATCAACAGCTTGTTTTCTTTTATTTAAAACATAGTTGTTACTCAGTATCTTTTTTTCATTAGAATCTAACAATTAAATTTCTCCACTTCCATAATAAGTTTAATATTATGTTTCTTATATACTTTTTCTTGGATATCCAAAGCAATCTTTAAATAATCTTCACCACATCCCCCATCTTCATTAACAATAAAATTAGGATGTTTACTTGATACCTCGACCCCATTTAGGTTATAGCCTCTATAGCCTATTGAATCAATAAGTTTCCAAGCACTAATATCACCAACATTTCTAAAACAACTACCAGCACTTGGCTTATCTAATGGTTGGGTATTTTTTCGACGCATACTTCTATCTTGTATTAAAGCTTGTATTTCTTCTTTTGTATCCGCTACAAGCTTTAAGTTAGTCCCCAAGATAATCCAATGAGGATGTTCTTGAAAGATTGAATAACGATAACTAAACTTTAATTCTTCATTTTTTAATGTCACAACCTCATTATTAATAAGCACAATAACATCAATAATCAAATCTTGCATCTGCTTTTTATAAGCCCCAGCATTCATATAAACTAAACCGCCTATAGTACCAGGAATACCTGAAGCAAACTCCAAGCCACTTAGTCCTTGTTCAGCTAATTTTCTTGATAAATAGGGAGCCATTACACCAGCTTCAACATAAACGCTATCATTTTTTATTTCATAATTATTAAAGCGTTTAAGATTAATCACAACACCCTCATAACGGCTTGATCCACAAATCAAATTAGAACCATTGCCAATAATCTTAAAAGGAATACGCTTATTTCTTAAAAAATAAATAATTTCTTTTAAATCATCAACACTATAAGGTTCAACATAATGAGCTATTTCGCCACCCATTTTTATCGTTGTGAGTTGCTTAAAACTCTTATCATCTTTATAATCACCATGTTCACTTAAAAAACTTTTTATCATAATTTTTCTATTTCTCTTACTATGTCCTCAATAACCGAATCACTCTTTAAACTTAAGGCATTAACACTTAACTCTTTTAATTTATCATCATCATTTATAAGCTTATCAATTGTATCCTTTAATACCGCAGGGCTTAAATCCTTTTCTTCAATTAGACAAGCCGCCTTTTTATTAACCAAAGCCATCGCATTATGATATTGATGATTATTAGGAACATATGGCGAAGGAATTAAAACACTAGGCATACCAAGGCTTGTGATTTCGCATAATGTAGTAGCACCAGCTCTAGAAACCAATAAATCACAGGCTTTCATAACTTTAATGCCATCAATCTTTTCTTCAACCTTTAAATAATCTCTTTGTTTAATCTTATCAATATCTTGTTTATAGTACTTCTTGCCTGTGGCATAGACTATTTGATATGAGCCATCCGTCAAATTAAAGTAATCAAGCAAAATATTGTTGACCGTTTCTGAACCCAGTGAGCCCATAAAAATAACTACGGTCTTTTTATTCTTGTCTAAACCAAGTTTTTCTAAGATAGTATCATCTTTTTCTACTTTACTAGCCTTAGAACTTTGAGGATTGCCAAGTATTAAAGTATGCGGATTTTTAAACTGTTGTTTATTTTCTTCATAAGAACCAATTACTAAATCCACCTTTTCATCTAGCATCTTATTAGCTTTGCCCACAAAAGAGTTTTGTTCATGAATTACCGTCTTTAGTTTTAATTTTTTGCCAGCTAAAACAACCGGTAATGAAATATAATTACCAAAGCCAATTACTAAATCATAGCCTTTCAATAGCTTAAGGCACTTTAAATAAGCACTATACATACTTGTAAGACTTTTAATTTTAGCTACTACGCCACCTTGAGTAGAAGTAATATTTAAAGGAATAAATTTAAAACCGTAACTTGGCACAACGTCTTTTTCCATACGATCATATGAGCCAAAAAAGACAATTTCATGTCCTCTATCTCTTAAATTTTCCGCTAAGGTTAAAGCTGGATAAATATGTCCTCCAGTTCCACCGGCAACAATTGCAATTTTCATATCTTGATTATTTTACCATCATAAGCCAATAATAGTTATCTTTCTTGGCGCATTTCTTCCTTGATATTATCTTTAATCCGTTTTTTAGGCTTTAAAGGAATAAGATTAACTAAAATATAAGTTAAAATTGGATTAATTAGCAAAAGACATACTACCATCATTATTTCATGATACAAATACCTAGTAGTAAACATATCGAATAGATTATTCAACATAAAAAATTCGATAAAAGCTAGTAATATATAAATGCCCATAGAAGCAAACAAAAACACAATACGATACGTTTTTTTCATCACTCTATTATAAACATGAAGCAAGAAAAATAGCTTCACTATTTGTGATGATATAATTTTAGTGAGGTGACTTATGTACGATTTAATTATTATTGGAGCTGGCCCGGCTGGCCTTACTAGTGCGATATATGCTTTAAGAAGTAATCTTAAAATATTACTTATCGATAGTGATACCGGTGGTGGCAAACTTACTAAAACTTTTAAGATTGAAAACTATCCTGGTTTTAAGGAAATAAGTGGCTTTGAATTAGCTCAAGATTTTATTGATCATGTAAAAAAATTTGGTCAAGATATATACAATGGAACAGTTATTAAAGTAGATAGTAAAGATGATATTCATACTGTCTTATTGGACAATGGAAAATCATTTGAAACAAAAACCGTTATTGTGGCAACCGGTACCAAAGAAAAAGAACTAGATATAGAAAATGCTAAGGAATATATTGGAAGAGGTATTTCTTATTGTGCTGTTTGTGATGGCTTCTTTTATCGTAAAAAGGATGTGGTAGTAATTGGTGGTGGCAATTCAGCACTCGAGGAAGCTTTATATTTAAGTTCTATTGTAAATAAGGTGACGATCATCATAAGAAGAGATAAGTTTAGAGCTGAAGAAACCGTAGTTAAACAAGTTTTAGATAAGGATAATATCGAAGTAGTAAAGAATGTTATTCCTGATAGTTTAGTTATTGAAAATGATAAGATTGTTGGCTTAAATGTTAAGAATGTACAAAATAATGATATTAGTACCATAAATTGTGTTGGTATCTTTCCTTATATTGGAGCTTACCCTGTTACAACTTTTCTTGATAAAAGTTTACTAGATGAAAATGGTTATCTTATTGTAAATAGCGATATGTCTACTTCTATTAAGGGAATATATGGCGCGGGTGATGTTACAAACAAGCTATTAAGACAAGTAGTAACCGCTACAAATGATGGAG
>CAVFKJ010000065.1:0-4981 GCA_963623125.1 Clostridium sp. CAG:217
CAGTTAAATCGTACGCTTTAACAACTTACACAGATTAATTTACACTATCGGATATTCTAATTTATTCAATTAGTTTAACCATCTTTTTTATTACTATTTGTAAAATTCTTTATACCATCTAGCAAATTGCCTTAGACCATCTCTTAAAGAAGTGGAAGGCTTAAAATTAAAATCTCTTTCTAAGCTACTAGTATCTGCATAGGTAATTGGCACATCACCTGCTTGCATCGGCACAAGTTCTTTATGAGCTTCAAAGTCATAATCACTAGGAAGTACACCAGCACTTACAAGCTCTTCCGACAATATTCTTACAAAATCCAATAGATTTTCCGGATGATTATTGCCAATGTTATAAATCGCATAAGGTGGGATAGGTAAACCATCTTCACCATCTTTTTTAGAAGGAGCTTTCTTCATAACTCTAACAACACCTTCAACAACATCATCAATATAAGTAAAATCTCTTTTACAATTGCCATAATTAAAGATCTTAATCGTTTCATTGTTAACAAGCTTATTAGTAAAACCAAAATATGCCATATCCGGTCTACCAGCTGGACCATATACTGTAAAAAATCTAAGACCCGTACAAGGAATGTTATATAACTTGCTATAAGCATGTGCCATTAATTCATTAGACTTTTTACTAGCCGCATATAAAGAAACTGGATTATCTACCTTATCCTCAACAGAATAAGGCACCTTTTTATTAGAACCATAAACACTAGAACTAGAAGCATAAACTAAATGCTCTACCGGATAGTGCCTACAAGCTTCCAAAATATTATAAAAGCCAATAATATTACTTTGAATATAAGCATCAGGATTGGTAATAGAATATCTAACACCAGCCTGAGCAGCTAAATTTGCCACAATATCAAAACGATACTTTTCAAACAAAGAATTAATTAATTCTTTATCCGCTAAATCCCCTTTAATAAAAGTGAAGTTATCATACTTTCTTAACTCATTCAATCTATATTCTTTAATAGAAACATCATAGTAGTCATTCATATTATCTAAACCAACTACTTTGATATCTTTATCCTCTTTTAAAATACGCTTAGCTAAATTAGAACCAATAAAACCTGATGAACCTGTAATAAAAATTGTTTTCATAATGTCCCTTTCAACAATCTTTATTATAAGGAATATGCAATAAAATTTCCTCTTGATTTTTTAAAAAAAATAACGTAATATTAATGAGTAATCCGGGCGTGGCGGAATTGGCAGACGCGCTAGACTTAGGATCTAGTGGGCGACCGTGGGGGTTCAAGTCCCTTCGCCCGGACCATGTTAAAAGATAAGCCTTACAAAGGGCTTTTTTTGTACCTTGTTGTTTTATTTAAACGCTTTTTTTATAATTATTACGTATGTTATTAACAATAGATTTAGGAAACACCAGCTTAAAACTGGCAATATTTGAAAACGAAAATAAAATTGCTTCAAACGTCTACGACGACTTTGATAATGAATATGGAGCACTAATCAAAAACTTCTTATACCGTAATAATGTAAGTGAAAAATTAGTATCTGATTGTGTTGTATCAAGCGTTGTACCCTCTTCTAGTAAGATATTATTAAACGAACTTAGAAGGATTCTTAATAAAGAACCCATCTTTATCAACAGTTCAATGAACCTTGGTATCAAGGTAAAAACCGCCAATCCAGATGAAGTAGGAAGTGATCTCTTGGCTATGTCATCATATGCCTACAACTTATATAAAGAAGAACTGTTGGTCGTATCAATTGGCACGGCCACTGTTGTAAACCACATTACTAAAGAAGGTGAATTTAAACATTGCATTATTTCTCCAGGATATGGAAAGATAGCTAAATGTTTATGGGGTAATGCAGCCAAGTTACCGGAATTTAAGCCTGAAAAAACCAATACCTTCTTAGCCGATAATACGATTGACGCAATGAATGTTGGACTATATCAAGGATATATTGGCTCACTTAAATATCTTATAAAAGGAATAAAAGAAGAACTTAATATCAATCCAAAAATCGTAGCCTGTGGTGGCTTTGGCAAAGAAATAGTCAAGGATATCGATGAAATAGAATACTATGAACCCGATATGGTAACTAGTGGCTTAAATTATATCTATAGGAGCTTTTTAAAGAATGAGACTAATATTGGCTAGTGGATCGCCACGTCGAAAAGAGCTATTAAGCACTCTAAATATTCCCTTTGAAATAATAGTATCTAACTTTGAAGAAAACATCGATCAAAATAAATCACTAGAAAAAGAAATTGAAAGATTATCTTATGGCAAAGCAAGTAGTGTTTATCAAAGCAATAAAGACGCTATCGTAATAGGTGCCGACACAATCGTTACAATTAACAATAAAGTGCTTGGCAAACCCAAGAATGAACAAGATGCTAAAAGAATGTTAAATCTTTTATCAAATAATGTTCATACAGTAATAACTGGTGTAACTATTATGTCAAAAGATAAAGCAGAAACATTTTCTTGTGCAAGCAAAGTATACTTTGATAAATTATCAGATGAAGAAATTGAAGAATACATAAACACAAAAGAGCCAATGGACAAAGCGGGAGCCTATGCAATACAAGGAATTGGCAGTAAATTCATTAAAAAAATAGAAGGTGACTACTATGCCATAGTAGGCCTTCCTATAAATCAAATATATCAAAAGTTAAGGGCGTTTAATTAAACGCCCTTAGTTATTATCATCATTATCATTATTTTCTGGTACAAATGAACCATCTGGCATTTCTGGCCTATCACCATCTTTTGGCTCAAAGCTACCACTAGGTCTATCTCCATTTTCTCCTGGATTAAAATCATCATTGCCACCAGGACCCATGCCGCCCTTATTAAAGTTACTACTTCCATAAGTATTAGAAACACTAGTAAGCTCATAAGTGAAAGTATCATCATTAATGGTAATAGTAACTGTGTCGCCTACACTAAACTTAGAGCTAGAAACTAAAATGGAATTAAATTGTTTACTAACCGTTTTATCGAAAATAATTTCATCATTAACGCTAATTGTAAGCTGACTACTAGAAGTATAAGAAGAATCAAGATTATATAAAAGACTCACTTGTTCACTACCATCTTCATTAAAACCTTCAGCCATATCACTTTGACCAATCATTAATATTTCACCACCTGAAATATAAGCCGCATCATCATAATCAAATGCCGCATCACCACCACTAATTGGCCCTTCTACATAAAGTGTTCCACCAGTAATATAAATATCACCATTAGAATCTATGCCATCACCTTCAGCATTAATATAAACATTGCCGCCATTCATCTTAAAGGTGCTAGTACCATTTGCCTTATTTGAAGCATTAATACCATCATCACTAGAAACCAAAGAAATTTCACCATCATTAATAGTAATAACCGCACCCTCTAAAGCCTCATAAGACTTAGTGATATTAATTGTTCCACCATCAATAATTAAATCATTATAAGCTGTAATACCCTTATGCTCACTTGAAATATTAATATCACCGCCAACTATATAAATATAACCTCTACCTTCATCTTCATCATTACTAGACTTAATTCCGGCTTTGCCACTTATTATATTAAGAGTTCCATCCTTAATCTTTACACAATCCTTGCCATTAATGCCCTGACTTGCCGAATTTATTTCATAGGTTCCATTTGTAAAAACAAGTTCATCCTTACAAACAATACCATGTTTATAATTAGCATTAAGAGTTAACTTACCACTACCATTAAAAGTTAAATCACTCTTAGAAAAGATAAGTCCATCAACATTGTTATCATCATAGGCAACATACTCTTCGCCACTATCACTCAAAACATTTTCACTACCTTGTGCTAATGTGATAGTAACTTTATCACACTTCTTGACATAAATAGAGGCAAAATCACCGCTATTAATCGTTACACCATCTAAAACAAGTTTAACATCGCCATTACAATTAACGATAACGCTTCCCTCAAGCTCTCCACTTAACACATAAGTGCCAGCTTTAGAAATAGTTAAATCACTATCACCCTCTAGTAAAACATAGTTGGCATCATCATAAGTTTCATCTAAATCATCATCGCTAAAATATAACTTATAATTATAAGACTCGTCGTTTTGATCTTCTTCCTTAATTACACTAGAACAGCCACACAACATAGCTATTATAAGTAATATGGAAAATTTTTTAAGCGTCATAGTTCTTCCCTTTCACCACTTATTATTCCAAACGTTACCTCAAGATTACTGTTTCTAACTCTAATTTCATCAAGCATCTTCTTAATATCAGCCTCATTTTTTAAAGAAACACGATAATCTATCCGATATAAGCTACCAAGATTAATGGTCTTAACATTGATTAGCTCATATGACTTTGTATACATCTTAAGTATATCAATAAAAGCGTCATCATAGTTTAAAGATTCAGGACAAACAATCTTCAAAAATCTTTCCTTGTTATGCTCACCAAAATTAAAGCTTGTAAGAACAAATGAAACCGCAAGTAACAATAAAGTAAACACAAAAGCTAGGGCAACATATCCTGTTCCACAAATAATACCAATGGCCATAGCTAAAAAGATGCAAGTAAGTTCTTTCGCATTACCCTTAACACTTCTAAATCTAATTAAAGAAAATGAACCAGCTACCGCAATGCCAGCACCAAGATTACCATTCACCATCATAATAACCACCGTTTCAATAGCCGGGATAAGAATCAATGTTAAGGCCAATGATTTTGTATGCGCGTTCTTGTACATATAAAATAACGAAACCAAAAACCCTAATATCAAACTTACGCAAATCGCAATTAAAAACTGTCCTAATGTAAAATCACCTGTAAATATCGTACTAAACATAATTTATTTCTCCCTTTAAAAACGCATTACCAACTTTTGAATAAGAAGACTTGAAAATCTTTAATTCATCAAGAATTCTTGTAAGCCACAAAGGCATAGCCCCTACAGCTTTTATTTCCATAACAATCGAATCACTTAAC
>CAVFKJ010000065.1:4991-12171 GCA_963623125.1 Clostridium sp. CAG:217
TCACTTAACTTGACATCATTATCCGCATGATTTAAATAAACATTTTCTGTACGATACATCAAATTAGAATCAAAAGTAATTCTTAAATTATTATCATCTTTGCCAACAAAATATTCTCTATCACATGAAACAAAGACCTTTGGCTTTAGACCACCATAGCGATTAGATAAAGAAACTATTTCCTTACCAACCATCTCATCAGAAAACTTACAATCACCAATATCATTTAAGACATCTTGATATTTTGCCATCGTCCTTCTTTTATAAACAACTCCATCAAACTTCTTCTTAAGTTCAACATAGATTTGATCATTATCCAAAGGAGGACCATAACTTCTAATACGCAGTTTTTCTTTGAATTCAGGCTTTTCAATAGACTTCGTAATTAAGCGATAGTCATCAGAATCATAATATACAGATAAAAGGTGGGACTTATTAAATTTATCGTGTTTTAAATGACTATCTAGTTTGTTTAATAATTCATCAAAGGTAGATTGATCAAGGAGATACTTATTCTCTTTTCTTAAAAAATACTCCGCCATACTATGTTCCTCCATGTAAAAATAATAAAAAAAGAAAGTGAACTTAAGGTGAACTACTATCAAAAATTATGTGAAATTTGTATAATAGTACACAAGCCGACATAGTATAGTGGTAATACGCATCCATGGTAAGGATGAATCCCGTGTTCAATTCACGGTGTCGGCACCACTTAAAATTTAGCCTTGTAAAAGGCTTTTATTATACTTTCAAACAAAAGAAAAGCCCTACAAACTAGACTTGCAATATTTCTAGTTAGTAAAGCTTAACTCTTCTTAAAGATAGACTTTAAAATCTAACTTCAGCCTACGCTTAAGTTATATCAAAGAAATCTAAAAAACTACTTAACTAATATCTTAAATATACTTGGCATATCGGCCTTAAAAACATATTCTTTATTGTTGATAGGACTAATAAAAGATAATTCATAGGCATGTAAACATAAACGTTTATATTTTTCACCATGATAATTCTTATCACCTAATATTGGATGATCCAAGTGTTCCATAGTTACTCTAATTTGATTCTTCCTGCCAGTATAAATATTGACATCCAAAAGACTATAACTATTATTCTCTTTTAAAACGCTATATTCAGTAATTGCCTTCTTACCATGTTTTTCATCCGTTACATAAACTAAATCAAATTTATTCTTATTTAAATAATTAGTAATCGTATCCTTCTTTTTATCAAAAGTTCCTTTTACAACCGCATAATATCTTCTAGCTTTAACAATATCATTCCACTTTTCTTGTAAAGCATCCCTAACTTTTACATTCTTACAAAAAACTAGTACTCCACTAGTATCCTTATCAATACGATGCAAGACAAATACTTTATTATGTTTATCTTTATCCTTTAGATATTCTCTTACAAAATGATAAGCGGTATTTCTACTTTCACTATTACTAGAAATTGAAAGTAAACCACTAGGCTTATTAATCGCAATAAAATCCTCATCTTCATAAATAATATCCAAATCATATTTATTAGAAGTATCCTTCTTAATAGTTAAAACATCATCACACTTTAATAAATAGTCATATTTACTAACTTTTTTATCATTAACATAAACACTACTACTTAATACTTTTTTGGCAACATTTCTTGAAAAATGAAGATTTTCAATAAGATATTTTAATAATTCACAATCTTGTTTAATTACATAGTTAGACATGAAATTATTATACCAATGAAAATATTTTCATAAAATTGAAAAAAATGTAACAAAAATATATTGACAATAAAAAGCTCTTAGTTTTAGAATGAAACTACGTTGAAGTAAACAAGTATTGTACTTTGGCATACGTAGAGAAATCGTGGTTGGTGAAAACGATTATGTGGGGGTATGAGAAAATTTATGGAGTCAGCATATGCTGCGGGAAGCCCGTTATAGCTAAGGGCCATGTTGGTGGTCTATGAGGTTATTTCAGTAATGAAATAATAAATTAAGGTGGTAACACGATTATAAGTCGTCCTTATTGGGGACGATTTTTTTGTCCCTAAAAGCTAATTATTGGAGGGAGAAAAAATGAAAAAATTATTAACAATTCTATTAGCTATTACCTGTCTTTTATCACTATGCGCATGTAGCTCATCATCTAGTTCAGATCAAACAACTACTGATGCAACCACAGACACTACAAGTGATAAAGATTTCAAAATTGGTGTTGTTCAATTATTACAACATCCAGCACTAGACCTTGCAACTGAAGGCTTTGTTGATGCCCTAAAAGAAAATGGCATCACTAATGTTGATATTCAAAACGCAAGTGGCGAAAGTGCAAACTGTGCAACAATCGTTGGTGGCTTTGTTGCCGATGGTGTTGACTTAATCATGGCAAACGCTACAGCTGCTTTACAAGCCGCAAGTGCTGCAACTGATACAATCCCTGTACTTGGTACATCAATCACTGTATATGATGTAGTACTTGGTGGATCTATTCCAGCAAATGTATCTGGTACAAGTGATTTAGCTCCACTTGATGAACAAGCAAACATGATTGCTGAATTATTCCCAGAAGCTAAAAAAGTAGGCTTACTATTCTGTTCAGCTGAAGCAAACTCAGAATACCAAGTAGATAAGATTGCTGAAGAACTTTCTGCTAAAGGAATTGAAACTGAAAAATTTACTTTCAATGATTCAAACGATGTAACATCAGTTACTGAAAGCTGTGTTGCTAGTGGAGTTGATGTAATCTACATTCCAACTGATAATACCGCTGCTGCTAATACTGAAGCAATCGCTAACGTTGTACTTCCTGCAGGCGTTCCAGTATTTGCTGGTGAAGAAGGTATCTGCTCAGGATGTGGTGTTGCTACTCTTACTATTTCTTACTACGATATTGGTTACAAGACTGGTGAAATGGCTGCCGATATTCTATTGAATGGCGCTGATATTTCAACAATGGACATCGAATTTGCACCAACTTTCACCAAGAAATTCAATAAGACAAATGCTGAAGCATTAGGCATTGAAATTCCAAGCGACTACGTTGCAATCGAAGATTAATTAAGTAAGGAGCAGTAATCCTGCTCCTTTTTAGGAGATTTATGACATTTTTAACAGGACTATTAAATTCACTACCATCTGCCATATCTCAAGGCCTAATTTGGGGCATTATGGCAATTGGTGTATATGTAACATACAAAATACTTGATGTTGCCGATCTAACTGTCGATGGATCGCTTTGCACAGGTGGTGCAATGTGCGTCATCATGCTAGTAAATGGCTTGCCAATGTGGCTAGCACTACTTTGCGCAATTATTGTCGGCATGCTTTCAGGCTTATTGACCGGCATCTTTATTACTAAATTTGGTATCCCCGCTATTCTTGCTGGTATCCTAACCCAATTAGCCCTATATTCAATTAACTTACATATTATGGGCTTTGGCACAACATCTTTTTCAAAATCAAACTTACCCGTAAGTGTTGATAAATATAACTTACTTGTATCATCAAGATATGTAAGGGAATTATCACTTAGAAACCCAATCTTTGTTGTAATTATCTTTGTTGTAATTACTATTGCCATACTATATTGGTTCTTTGGAACTGAACTTGGCTCATCTATAAGAGCTACGGGTGCCAATGTTTCAATGGCTCGTGCACAAGGTATTAATACTGACAAAACAAAAGTAATTGGTCTAGTTATATCAAATGGTTTAGTAACTCTATCTGGTGCTTTACTTGCACAATACCAAGGTTTCGCTGATATAAACATGGGTAGAGGCGCCATTGTAATTGGCTTAGCAGCCGTAATAATTGGTGAAGTAATATTCTCTAAGATATTTAAAAACTTCGCTCTAAAGCTATTTGCTTGCGTACTTGGCGCAATTATCTATTATGCTGTAATTCAATTCGTTTTAAGACTTGGCCTATCAACAGATGACTTAAAACTATTAACAGCCTTTGTTGTTGCAATATTCTTAGCTGTACCATTCTGGAATGCTAAATTTAAAAAAGGTGGTAATAAACATGCTTAAAGTAGAAAACATCTATAAAACATTCAACCCTAATACCGTAAATGAAAAAAGAGCCCTAAATGGTGTTTCACTTACCTTAAATGATGGTGACTTTGTAACTGTCATTGGCTCAAATGGCGCAGGTAAATCAACACTACTTAACGCCATAGCTGGTGTATGGGGAATTGATGAAGGCAAGATTTTTATTGATGATATCGATATAACTAAATTACCAGACTACAAAAGGGCCAAATATATTGGCAGAGTCTTCCAAGATCCAATGACCGGCACTGCTGGAACAATGTGGATTGAAGAAAATATGGCTCTTGCCAAAAGAAGAGGCGAAAAAAGAACCTTAAGAAAAGGCATCAGTGAAGAAGAAAGAGCTGAATATAAAGAAATGCTTAAAGAACTAAACCTTGGTCTTGAAGATAGACTTACAAGTAAAGTAGGACTATTATCCGGTGGCCAAAGACAAGCTTTAACCCTTCTTATGGCAACTATGCAAAAGCCAAAGCTATTGCTTCTTGATGAACATACCGCTGCCCTAGATCCTAAGACAGCTTCTAAAGTACTAGAACTTACTGATAAACTGGTAAAAGAACACAATCTAACCACCTTCATGGTTACACACAATATGAAAGATGCCCTAAAATATGGCAATCGCTTAATCATGATGTGTGATGGAAAAATTATCTTTGATGTATCCGGTAAAGAAAAAGAAAAACTAGAAGTAAAAGATCTTCTAGATAAATTCAATAATGCCGGAGGCATTGTATCTGATTCAATGATGTTAGGTTAAGCACTTAGTTATCTGAGTGCTTTTTTCTTGGCCTTAATCTTATAAAGCTTTTCATCAGCCTTTTTTACTAGACTTGACCAATCAGAAATAGAACTATCATATTTAGCGTAACCGATACTAACAGTAAGTGGATAATCAAGTTTATTCTCACTCAATAGACTATCAATCCTATTTGTTAAAACGCTACAATCTTCACCCTTTTTACTATTATGCAAGACAACAAATTCATCGCCACCATAACGGCAAATAAAATCGCTATCATCGCATCCTCTTCTTAAAGCATTAGCGATAAGTATTAAAGCTTTATCACCCTCTACATGGCCATAAGTATCATTAATATGCTTAAAATTATCGGCATCCATGATCAAAAGCCAAAAATCACTATCATTATTTAAACTCTTAATACGTTGATTTATTTTTTGATCAAGTCTAGAACGATTATTTAATCCTGTAAGCGCATCATTTAAAACTAGTTGTCTTTGTAGGCTTAAATAAACATTAAGCAAAGAAACAACTATGCCCATAAATAAGATTGACATATCGCTCAAAACAAGTTGTATAGCACATGCAATAGCTGGAGCTATCAAAAATGAAGCCGAGGCAATAGATAGTTCTTTCTCTTGTACTGTATCAGCCTTATTAGCCCTAATAAGCGATAATAAAGCAGCTACACCTAAATAGCCATAAACAACTATAATTTGATAAATATAGCCTTGCATATTGCGGCTATACTGTAAATTAGAATCAATAGTAAAAAGGATTCCTGTTGAACTATTCACAATTGCCAAAACAATTAAAACAAGCTCTGGAATTAAAGCTATGTATAGCTTCTTATTATCTTTAAAAATCGTTTTCCTTTGAATACTCTCGGAAAAAAACAGCCAAGACAGGGAAGTCATGCCTGATAATATAACGTTTAAATTATTGACTATACCACCAATCAAATAAGCACCATCGCCAAAAATAGAATAACTTAGATAATTATTATTAAAAAGCCAAATCAAATCACTAAACGCAAAACAAATAGTACAACCAAGCAAAACTAAAAAGTGAATTTTATCAATTTTGGTAAAATTAGATTTTATTGTTTGATAAACCAAGCTGAGTAATATAACAATATATATTAAATCAACCTGGGCATAGTATTTCGCTATCATAATTGTTCCTTTAATTTATTATAACAATTTTAAACTAATAACCACGAGTTTCTGTTTGTTGTGAAGGAGTATTAGTATTACTATCGCCATAAAAACTAAATGGCATAAATAAGAAACCGAAACAACCTCTTAAAAGTGTCATCAATAATAAGAAAGTAATAGCTAACTTTAAAAAAGAAAACCTTGGACTATAAGTATAATAACGACGATAACGTGTACCACTATCATTGTTTGTATAATTTGTATATTGTTGGCCTTCAGCCTGTCTAAAAGCCTCCCTAAAGAACTCCTCAAAGTCAGCATTATCATAATAACGATAAGAGCTTTGATAAGAACCTTGATAAGGATTGTTATAACTTTGTTGCTTATAAGCAGAAGGATTCTTTATTTGATCATAAGCCGCATTTATCTCCTTCATCTTAGCAGCTGCAACCGCATCATTAGGATTTAAATCCGGATGATATTTCTTAGCCAACTTACGATAAGCATTTTTTATTTCATCTTCACTAGCGTCCCTTGAAACGCCAAGTACAGTATATGGATCTTGCAAATTAAGCCTTTCTATCAAACTTGTGACCACACTTAGCACAAGTTATTGTAATTTTACCAACACCACGAGGAACACGCAAGTGGGCCTTACATTTTGGACAAGTATAAAAACGATACTGTTTAGATTGCGAAAATCTCGTCTTAAAATATCTTGCCTTTGACTCATACCATCTATTTTCAGCCTGTCTTTTAACAATATTCTTTGAAAATACTCTAAAGTATAAATAAACAATTAAAGCCCAGCCAATTAAACAAAGTATCACTCTAAGCGTACCACTTGTAAACATCGTGATAATAAGTAAAACAAAAATTGGAACAACCAGTGCTTTACTTAAACTGTCATAACCATTACGGCCATACATAAATTTGTATAACCAGTTTGTAAACTTATTTTTCATAAATTTAGTATATGGCAAATAACTTGAACTTTAAGTGAAATTAAAAAAACTTAGCACAACTTTAGCATAATAAAAGAGCGAAATTAATCGCTCCTTTAAGAAATATCTAAAATTTTTAAATTATAGACTAGCTAAGTACTTGATAGTTCTTACCATTTGAGAAGTGTAAGAATTTTCGTTATCATACCAAGCAACTACTTGAACTTGGTAAGTATCATCATCAATCTTAGCAACCATTGTTTGGTTAGCATCGAATAATGAACCGAATC
>CAVFKJ010000066.1:0-15238 GCA_963623125.1 Clostridium sp. CAG:217
CAAATATGACTTTTGATATTCAAGGAGTACTATTTCCCAATGTAATCACGATGCTTGTTCAGTTATGTTCGACACTTGTCTTATTTTTATTGTGCAAGAAGTTGCTATGGAAGCCTGCAAGAGAAATCTTAGCTAAAAGAAGAGAAAAGATGAATGAAAATCTTGCAAGTTCCGAAAGAATTAAAGGTGAGGCAAGTCAAGAGCTTGCAAAGGCTAAACAAGAACTTGAACATGCTCGTAATAAGTCTGGTGAAATAGTTGAAAGTGCTAGAAAAGAAGCTAATGATTTAAGAAACGAAATCATTAATAAAGCTAATGTAGAAGCTAGTACAAGATTAGATCAAGCTAGTAAAGAAATAGAACAGAAAAAGCAGGATGCACAAAAGGAAATCCATGATGAAATGGTTGATGTGGCTCTTGCGGCTGTAAGCAAACTTTTAGATGAAAAATCAACTAGCGAAGATGATAAGAAAGCTATTGAAAAATATATTGGAGAATCTAAATGAGTATCTTAGCTGCAAGATATGCTGAAGGATTATTTTCTTTGGCAAAAGAAAAAGATGCTGTAAAACTTTATAAGAGTCAAATTGATTTTGTTAAAGAATGTTTTGATGATTCAAATGCTTTATTATTCTTTAAAAGTTATAAAGTTTCCAAAGATGATAAAAAGAAACTTATTAAAGAAACTTTTAAAGATGGTTTAGATGAATATGTTTTAAACTTTCTATATTTATTAGTAGATAAAAACAGAATGGGATACTATGATGATATATTTGTAGAATTCCATAAATTATGTAATGACTACTTAAAAATTAAAGAGGGTATTATTGAATCAGCTAGAACAATTGATGCAAGTTTGATTAAAGATTTGGAAAAATCATTAAGCGACGATGAGTATACAGTTGTTTTAATACCAAAGATTAATACATCTTTAATTTCAGGTTTCCGTGTTACTTTGGATGATAAAGTTATTGATAACACGATGAAACAAAGGATTAAAAACATGGAAGAAATATTAAAGAGAAAGGATGGTGTCTATGGAGCTTAAGGCTAGCGAAATAAGTGCTCTTATTAAGAAGCAAATAGAAAACTATAACCAAGATATTAAAGCTGAAGATGTAGGTACTATCGTTAAAATTGGTGATGGTATCGCTATTATCCAAGGACTTGAAAACGCCATGTCTTCTGAACTATTAGAGTTCCCTGGTGGTGTTTATGGAATGGTACTAAATCTTGAAGAAGATAGCGTTGGTGCCGTTTTGCTTGGTGATGATACTAACATCAAAGAAAATGATGAAGTAAAAAGAACAGGAAGAATTGTTGAGGTTCCAGTAGGCGATGAAATGCTTGGTAGAGTAGTAAATGCTTTGGGTCAAGCAATTGATGGAAAAGAGGCTATTGAAGCTAAAAAATATCGTCCTGTCGAAAGAGTTGCACCTGGTGTAATGACTCGTAAATCAGTTTGTCAACCTTTAATGACGGGTTTAAAAATCATTGACTCAATGATTCCAATCGGTAAAGGGCAAAGAGAATTAATCATTGGTGATAGACAAACTGGTAAAACAGCCATCGCTATTGATGCGATTATTAATCAAAAAGATAAAAATGTTAATTGTATTTATGTTGCGATAGGTCAAAAGGCTAGTACCGTTGCCCAAATTGTTGAAAAATTAAGACAACATGGGGCAATGGAATATACAACTGTTGTATGTGCTAGTGCTAGTGAACTTGCTCCACTTCAATATATCGCTCCTTATGCAGGATGTGCAATTGGTGAAGAATGGATGGAACAGGGTAAGGATGTCTTAATTGTTTATGATGATTTAAGTAAACATGCTGTAGCTTATAGAACAATGTCTTTACTATTACGTCGTCCTCCAGGTAGAGAAGCTTATCCTGGTGATGTCTTCTATTTACATTCTAGACTTCTAGAAAGAGCGGCAAAACTTTCTGATGAACTAGGTGGTGGTTCTTTAACTGCTTTACCTATCATTGAAACGCAAGCTGGCGATATCTCAGCTTATATTCCTACTAATGTAATTTCAATTACAGATGGTCAAATTTTCTTACAAACTGAATTATTCAATTCTGGTGTTAGACCATCCGTTGATTCAGGCTTATCTGTAAGTAGAGTTGGTAGTGCTGCTCAAACAAAAGCTATTAAGTCGGTATCTGGTTCATTAAAACTAGAACTTGCCCAATATCATGAATTATTGTCTTTTGCACAATTTGGTTCAGATTTAGATCCTGCAACTAAGGCTACTATTGATAAGGGTGCAAGATTAACTGAATTATTAAAACAAGCTCAATATTCACCATTAACAATGTCTGAACAAGTAGTTTCTTTATTTAGTGCTAAGATTGGCTGTCTAAAAGATTTACCAGTTGAAAAGGTTCGTGATTTTGAAAGCTATATGTTAAAGACTATGCATGAAAAACACGAGAACTTATTTAAGGAAATAGAAGATAAGAAGATATTGAGTGATGATTTAACTACTTCTTTAAAAGAAGTACTAGGTAATATCTTAAAAGATTATCTAGAGGTATATGGTAACTAATTATGGCGGGTAACAAGTCAGCAATAAAATCACGTATTAAGTCAATTAACTCTACTAAAAAGATTACGGGAGCAATGGAACTAATATCTAATGTCAAGTTGACTAAAAATCGTAATACGATGGAAAAGAATCGTACTTACGCTGATGCGATAGAGGATATGGTATCTAGTATGCTTTCTGGTGAACTAGTTAGTGAAAATGATTATTTGACTTCTAAGGACGCTAAAGAAAAACTATATTTTATCTTTACAAGTGATATGGGACTTTGTGGTGGCTATAATATCAATGTTTATAAACTAGCTTTAGCTAATATTTCAAAAAACGATTATGTTTATTTTATTGGCAATAAGTACTATAACCAATTTGTAAAAGAGGGCTATAATGTTTTAAATAAACAAATTGGTTCTGACGAGGCTGATTATGCGATTATCAAAAAATATGCAGATAGTGCTCTTGAAATGTATAGAACCAATAAGATTAGTTCAATCAATGTTATTTATACGCGTTTTGTCAATAACATCAATTTTAAAGCTTGTGTAAGTTCAATACTTCCGGGTGAAAAAAGAAGTGATAAAAAGGAGTATAAACAAATTGAATTTGAACCAAATCCTGATGAAATATTAGTTGATTTGATTCCAATGATGGTTGAAAGTCAAATCTATTCAAAATATTTGGAGTCAAAGACTAGTGAACATGGAAATAGAAGATTTGCGATGGAGTCGGCAACCGATAACGCTACTGAATTGACTGATAAGTTATTGCTTGCATATAACCAAGCAAGACAGGCAGCTATCACACAAGAAATAACGGAAATCGTTTCAGGTGCTGATGCCCTATAGGAGAAATAGATGGAAAATATTGGAAAAGTAGTACAAATCATTGGACCAGTAATTGATATTAGATTTGATGGCGATCAGCTTCCTAAGCTTCATAATGCCATTAAAATTGAAAAAGGCAATGATGAATATTTAACAGTTGAAGTTGCTCAACATATTGGTGATGATGTAGTTAGAGCGATATCTATGGGTTCAACTGATGGTTTAAAGCGTGGTACTAAAGCAATTGATACTGGCAATGCAATTTGTGTTCCAGTAGGTGATGAAGTATTAGGCAGAATGTTTAATGTACTTGGGCAACCTATTGATGGATTAGGCGAAGTTAAGGCTAAAGAATATATGCCAATACATAGAACTGCTCCAACTTTTGCTCAACAAAAGACAACTGCTGAAATTCTAGAGACTGGTATTAAGGTAATCGACTTACTTTGTCCTTATGCAAGAGGTGGTAAGATTGGTCTATTTGGTGGTGCTGGTGTTGGCAAAACAGTACTTATGCAAGAGTTAATTCATAATATCGCTATGGAACATGGCGGTAGATCAGTTGTTGCCGGCGTTGGTGAACGTACAAGAGAAGGAAACGACATGTACTTCGAAATGAAGGGCTCTGGCGTTTTGGATAAAACGGTTTTGGTTTATGGCCAAATGAATGAACCACCTGGTGCTAGAATGAGAGTTGCTTTAAGCGGTCTTACAATGGCTGAATATTTTAGAGATAAAGAAAAACAAGATGTATTGTTGTTCATCGATAATATCTTTAGATTTACTCAAGCTGGTTCAGAAGTTTCTGCCCTTTTAGGTAGAATGCCTTCAGCTGTAGGTTATCAACCAACTCTAGCTACTGAAATGGGCCAACTTCAAGAAAGAATCACTTCTACAAAAGATGGTTCTATTACATCAGTTCAAGCTATTTATGTGCCAGCTGATGACTTAACTGACCCAGCTCCTGCTACAACATTCTCACATCTTGATGCAAAAACGGTACTAGATAGAGGTATTGCTGCTTTGGGTATTTATCCAGCGGTAGATCCGCTAGAATCTAGTTCTAGAATGCTTGATCCACTAATTGTTGGTGAAGAACATTATAAGGTTGCAAGAGGTGTACAAGAATTACTTCAAAGATATAAAGAACTTCAAGATATCATTGCGATTTTGGGTATGGATGAATTATCTGAAGAAGATAAGGTTATCGTTAATAGAGCTAGAAAGGCTAGAAACTTCTTGTCTCAACCTTTCTCTGTTGCGACACAATTCTCGGGTCTTGAGGGTAAGTATGTTAAGGTTGAAGATACAGTAAGAAGTTTCAAAGAACTTCTTGAAGGTAAATATGATGACTTACCTGAACTTGCTTTCATGTCTATTGGTACAATAGAAGAGGCAAGAGAGAAGGCAAAGGAACTTTCTAATGATTAGTGCAAAAATCATTACTCCAAATGGTTTATATAAAGAATTTGAAACACCTTTTCTAAATATCACTAGTAAAGATGGCGAAAGAGGTATTCTTGAACATCATGTTCCAGTTTGTTTTATGCTTGATATTGGCAAGATTGAAACAAATGAAAATGGTGAGGATAAAATATATGCCATTAGTGGAGGAATGTTCTATTTTGAAAAAGGAAAGGCTAATATCTTAGTTGATACTATTGAAGCTAAAGAAGATATTGACGTTGATAGAGCTAATTCTTCAAAAGATAGAGCGCTTAAAAGAATCGAAAGCAAGGATACTAACATCGACTTAAAAAGAGCGGAGTTAGCCCTTAAAAGAGCTTTAAACAGATTAAAGATTGCCGAATAGGCAGTCTTTTATTTTTGACCTTTAAGATGATATAATGTCATAGTTATCGGAGGACAAAATGCCTATTAATACAAAAACAAATTTTGGTGAAGTGAAAATATCTGACGAAGCTATTGCCTCTTTAGCAGGATCAACAGTTTGTGAGTGCTATGGTATAGTTGGTGTTATATCAAAATCATATGTTAAAGATAGTTATAACGCTTTACTTAAAAAAGAAAGCTATTCTAAGGGTGTTTTAATCACAAGAAAAAACAATAATTTAAAAATCGACATTTATGTTGTCGTTTCAGCAGGAATAAAAATTTCAGAGGTTGTATTAGAAGCTCAAAAGCGTGTTAAGTATACTGTTGAGCAAGCAATTAATATGGACGTTAGTGAAGTAAATATCCACGTTGAAAGAATTAAGGAGATTTAAAATGAAAGTCTTAAATGGAAAAGATTTTAAGGAAATGGTAAATTCGGGTGCAGCTAACCTAGAAAATTACCAAGCAGAAATAAATGCTTTAAATGTATTCCCGGTTCCTGATGGTGATACTGGCACTAACATGTCAATGACTTTTTCCAATGGAGCTAAGGAAGCTAATAGCTGTTTTTCAAATAATGTTGGTGATATTGCCAAAGCTTTATCAAAGGGTTTACTAATGGGCGCAAGAGGTAATTCTGGTGTTATCACCTCACAAATCTTTAGAGGTTTTGCTCAAAGTGTTGAAGGTAAAGAAGAAATTAGCGTAGCTGATATTGCAGAAGCTTTTGAAAATGGCACTAGAGTTGCTTATAAAGCAATTATGAAACCAGTTGAGGGTACAATTCTTACAGTAATAAGAGAAGCAAGCTGGTATGCACATAAGGACTATAAAGAGAATCCTAAATTGGATGTTAATGAATATTTTGATAATTTGTTAAAACATATTGAAGTTTCTTTAAATGGTACCCCTGATTTACTTCCGATTTTAAAGGAAGCAAATGTTGTTGATAGTGGTGGAGCTGGTCTAAAAAGAATTGTTGAAGGCTTTGTAGCTTATTTAAATGGCAATCCTGTAAAAACTAATGCTGTTACAGTTGAACTTGCTAAAAACGCGCAATCATTATTTTCTAACGAGGAATTTGGCTATTGCACAGAATTTATCTTACGTTTAAAAGAGAATTATAAAAAAGACTTTGATGAAAACATCTTAAAGGACAAACTTGCTAAAGATGGTGAATCATTAGTTCTTGTAAAAGATGAGGACTTAATCAAAGTCCATGTTCATACATTACATCCTGGTGATGCTTTAAATATTGGCCAAAGATATGGCGAGTTTATCAAAATTAAAATCGAGAATATGCAAGAACAACATTCTACTTTAATAAGTGAAGAAGAAGTTGAACCTGTAAAAGAAAAGAAGGCTATCGGTATTATCTCGGTTGCTTCAGGTGATGGCATTACTAAACTTATGCAAGATTTAGGCGTTGATAGTATTATCTCTGGTGGTCAAACAATGAATCCATCATGTAATGATTTCTTAGATCGTATTAATGAATTGGATAATTGTGAAAAAATTATGATTTTCCCAAATAATTCCAATATTTATCTTGCCGCATGTCAAGCAAGAGACTTAGTAGAAAATAAGGAAGTTGTAGTAATTGAATGTATGTCAATTCAAGCATGTCTTAGTGCTTTAGCTAGATATAATCCTGAAGGAAGCTTTGAAAACAATGTCAAAGACTTCAACGATGCTTGTAAGGCTGTTAAGGTTGCAAGTGTAACTTATGCCGTTAAGGATTCTTCGATCGATGGCGTAACAGTTAAAGAAGGTGATTATATGGCTATGGCTAATAAAAATATTGTTTCAAATGGAACTGATTTAAAAGATGTTTGTCATAAGTTATTTGATTCTATCATTGATGAAGATAAGGAATTATTAACGCTAATTACTGGTGAAAATGTTGATGATGATTTAACTGATGAATTAGTAGAATATGTTGAAAATAATACTGATTGTGAAGTTGATGTTATCAAAGGTGATGTTCCAGTATACTATTATCTAATTGGTTTAGAATAAACATAAGCTCTTTAAATAGAGCTTTTTGTATGCTTGAATGTAAAATCAATTGTCTAATAATATATAATTAGTTTGTGAAACAAGCATATAAGTTTAAAGATAACAAAATAATTTTGTTTATTATCAATTTAGTAATTATTACGACAATTGTATTAGCTATTGCCTACTACACTAATTATGTTTCAGACAATCAAGATGAAGATAATAAATATAGTTTTATGGTGTCAATTGAGTCACAAAAGAAGTTGACACAGAACTTTTTAAAAAACGAACAAGGCTATGTGAATAACTGGGCTAATTATATTGATAGTAATGATATGAATTTAGATGATGCTTTAACTTTTTTAAAGACTATTAATACCAATCGTAATCGTTATGCGCATATTGTTGATATGGATGCATATAAAGCTTATTCTAGTTCTTATGAATTAGGGGATAATGAAATTGATACATACTTAAATTATTGTAATTTTTATAGTGATAGTTCTACTTATTTTAAAAACATTTTAGAAAACATGTTTTTAAATAATACGGATATTGTATATGTATTAGGAAAGTATTTGCTGAAGGAAAATAATCAATATTGTATAAGTGTTGGGCATCGAGTAAATATTATAACGGATGATGGGAATAAGGATTACTTATTACTTAGAATTATTCCTGTTGATGAAATAATGGAAATATGGAATTTACCAACCCAATACACAGATGGCAAATTAGCTATCATTTCTTCAAATGGTGAATATATAGTAAAAAGCGAAGGTATGAAAGGTGAGACTTTTGTAAGCTATATAAGTCAAAACAATTTTGCTGATGACTTAAAAGAAAGAAATATCTTTATTAATAATTTAAAAATAAATAAGAGTGCTCCTTTGTATTATAAAGATAGTGATAATCAAGATTGTTTATATTACTATACGTCGTTTGCTAATAACAGTGATATATATATGCTTGGCATGATTAGTCTTAAACAATTAAAGACTAATGAAAATCTAATTAATTTAACTTTTATTACCGTTTGTTTATTTCTTCTTCTATTAACAATAGATTCATTATATTTATTAACAATGAATAAGAGAATGAAAGAAGCTTATGAAGAGGCTAACAAAGCTAATTATGCAAAGACGGAATTTTTATCTACAATGTCTCATGATATTAGGACACCTATGAATGTGGTGATTGGAATGAATGATTTGGCATATAAATATATAGAAGATCCTTCTCTTGCCAGAGGCTATCTTGATAAGTCTTATAATGCTAGTAAACAGCTGTTAACTTTAATCAATGATATCTTGGATATTTCTAAAATAGAATCAGGTAAATTATTCTTAAACAATAGTACTGTTTCACTTAATAAGCTTGGAAAAGAGCTATGTGATTTAATGGAACCTTATGCTAGCAATAAAGATATTAATTTAAGTACTAGCTTAATTGGTCTTGATGATAAGTATGTAATAGGCGATGAAACACGCCTTAAGCAGATTTATGTTAATTTGATTTCAAATGCTATAAAGTATACTTCAGAAGGTGGCAATGTAAACTTTAGCCTTGAGGCAATAGATAAAGTAAGCAATTGTGAACTACTGTTTACGGTTGTAGATGATGGTATCGGTATGTCTGAAGAGTTTCAAAAAACAATGTATACTTCTTTTACTAGAGCCCTTAATTCACGTACAAATAATGTTAGTGGATCGGGTCTAGGTTTAACAATTGTTAAAGAAATAGTTGATTGTATGCATGGCGATATTGCTTGTAACAGTAAGCCTGATAAGGGAACAACCTTTAAGGTTGAATTAGCTCTTCCATATGCTTTAGAAGTTGCGATTGAAGATAATGCTTTAAACGATAAAAATATCGATGGTATTAGAATATTAATTGCAGAAGATAATGATTTAAATTATGAAATTGTAGATTGTCTTTTAAAGGATAAACATACCGTAAATACTAGAGCTAAAAATGGTGAAGAGTGCGTGAATATATTTAAAGAAAACAAAAATGGTTTTGATGTGATATTAATGGATATTCAAATGCCAATCAAAAATGGTTATGAAGCATGTAAGGAAATTAGGGAGATTGATAAAGATATTCCAATTATTGCCTTAAGTGCGAATGCTTTTGTAGAGGATGTTAATAAATCGTTAAGCTGTGGTATGAATGATCATATTGCTAAACCGATTGATATTGATAAACTAGTTAGTGCGATAAAGAGGGTATTGTAAAATGGATGAAATTGAAAGATTAAAAGAACTTAGAGAATTAATTACTAAATATAATTATGAGTATCATGTTTTGGACAAGCCAACTGTTCTAGATAGTGAATACGATATGTTATATAGAGAATTAGAACAGCTTGAGGCTAAACATCCAGAGCTTGATGATCCAGCTAGTCCAACTAAAAAAGTTGGATATAGTGTGTTAGATTCTTTTACTAAGATAACCCATAGCAAGCCTATGTTATCTTTAGGCGATGTTTTTTCTTACGATGAATTAAGACAATGGTCAAAGAAGATTACGGATATATATGGTGATGTAGAGTATTGTGTTGAATATAAAATTGATGGTTTAGCAATGTCTTTGATATATGAAAACGGTTTGTTTAAACAAGCAGTTACCAGAGGCGATGGCATAGTTGGTGAAGATGTAACCAATAATGTTCGAACAATTAAATCGATTCCTTTAAAGATACCATATACCCAAAGATATGACATTCGTGGGGAAGTATATATGCCTAAAAAGGCTTTCTATAAGCTTAATCAAATCAAAAGAGAAAATGGTGAAGAAGAATTCGCTAATCCTAGAAATGCGGCCGCTGGCTCTATTAGACAACTTGATTCAAGTATTGCAGCTAAAAGAGGTCTAAATGCTTTCTGGTATCATGTTCCAGATGATGTAAACGCAAAAACGCATTATGATTCTTTAATGTATGCCAAAAGATTAGGTTTTAGGGTAAATGATACGTTAAAACTATGTCAAAATATTGAAGAAGTAATTGAAAGAGTAGATGAAACAGCTAAGATAAGAGCAGATTTGCCTTATGAAATTGATGGCATGGTAATTAAAGTTAATGATTATGCTTTACAAAAAGAGTTAGGCTTTACATCACGTATTCCTAAGTGGGCTATTGCCTATAAGTTTCCAGCAGAAGAAGTTAGAACGATAGTAGAAGATATTTTTATTACTGTTGGTAGAACGGGAAAATGTACACCAAACGCTAAGTTTTCACCCGTTAAATGTGCTGGTACAACAATTGGCTATGCTACGCTTCATAATGAAGACTATATTAAAGAAAAGGATATTCGCGTAAACGATACAATTATCGTGCGTAAAGCTGGCGATATTATTCCTGAAGTTGTAAGAAGTGTAAAAGAAAATAGAGATGGTAGTCAAGTTCCTTATATTTTCCCAAGTGTTTGTCCAGTATGCGGTGGTAAACTATATCGTTTTGAAGATGAAGCTGCGCATTTTTGCATAAATAGCGATTGTGATGCAAGACTAATTTTTGGCATCGCTCATTTTGCGAGCAGAGATGCCATGAATATTGATGGCCTTGGTGAAAAGAAAGTTGAAACTTTCTATAACAATGGTATTTTAAATAGCTTTGAGGACATTTATAAACTAGCTGGTAAAAAAGATGTTATTTTAAACATTGAGAAAATGGGCCTTAAATCTTATGATAATCTTGTTGAAGCCATTGAAAACAGTAAAAAGAATTCTTTAGAAAAACTTTTATTTGGCTTAGGTATTAGACAAGTTGGCGAGAAAGCGGCTAAGATTTTAGCTAGCAATTTTAAGACTATGGATAATTTGATGAAGGCTACGGTTGAAGAATTAAGTAATATTAAGGATATTGGTCCTATTACGGCCGAAGGTATTGTTGATTACTTTAAGGATGAAAACAATATTCGTATTATTAATGAACTAAAGATTTTTGATTTAAATATGGAATATATTGATAATTCGATTGAAACAAATAGTCCATTTAAAGATAAAACGGTTGTTTTAACTGGTACTTTAACTATTTATACAAGAAAACAAGCTAGTGAGCTATTAGAAAATCTAGGAGCGCATTGTGCTAGTAGTGTTTCTAAAAATACGGACTATGTAATATATGGTGAAAGTGCTGGTTCTAAGCTTAGCAAAGCTAGGGAACTAGGTGTTAAAACAATAAGTGAAGAAGAATTTAGAAACATGCTATAATTGTTGTTATGGAAAAAGAAGAAATTAAAGTTTTAGCTAACAAATTAATGTTTAATGTTACCGATCAAGAGGCTTTAGATATAGCGAATGATTTTGATATGCTAGAAAAAATGCTAAGCTTTTTTGATGAGATTGATACTGATGGTGTAGAAGAGATGATTTACCCATTTGATAATGAAACAAATTACTTTAGAGAGGATGAAGTTACAAATGTCTTATCGCAAAAGGATGCTTTAAGTAATGCACCTAAGCAAATTTCAGGACATGTTGTAGTTCCAAAGGTACTAAAATAATGAGATTAGATAATTGCGATAGTGCTTTAAACTGTTATGAAAAAGTTTTAAAAGCCCATGATAAATTAAATTGTGTCGTTACCCCTGTAAAACCTGAAAAAGAGGGTATTGCGATTGCCTTAAAAGATAATGTTAATACTAAAGGTATTTTAACTACGGCTTCTTGTAAGATACTAGATAATTATGTTCCTGTATATAATGCGACAATTGTTGATAAACTAGAGGCTAATGGCTTTGTTACGGTATGCAAAGCAAGCATGGATGAACTTGCAATGGGTGGTACTAACCTTACAGCTTTAACAGGCCCAGTTAAAAATCCCTATGATTTAACTAGAATTTCTGGTGGATCAAGTGGTGGTAGTGCAGTGCTAGTAGCAAGCGGTGCAGTAAGTTGTGCTATTGGCTCAGATACTGGTGACTCGGTAAGAAAACCCGCTAGTTATTGTGGTGTAGTTGGTGTTAAACCAACATATGGCAGAATTTCTAGATATGGAATTATCCCTTATGCAAGTAGTCTTGATCATGTTGGTTACTTTACAACTTGTATTGATGATGCAGCAAGGATGCTTGAAGTATTAGCTGGAAGAGATGATAAAGATATGACGTCATCTTGTTTGCCTGTACCATCTTATACTTCATTATGTAATGGTGATGTAAAGGGTAAGAAGGTATTAGTTTTTAAAAATGTTGTTGATGCAATTTCTAATAATGAAGTTAAAGAATGTTTTAACAAGGTGATTGAAAATCTAAAGGAAGATGGTGCTATTGTTAAAGAAGTTTATTTCAATGAAACTTTAATGAAGGCTATTTTGCCTACTTACTATATTATTGCCAATGCTGAGGCAACAGCTAACCATTCTAATCTAGATGGCATTAATTTTGGTGAAAGAGTTGATGGCAAGTCAATTGAAGAAATAATGATTAATTCACGTAGTGCTGGCTTTGGCCCTTGGATTAAGAAAAGATTTATTATTGGCTCTTATGCCTTATTTGAAGAAAACCAAGAGCGTATCTTAAGAAAGGCTCATAAGATTAGAAGACTTATTGTTGATGAAGTAATGAAGCAACTTAAGGATGCTGATATCTTGATTGCTCCAGCGGCACCTGGTGTTGCACCAAAAATTGAGGGCACAAGTACCGATGAATTATCGGAAGAATATCTTGTAGCTGATAATCATATGGTTATTGGTAATTTTGCCGGTTTACCTTCGCTTACTTTACCAATGGGTTTTGTTGATAATATGCCAGTTGGTGTTAATGTTACAGCTAATCCATTTAAGGAAGATGTAATGTTCAATGTAGCAAAGGCTATTGAAAATAAAACCGGTTTAAAGGGTATTACAAAGGAGGATTAAAAATGGAATATGATGTAGTAGTCGGTATTGAAATCCACCTTGAGCTTAATACCAAGACAAAGATGTTTTCAGGTGCTCCTTATAAATTTAAACAAGAAGCTAATACATGCACTAATGAAGTTGATTTAGCTCTTCCTGGTACACTTCCTTGTTTGAATAAAGAAGCTGTAAAAAAGGCTATCGCTTTATGTAGTGCCTTACATATGGATATTGATACACTAGTAAAATTTGACCGTAAGAATTATTACTATTCAGATTTGCCAAAGGGTTATCAAATTACACAACAATTTCATCCGATTGGTTCTCATGGTTATATCGATATCTATTTAGATAAAGAATATAAGCGCATTAGAATTAATAGATGTCATATGGAAGAGGATACTGCTAAACAATTCCACTTAAATGAAGTGAGTTTGATTGACTACAATCGTAGTGGTGTACCTCTTTGTGAAATTGTTTCAGAACCTGATATTAAAAGTGGTAGAGAAGCTCAACTTTATGTTGAAAAACTAAAACAAACTTTCGAGTATCTAGGCATTTCTGATGCCAAGATGGAAGAGGGCGAGATGCGTTGTGATGTCAATGTTTCTATTATGCCAAAAGGATCTTTGGTATTTGGTACTAAAGTTGAAATTAAAAACTTAAATAGTATCGCTAATGTAAAAGATGCGATTGACTATGAAGTTAAAAGACAAGCCGAAGTATTAGAGGGTGGCGATAAAGTTGTTCAAGAAACTAGACGTTTTGACGAAAAGACAATGACGACGGTTTCAATGCGTAAAAAAGAGGGTACAGTTGATTATAAATACTTCCCTGAACCAAATATTCCACCTATTAGAATATCTAAGGAAATGATGGATGATGTGCTTTCTAATATGAAAGAACTTCCTGATGTTAAACATAAAAGATACCTAGATGAATATAAACTAAGTGAATATGATGCTTCTATTATTTTAGCTAATAAGCATATGGCGTATTATTTTGATGATGCGATGAAATATGCGAAAAATCCTAAGAATTTATGTAACTTATTAACTAGTGAACTACAAGGTCTTTTGGTTAAGAATAATCTAGATATTACATCTAGCCCAATTAGCAGCGAGAATTTAGCTTTATTATCAAATATTATTGATAATAAGGAAATTTCAAGTAAACAAGCTAAGATTGTGCTTGAAGAAATGTTTAATACTTCTAAGTCTGCTAAGGAAATCATTGAGGAAAAAGGTTTAAAACAAGTTTCTAATGAAGATGAAATCCTTAAGATTGTAGTTGAAGTGCTTGATGAAAATCCACAATCAATTGTTGACTTTAAAAACGGCAAAGATAGAGCATTAGGCTTTATGGTTGGACAAGTTATGAAAAAGTCAAAGGGTCAGGCTAATCCAAAAATGGCTAGTGATTTGTTGACTAAGGAGTTATCTAAACGATAGAATATAGAGTATGGAAAACGTAAAAAAACAAAATAGTTCAAATAAAGCTGTTAAACAAAAGAAGAAAATGTCAAAAGGAGGCATTGTCTTACTTGTTAGTTTAATTATTATTTTAGTTCCTTGTTTGATATTTGGTGGCATTCTTATCTCAGCTGCCTTAGAAACAGGAAAGCCAGTTGTTGGTAGTCGTTTCGATAATGACCTAGAGCCAGCAATTACTGATTCTAATACAAGTGCTCTTACTAGTGCAATCAAGAGTATCGGTGGTGTTGAAAATTGTGAGATTGTCTTAACAAGTGCTCAATATCGTGTTAACGTAGATGCTCAAGATAGTCTAAGTTCTTCACAAATCGAAGAATTAGCTAAGAAGGTGTATGATGCGGTAAATAGTGAACTTCCAGTTTCTACTTACTTCACTGCTACCGATAGTAAGAAGATGTATGATTTATCTATCAATGTTTATAACTATGTTAAGGAAGATGATGACAATATGATTTATTACATCCTAACTAAGAATTCTAAGATGGATAATTATTCTATACAATGTGTATCTGAACCTGTTGATGAAGAGCTTGCGAAGGATTTAAGAGGAGAAAATGTTTCTACAGCCGATCCTGAGGCAACAGAGGATAGCGAAACACAAGATTAATTTATCACCTCATAGAAATATGAGGTTTATTTTATGAAGAACGATATTATAAGACTAGAATGTATTGATATAACCGTAGATGG
>CAVFKJ010000067.1:0-11562 GCA_963623125.1 Clostridium sp. CAG:217
GTGTCGCCATCTTGTAATTCTCCAAAAGCTTCAACAAAATCAGAATATTCTTTATGATCCAAGTCTTTTCTAAAGATAGTAATCCCATCATTAAAAACTCTAACATCATTAACGACATCATAAGAATCAACATAAGAAAAATGTTTCTTATCCAAAACATTTTCTATATTAACTATTTCTTTATATTTTTCTTCTATATCTTCTAATATTATCTGTACTCTCATTCAATATCCCAAGTTACATCAATTGTTTCACTTAATTCTATTTCTTTAGAAGCCAAGTCATCACTTCTTCGCTTTGTATCACCACAATAACACTGTAAATCACAAAGCATATTGTATTCAAAATATCGTGAATTTGAATCTTCTATTTTAGCTATACCAACAACTCTTTGATTATTTGTTTTAGCCAAAAGCTCAGCTTTCTTTTTAGAATTTAATAAAGCCTTTCTTAAAAGTTCTTCACTCTTCTCTTTTTCCTTAGAAAAATAATAACTTGTATCAATTTTTGCGATAATATCATTGTTAGCTATAATATCAAGAATTGCATTATTAAGCCTTACATCCATCTTGCATCTAAAAGTAAGAGTTCTATTAGCTCGGTAATAATCTTCTTTATCATATATACCTTGTTCTATACTATCATCATCCAAGTGTACCATTGAAGTTTTAATACCCAGTTTTTCTACTTCTTCCAAAAACTTTTCTACATCTTCTTGCGTCCTGCTTATTGCCTTACAATAGTTTTCTTCTTCATTTGAAAATTCTATGTTATATCTAACTTCATCCGCATTAACTATCTCTTTTGCGCTACCAGTAATTCTAATTTGTCCCATGTTTCTCCTTACTATACTTATTAATTAGTATTGATAATTCATCAATCTTAAATGGCTTTGATAAATGATTATCCATTCCCGCTTCTTTAGTCTTAAGTGCATCTTCTAAAAACGCATTAGCTGTTAAAGCGATAATGGGAATAGAACTATCTTTTCTATCTAATTTTCTTATTTCTTTTGTCGCCTTGTATCCATCCATAACTGGCATCATAACATCCATTAAGATAATATCAAATTCATTTTCTTTAGACTCTTTAAAAATATTTAAGGCTTCTAGGCCATCTTTAGCCTCATAAACAATAGCTCCCTTATCTTTTAATAAAGTTGAAACTATTTCTCTATTTAATTCATTATCTTCTACTACTAAAATCTTCTTACCACTTATATCAACATTAGTATCTTTTATAACCTCTACATATTCTTCATATGATACTTTAAATGGTATTTTAACAGTAAAAGTTGTTCCTTCATTTATCTTAGATTCTACCATTATTGAACCATGCATAAGATCAACTAGATTCTTAACAATAGACATACCAAGTCCAGTTCCCTTATAAATACTGCGTGCATCACTTTTTTCTTGGGAGAATGGTTCAAAGATATGTTCCATATACTTCTCTGACATACCTATACCAGTATCCTTAATTGTAAAGGTAAATTCTACATTATCGTCATTAAGTTTGTTGTTATCAACCTTAAAGTAGACACTACCACCATCATTATTATATTTAATCGCATTATCAATAATATTAAGCAATATTTGTTTAACATGTAATGGCGAACCATATAATAAGTCGCTCGCAAAGTCTTCTTTCTTATATTCGCTTAATACATGAATATGATAATCATCGCCCTTTAATCTAGATATGGTTAAAACATCATCCAATAATTCATTCATTGAAAAAGAAACATCCGCAAGTTTAACATTCTTACTATCTAGTTTTGATAATTCTAAGACATCATTTAATAAGGAAAGTAAATGGGAAGCTGCTACCTTGGCCTTCTTACGATTCTCTCTTACTAGTTCTTTATTATCTTCATTATTAGTATTAATTTCTAATATACCTATAATGCCATTTAAAGGTGTCCTTAAATCATGGGACATATTGCTTAAAAACTCATCCTTAGAAGATATTGCCTCCTCTAATTGATTACGAATATCAATTTCTCTAGCTAAGAATAATACCCATGATGTAACTACTAGGGCAATATTTAATAAAGGATAACCATATATCGCGATTTGTATAACGGAAAATAAAGCCGGTACAAAAATATAGATAATGCCGGCATAAAATTCATTTTTAGCTACTCTATTTTTATTCTTCAAAAGAACATAAGCGTAAGATACAACAGCCAAAATAGATACTGTTTGACATATTGGATAATAGCTAGTCCTATGGTAAACATTTGCTTCATCAAAATAATAATAGAAATTAGTAAATTGTGAAACAGTAAGTACTACAAGAGATATATAGGCATATATTTTTACGATTTTAAATAGTTTCTTTTCATCATCATTAGGCTTTATATAATCATAGAAATACTTGCCCATTGCAATAACTAATACATAGCTTATGGCAAAAACACAATAATTGCTTATTCTTACAAGATAATAAGTATTTGGAAAAACATTATATTTACTAGCATATGCCAAGGCATCATTAAATAGTAAAAAGATACCTAAAAAGATAATACGTCTAATATCGGTATCAATATTGCTACGCTTTTTCTGTAATATCAAAAATAGCCAAATGAAAATAGATAAAATTGTACAAGTAAGCTCAATAGTGATTGATATTATCGCCTTAGTATCCATGTCTTCATTATACTTTATAAACGATGATAAATAGGTTTCATTTTATCAAAGGTGCATACATACTCAAAGCCTAAATCTTTTAAAAGACTATAAGCTTTTTTAATATAAGCACCTAAATCATTTTTATTATGGGCATCAGAACCGACGGTAATTATTCTTCCACCTAGACTTTTATATAACTTTAATATATCAACGCTTGGTGTTGTATCCTTTAAATGATAACGATGACTAGAAGTATTTACTTCTATACCCTTATTATCTGCGATTGCCGTCTTTAATATTTCTCTAATAACATCTTCTTCATATTTAAATGGATAAGGTCCATTTAAATCATATCTAACCATTAAATCTAAATGAGCCAATACTGAATAATGTTTAAATTCTTTGATACATCTTAGAATTTCATTATAGTACTCATCATTATATTCTTTTTGGCTCTTGCCTCTTTGAGCCTCTTGATTCCAAGATTGTAAGTCATTTACTTGATGCATTGAAAATAAAACAAAATCTAATTCATTTTCATATTTATTAAACAAAGCATTATATTGATCAATTGTATGATGTTGTACACCAAATTCTAATCCTTGTTTAATTACAATCTTGTCACTATATTTACCCTTCATTTCCTGAAGTTTTTTAAAATAATTGGGATAATCGCAATTTGACTCAACGACTTTTACTTTCTCACCATGATAGTCTTCATAGCGTACTTCAATGCCTCTTGGATCATCAAAATCTCTTTTGATTCCATAGTCAACGTGTTCAGTAAAGCACATTTCTTCTATCCCTAGTAAGATAGCTTGTTTAATATGTTCTTCCATTTCTTCTGTTGAATCATCAGAAAAGTTAGAGTGTAAGTGATAATCAAAATACATAAGTTCTCCTCCAAATAAAAAAGGTATCAACTTAATGATACCTTAGAAATTATAAACTCTTATGTAATGTTTCAAGAACAAGTTTTAAGTCATTGACGCCCATTTGACCAGGTGCACTAGCTTGTTTTGCAGCGCCAAATGTCAAACATGAGCCAAATACTTCACCTGATAATCTTGAAATAACACCAGTAGCTGCCATAGACATGGTAATGATTGGTCTATCAGCTTTTTCTTCTGACATTTCTCTTGTTGCAGAAAGTAGAGTTAAAACATCTTTCTTGCAAGTAGGCATAACGGCAATCTTTGGAATATCAGCACCCTTTTCTTGCATTAGACAAAGTCTATTTACAATTTCTTCTTGGCTAGGTGTCTTGAAGAAATCGTGGTTACTCATAACAACCTTAACATCATTTTCATGAGCAGTCTTAACTATTTCTTCTACTTCCTTATCGCCAGTAAATAGTTCAACGTCTACCGCATCAACATATTTACTCTTAGCTACTTCACAATTTAATTTAACATAGTATTCAGTTGAAACTTCTCTTTCACCACCTTCTTTTTTAGAACGGAAAGTTGCAAGTACTGGAGTATCCTTAAATATATCTCTTAATTCTTTTGCCATTTCTACTACAGCACTGGTATCTTCAACAGCTTCAAACCAATCCATACGCCACTCAATAATATCAGCAGGGACACCTAAAATAGCTTCAGCTTGTCCTAAGATATCATCTTTAGTTTTACCAACGATTGGTACACAAATCTTTGGTACACCAACACCAAATTCAACATTACGCATTTTTACAGTATTCATTTAATTAATTCTCCTTATTCATATTTTTAGTATAAGCTTCAAACAACTCTTCGCCAACCTGTTGTTTGATATCTTCATAAATTTCACTTGAACTATCACGAAGTTGTTTAATAACTTCAGTGCTTAATTCAACTTCTTTTGTCCCACTCTCTTTTATAATCTCAAGTCTATCACTTACTCTCGCATCACATTGTTGTCTAGAATAATCACGAGCATTTTTAGCTGCTTGATTTACAATAGCCTTGGTATCATCATCTAACTTCTCATAAAATTCTTCATTCATAACTAAAGAAAGTAAATGAGGTAAGTGATTAGTTTTAATGATGTAATCTTGTTGTTCATAAATCTTGCCCGAAACGATTACTTCATAAGGATTCTCTTGAGCATCAATAGTACCTTGTTGTAGGCCAATATAAACCTCTGAGAAAGCCATTGGCGTAGGATTAGCCTTAATAGCCTTCCAGAAAGCTAAGTGATACTTATTTTCCATAGTACGAATCTTTTGGCCCTTAAAGTCTTCTAGTGTTTCGATATCCTTATTACTAGTCATAACTCTAAAGTTTTGATCAGACATCGCCAAAAGTCTTATACCCTTATCCATATAAACCTTATTGATAAGATTCATAAAATCTTCATCATCTAAAGTTTCTCTTAAATCATCAATATTGGTATAAGCCATAGGCAAATCAAATATCGCCAATTCGGGAATAAAACTTACCTGCGGTGCGGTATTTTGCACAACAAATGGTATCTCACCATACATTACGCTTTCCACAAGTTCTCTATCTCCGCCAATAGAACTATTATGGTAAGCTTTTATTCTTATTTCACCATTACTTAATCTTTCGATTTCTTCAACAAACTTGTTAGTAAAAATACCCGTTACCGTATCTTCTGGCGAAGCATTGGCAATAATCCATGGGAAAGACTTAGAGCCTTCAACTGGATTATCTTGTTTAGCTACACAAGCACTACAAGAAATTAGAATACAAAATGTTGTAATAATTGTAATTAACTTTTTCATATTCCTCCTAATTTACCAACAATAAAGAAATTTGTGGTATGAATGTTATAAGCATTAAAGCAATAAAGAAGAAACCAATTAATGGTAAGGCCTTCTTAGCGATATTCATTACTGGAATATCCGTCAAAGAACTTGCGACAAACAAGTTGATTCCAATAGGTGGTGTAACAAAGCCAATAGCTAAGTTAACGACCATGATAATGCCAAATTGTACTGCATCAACCCCAACACTTTGCGCAATTGGAAGCAAGATTGGTGTAAGGATTAGGATAGCTGGGCTTGTATCCATCACCATACCCACAACAAGTAACAATAAGTTAATGACAATAAGTACTGCAACCTTACCATGTACAGTATTTAAGATAAAGTTAGCTGCCATTTCTGGTACTTGTAGTAAAGTAATAATTCTTGAGAAGGCAACGGCACTAGCTAAAATAAATAGAATTGGTGCAAATGTCTTTATCGATTCAACAAGTACATCATATAAATCCTTTAATTTTAATGTCTTATAAACAAACATCGAAATAATCAAAGAATAGAAAACCGATATAACAGCCGCCTCTGTTGGTGAAGCAATACCCGAATAGATACATCCTAAAATGATAACTGGCGTAAGAAGTGCCCAGAAGCTTTCTTTAAATACTCTTTTAAAGCCTTTACGATGTAAGGCATCAACTTCCGCATTAATTTTATTTCTATCTTCACCAAAGCGCTTGCAATGAATATAGGCATAAATCATAAGTAAGGCAGCAATTAAGATTCCAGGTAAGATACCAGCCATAAACATTTTGCCAACGCTTGTACCCGATGTTGTACCATATAAAATAAATGGAATCGATGGTGGAATAATTACTCCTAACCCACCAGCTACTGCCACAATGGCCGTAACAAAGGTTTTATCGTAGCCTAGTTTAATTAATAGCGGAATAGTCATTGAACCAACTGCCGCAACTGTAGCCGGTGCACTACCACTAATTGCCCCATAGAATAGACAAGTAATAATTACCGCGCAAGGCATACCAGCTCTTTTTTTGCCAAGAAAGTAAGAAAAGACATCAAATAGTTTCTTACTAACACCACCCTTACTCATTAAGATACCTGATAAAACAAACATTGGTACTGCAAGAAGTGGGAAAGAATCAATTCCACCAAACATCGCTCTAATTACATATTCAGCTGAAATAGTAAAGTTAGGGTCAATTAATGTAGGTGTTAAAGATACCATTGCCAAAGTAGCTGATACTGGTACTGATAATAGTAATAACACTACAAAGACCACAAATACAAGAGAAGCGTGCATTATCTTGCCTCCCTTGGGTCAACATTATCAATTGACTCATGATTCATTAAATGTTTAATGTTGTTGATTTCAAAGAAAATCTGTTGAAATGACCTAATGGTAGCTAAAGCAAAGCCAACAAAAGGAGCACATTGAACATATGGCATTGGTAAACCTAAAGCAGGGCTAGTTTGTTTTGAAGCAATTGATTGTAACAAGAACTTGTAGCCATGTATAGTCAAATAAAAGAATAGAACAAATAAGAAAGCGTTCAAAAATAATTGAGCTATAACATACCATTTTTTAGGTAATAATTTAATTACTTGATCAACTTTAATTGAAATCCATCTTTTAATACAATAGCTAATACTAATAAAAGCTGACCAAATAAACATATAACGAGTTAATTCTTCACTCCATGTCAATGAATAGTTAAAGACATAACGGCATACAACTTGTACACCCATTACTATTGCCATTAAAGACAACAAAGTAACTAGGATAATCTCTTCTAACTTATCATCTAAAAATCGTATAATTTTCAATATCTCACATCCTATCTTTAAAAAAAATACGGTAACTAAGTACCGTATTTTTAACAAAATTTAATAATTAGTTATTTATTATTGTTTACTAATTTTTCATATCTTAGGTTTACATATAAACCAAGAAGAACACCAACAGCAGTTAGAACGATATTCATAATCATAACGCCTTTGGCGGTCATATTTCCTGCAGCAGTTAATAATGTATAGTTACATAATGAACTAGCAATCATAACAAGTGCTGTAACAGTACCCTTAATCTTAGGGAAAATCATGTTACATACTGAAGTAGCGATTTGTAGTAAACCACCAGCACCAGCCCAACCAATTAAGAAGGCACCAGCTTTACACATTGTTTCACTTGGGAACAATAACACCAAGATTAAAGTAACAAGACATACAACTGGATAAGCTAGAATGAAACGAACATCTTTAATCTTACGAGTTAAAAGTGAAGTTACAACTAAAGCAATTAAAGTACCAGTTGAATAAAATGTTTGCATAATCTTTGGATCAGCCCACATAGCTACATCCTTAGCATAGTTTTGAGCACAATTTAACCATAATTGGAAAGTACCAGTACAAGTAAAGCCAATCATAATCATAGCAATAGCTTCAATTGAGAAATGTGCTTCCTTCATACTAGCAATTAAGCCTTGTTTCTTTTCTGCGTTTCCAGAATCTGGAAGTGGACAGAAGAAGATACAAACAGCAAGTACTGCGAAAGCAATACCGCAAACCCAGAATAGTGTGTTATAGCTTGTAGCACCAGTTGCAGTAGTAGCAACAGCAGCACCTAAGAAGAATGGTAATAACATTTGGCTAATTGAGATAAAGAACTTGATTCCCATAGTAGCAACACCAGGTGCTTTTGAAATAGATTCAGCAACAGCTGGATAAATACCAGTATCTAAGAATGAGTTAGCAATACCACCGATAATTGCACAAACATAAGCGATTGCGTAACCACCATTTGTACCAGCGTTAAATGCAAATGCTAAGCCAATTAGATAGATAGCATAACTAAAGCCACCAATTACCATTGAAATCTTACGGCCTAGCTTATCAGAAAGTGGACCAGCAAATGGTAAAGCGATTAAACGGCCTAAACCAAGTGCAGCCGAAATCTTTGTAATAGCCATTGCTTCGCAACCCCAGCTAGCAGCCAAAGATTCTTTGATTGCAGCTTGGCCTAAAACTGAACATCCAACACCATGGATGAAGTAGTTTAGGTACATAACAATGACAGCAGGCAAATATTTTTTGTCTTTCATTTATTTCTCCCCTATTTATTTAAATTAGAAATCAAATCCCATTACTTTTTTAATGTGTTCGATTGGCATATCTTGGCCAGTCCACAACTTAAAGGCAGCAGCACCTTGATATAACATCATTGGGAAACCATTAATAGTCTTACAACCAACACTTTCAGCCATCTCTAAGAATTTAGTCTTAGGAGGAGCATATACAGTATCAGCACAAACTAGGCTCTTTCTTAAATAAGAAGTATCAGGTAACCAAGTTTGTCCTTCAAGTGGTTTCATACCCATACCAGTAGCATTAACAAGAATATATGAATCTTCAATTTCTTTTCTTAAAGCTTCCTTATCTTCTAAATCAAATAATTTAGCCTTGCAATGAGTCTTTTCGTTGATTTTTTCAACTGTAGCCTCAGCATTTTCCCAGAATTTATCACGAATGTTGAAGATTGAAATTTCAGCAACACCGTCAAGAGCAGCTTGAACTTCAACAGCAGTAGCAGCACCACCAGCACCAACGATAGTCATCTTCTTGCCAATTGGATCAACTTTATTATCAGCTAAGCCTCTCATAAAGCCAACGCCATCAGTAATAGTACCAGTAAGAACGCCATTATCATTAACTACTGTATTTACTGCACCACAAAGTTCAGCAGCAGGTGTTAAATGATCAAGATACTTGCCGATAACTGTCTTGTTAGGCATAGAAACATTGAAGCCTCTAACCTTCATAGCTCTTAAACCTTTTACAGTATCTTTTAATGTTTCATTATCAACTTCAAATGCAAGATAAGCATAGTCTAAACCAAGTTTAGCAAATGCTTCATTATGCATCTTAGGTGAAGATGAGTGACGGATTGGATATGCGATTAATCCAATAAGTTCAGTGTGACCAGTTATTCTTTCAGCCATTTTTTATCTCCCTTTTACTTTAAATAACCCTTTATCTTTAATGCTTCAACGATATTACGCCCTTCAAGTGTACCATCAATGATACGTCTAGCTCTAACACTATCACCAACATTTAATACTTCAACATCGCTGTCTGCGAAAGCATCTTGTAAATCTTTAAGAATAGGTGAATAAGAACGCATACCTAAGCATACAAAGCCATAATCGAAATCAAGTTGTTCATTCTTGTCGTTTCTCTTAACAATGAAATGATCCTTAGCAACTTCTTGTAAAGCTGTAGAAGTTAATACATTAACATGGTGTTTTTCAAGCATTGCATAAGTACCAACCTTAGTAACGATATCTAAGTCCTTACCAACAACTGGAAGCATTTCAACGATTGAAACAGTAGCCTTACGATTAGAGAAGAATTCTACAACGTCAAGACCAACAGCACCACCACCAACAACAACAACTTTCTTACCTTCTAAGTCTTCTGGATAATTGTCGATATTATTGATCATGCCAAGAATACCCTTAACATTGCTTTGAGGATGATCAATATTTTCTCTTAAACCAGTAATAGGAGGAAGTAAAGGTGTAGAACCAGTTGAGTTAACAACGAAATCTGGTTTTAATGTCTTAACAAAGTCTACTGTAGCTTCTGTATTTGTAAAGATAATTAAGTTCTTTAACTTCTTAGCACGATTAATTAGATAGTTAGGGAAATCTCTTAATCTCTTCTTTTCAGGAATCTTCGAAATTTCAACACTTAGACCACCTAAATGATCGCTCTTTTCAATCAAGAACGTATTGCATCCAACTTCTGCAGCGCTACATGCAGCCTCAAGACCAGCAGTACCACCACCAATAACAACAACATTTACTTGTCTATTTACTTTTAATTTCTTGTATTCATCACCATCCGCAACGCTTGGGTTGATTGTACATCTAATAGGACGGTTTAAACCAATTCTGTTACCAGCACAACCGATGTTACAAGAGATACATTTTCTAATTTCATCCACTTTGCCTTCTTTTACTTTATTTGGCCATTGAGGGTCAGCAATAAATTGTCTACCCATACCAATAAAGTCAGCCTTACCGCTTGCAACGATTTCAGCTGCAACCTTAGGATCTCTAATGTTACCAGTAGTGATAACAGGCTTATTGAATTTTTCTTTAACAGCAGTAGCTAAATAAGTTCTCCAGCCATCTTCTAAGTAGTTAGCATCGATTTGTAAATGAATAGAATCAACAAGACCTGCAGAAGCATCAATGATATCAGCTTCTTCTTGGAAATATTCTAATAATTCTAATGAATCTTCTAGAGTATTACCACCCTTTAAGAATTCATCAGTTGAAATACGTACAATAATTGGGAAGAATGGACCAACTTGAGCTCTAACTTCCTTTAGTACTAGTGAAGCAAATCTAGCACGATTTTCAGCACTTCCACCAAATTCATCAGTACGATCATTTGTAAGAGGTGATAAGAATTGGCTAATTAAGTAGCTATGTCCACAATGAATTTCTACCGCATCAAAGTTAGCTGTAACAGCTCTTTTTGCAGCTTCACCATATCTTTTAACAATAGTCATGATTTCATCTTTTGTTAAAGGACGAGGTGCAGCACCACCCTTCTTATTTGGAAGGTTGCTTGCAGAAACTGGTTGCATACCAATTCTAGATTCAACAGCACTAGCACCAGCGTGGTTAATTTGAACCGCAATCTTAGTACCATATTTATGTACTGTTTCTGTAAGTCTGTATAAAGCAGGCATATAGCAATCTTGATCAAGTCTTAATTGTGTAGTACCGTTTGAACCGCTTGGATAGTCAACACAAACGTTTTCAACAATTATAAGACCAGCACCACCTGCAGCTCTTTGCTTATAATAATTAATATGCATATCGCTCATTTGGCCAGAGTCTTCTGCATAGTTAGTGCCCATTGGTGTCATAACGATACGGTTAGGAATAACGCATCTTCTTACTTCCAATGGTTGAAATAGTGAATTAAATTCTCCCATACTTTCCTCCTTATTTAATTAACCATTTATATTGATATTATAAAAAGTTGTTTTTTTATTAACAATTTACTTTTTTTTAAAAATCTATAGATTGTATCTATAGATTGTATATAATAGACATATAAATTAACTATGAATCTAAACTATATATATTACTTTTCTGTATTAGCTAAAACCGAGCACTATACTAAGGC
>CAVFKJ010000068.1:0-31392 GCA_963623125.1 Clostridium sp. CAG:217
GTTGAAATTGATGATTATGGCAAAGCTAAAAAATATGCCTGCAATCCCGATAAAATTGTTGATGAACTTAAAAAATATTTCACTTTAGATGAAAAAGTACTAAATGATATCAAATCAGATAAATATATGTTTGGTAGAGGTACTCTTGATATGAAATGTGGAGTAGCTGTTAACATGACAATCATCAATTACTTTTCAAAGCATCTAGAACAGTTAAATGGTAATTTGCTATTTTTAGCAGAATGTGATGAAGAAGGTGATTCTAAAGGCGTTATAAGTGCCTTAGATATGCTTATTAAGATAAAAGAAAAAGAAGATTTTAAATATGTTGCCTGCATAAATACCGATTATTCAGTATCAGAAAACAATGATCGTTTTATGTATTTAGGAACAGTTGGAAAACTACTACCAAGTTTTGTATGTATAGGAAAAGAAAGCCATGTTGGCTCCCCTTTTAAAGGATTTGATCCAAGTTTATTGTTGTCAATATTAAATAAAAATATCTCATTAAATGCTGATTTAGCTGATAAAGGACATAATAAAACTAGCGTTCCTCCAATTTGCTTAAAACAGAGCGATTTTAAAGAAACTTATACCGTTCAAACCGCATCAAGTGCCTATGCATATTTTAACTATATGCTATATACTTCATCTCCTGTTAAAGTGATGAATAATTGTATAAAGATAGCCAAAGAAAGTTTCAAGGAAACAATCGCCTTATTAAATAGTAACTATAAGAAATATTGCACAAACAATAGCTTAAAATATGAAAAATTGCCTTATGAAGCAAATGTATTAACATTTGAAGAATTTGATGCATATTTAAAGAAAACTAATCCTAATTATGAAGAAAGTATAAATACCTATGCAAAAAAATTAGTTAAGGATAACCCTAATATCGATATCAGAGAATATGGTTACAAACTAGTTTTAAAAGCTTATGAATTTTATGAACTAAAAAAGCCAATGTTAATTGTTTATTTTGGTTCAACATTCTATTCAAACATTGAAACTAAAGATAAAAAATTAAGAAACGCTGTATACAAGAGCGCTGAAATGATTAATAACGAATCAACTTATGATATTAAAGTAAGTGATTTTTATCCTTATATCTCAGATATGAGCTATTTGTCATGTGTGCATAAACAAAAAGATATTGAAGCAATGTTAGCTAATTGTCCATATTATAAATATCGTTATGAGTATCCATATGAAAAAATTAAACAAATTGAAATGCCAACTGTTAATATTGGAACATTTGGTTTTGATGGGCATACATATATCGAAAGAATGGAGAAACCATATTGTTTTAATGAATTGCCAAATCTAGTGTATACGACAATAATTAATTATTTTGAAAGTTAGTGAAAAAGCTTATGAAAATTTTAACAATTTACATCTTTTAAACTAGACAAAAAAATAATATAATAATCGATAAGAGGGTAGAATATGAACGAAAAAGGAATTGAATTAAAGAACGAGTTAGTAGCTAAGGCTAAAGAACTTGCTGAAAAGGCTGAAAATGCTACATTCGGTGAAGTAAATGAATTAAAGAAAAAATGGAGAAGAGCTAGTAGCGAAGACGAATCTCTTGCCGAAAAAGAGCTAAATGATGAGTTCGATAAATTGATGGCTGGTATTAGTAGTAAAGCAGGCGCACTAAGCCAATCAGTAGAAGAAGCAAAAACTGCTATTATTAAAGAAGCTAAAGAAGTTTCTACAAAGAATTATAAAGAAGCTTCTGCTAAGATGGCTGAACTTATGGATAAGTGGAAAGCTGCTGGTAGATGTGGAAATAAAGAAAAAGATGATGAGCTTTGGAATGAATTTAGAACTGTTAGAGACGAATTCTTTGAAAATAAGAAGGCTCATTACGAAGAACTAAAAGAATCTTTTGCTAAGAGTAAAGAAGAAAAAGAAAAGCTTATTGAAGAAGCTATTGAAGCTAATAAGTTAGAAAGCTTCAAAGATATTAATGCTAAGATGGATGAGCTTATGGAAAAATGGAAAGCTGCAGGCCATGCTGGCAAAGAATATGAAGATGAACTATGGAATAAGTTCTCTGAACAAAGAAAGATTTTCTATAAGAATAGAAAAGAATACTATAAGAACATGAAGGAAACTTTCGCTGCTAGAGTTGAAGAAAAGAAAGCTATCATTGCTGAAGCTAAATTAAATCTAGCAAGATCTGAATTTTCTGAAGAAGAAATCAACGCTATGAAAGAACTTAGAAATAAGTGGAAGGCTGTTGGTTCTGCTGGCAAGGAAAACGAAGATACTCTTTGGGAAGAATTCAATGGTATCGTAAATAAATACTACGATAACATGCGTTTCTATAGAAACAATAAATAATATCAAGGACTGAAAAGTCCTTTTTATTATGAAAAAAGGTATCCTTAGATACCCCCTTACATTAGCTGTAATATATAAAATTTTAAATAATCAGTTTGATTTGAGCTCAACAATATAGGATGGTCCTTACCTTGTTGAGTGTAAGATATTTGCTTTAATACCATATTATTTTCTTTAGCGGCTTCAAGCAACATCTTAACAAACAAATCCTCATTCATAAAATGTGAACAGCTACACGTTACAAGATAGCCACCCTTTCCAAGTAAGTTCATAGCCTTAGAATTAATACGTTTATAGCCATTAAAGGCCGCCATAATAGTCGATCTTGATTTAGTAAAGGCAGGTGGATCTAGAATTATTAAATCATATTCTCTTTTCTTTACCTTATCCAAATAATCAAATACATCAGCTCTTACATATTCAACTTTATCTTGTAGATTATTTAGCTGTGCATTTCTTTTTGATTGTTCTATGGCTAAAGGTGAGACATCTACCGAAACTACTTTACTAGCACCGTTAAGTGCACAATTTAAACCAAATGATCCAGTGTGTGTAAAACAATCAAGTACCTTTTTACCCTTAGCAATCTTTCCAACTAGTTCTCTATTAAATCTTTGATCTAAAAAATATCCGGTTTTTTGACCATCAACATAATCAACATAATACTTCACATTATTTTCACTTATTATTGTTTCCTTTTGATTTATATCAAAACTCTCATCCGCATAATAATAACCTTTATATAATTCTAAGCCGTCAAGAGCTCTAGAATTGACGTCATTACGCTCAAAGATAGCAGATATCTTTACTTCAAATTCTTTAAAAACTTCAAGCATGGCCTTAAAAATAATGTCCTTGCGCATATCTAGACCAATAGTTGTGATTTGAGTGACCAAAACATCATTATATTTATCTACTGTTAAGCCTGGAAAACCGTCAGCCTCACCAAAAACCATACGGCCACAAGTTATATCGCCCAAAACCGTCATGCGATACTCTATAGCATATTTAATTCTTCTTTTAAAGAAATCATAATCAAAAACATCATTAGTATTTTTAGAAAATATTCTTACTCTAATCTTTGATAAATCAGAAATAAAACCCGTTCCTAAATATTTACCCTTCTTTGAAATAACATCAACTATATCACCGTTATTATGTTCTTTAGAAATCGAAATAATTTCATTCTCATAAACCCAATTGTTACCACTTTCAATAAAATCTTCACCTTTTTCACTTATTGTGATTAAAGGATAATTTCTCTTATTATCTTTCATCATAACTCCTTTAAAAATTCAAGCATCTCTTCAAAACTTCCCTTTTTACCCGAAAAAGGATGCTCCTTAGATTTAATTTCACAATCATTTACAATATAACAATCAATACCTAATTGAACACACGGATAGGCATCCTCTTTTTCATCATTGCCAATCATTAGGCACTCATTAGGACTTACATTATATTTTTTTAATATTTCCATATAATATCTTGTATCAGGTTTAATATATCTCTGTGTTTCATAAGCTGTAATAAAATCAAAATCATCTTTGTTCAAATTAATAAAAGACAGTCTTGTTTCTTGAGCAACCAAAGGAAATAAAGGATTGGTAGCCAATACAACATATTCAGCTTTCTTGTGAGCTAGTTTTATCGCGTCAATAGCTAATTTATTGTCACCTGTAAATGCTTTAGCTTTTTTAAAATCATTTCCATAAAATTCATCACAAATAGGTTCGATAACACTTCTTTCGGTATTGGTTTTTAAACAAAAATCTTGCCAAAAAGCCTCTTGATTAGTTATTAAACCATTACTTTTGCCCATAGCAGCTACACCACTCCAAATAGCCTTCACAAAATCATCGGGTTTTATATATTCAATTAACTTTTTACACAATAAAGAAAAATAGCCATTTACAAATTCGTCTTGATCCATTGGAAGCAAAGTTCCATCCATATCAAACATTATTAGCTTATATTTCATCTTTAGTCTCCTTTTTCAAATATATATTCAAATATCCTCCTATAAAGAAGAAATAAAAGAAAAAATTAAAATATATCATAATTACAACGATCGTTGCCAAAGAACCATACATCGAAAAACTAAGATAATTATTAATAACAAAATTAAATAATTTAGAAAACAATTGGCAAACCAAAGTAGAAAAGATTGCACCTGGTAATACATCTTTGATTTTATTATTTTTGGCTGGCAAGAAAGCATACAGTACTAAGAAAATAAAGAAGTAACTTATAAGAGTTATTAACAGATGATAGTCTATTGCCACTTCCATTATTTTAATAACTGGTAAATTATATTTATAAAGAAAACTATGCAGTTTACCACCAAAGATTGAAAACAAAGAAATAATAAATATAACAATTATAGCCAACACTGTATACAATGTAGCAATCAATCTTACTAAAAGAAAATTCTTTCTTTCATAAAAATCATTGATATCATTTAAGCCGTTTCTAATAGAAACCATTGTTTTAGATGCTGTCCAAAACATCACAATAATTGAAATTGGCAATACAGCTGATGAATTAGAATATATCTCATCAATAATACTATTGGACAAACTATAAGAATATGATGGGAATACCGTTTCAACAATCATTGTTAAATTATCAGAACTAATTGAAGTATAGGGAATTAAATAAATAAGAATAGTAAGAAAAGGAATAAGGCAAATAAAAACAAAATAGGCACTTGCTGCCGAGTATGTTCCTATACGATGTTCACTCATTTTAGTGAAAAAATCGTTTATATACCATAGAATTTTCTTAATCATCTTATCAATTATATTACATAAAACAAGGCAAACAAAAACTAGATTTTAGCATCTAGTCTTTGTAGTATATTAATTAACCTAATTTAGCTAATTCAACAGCGATTTGGCTTGCAACCTTTGCGTTGTTGTATGCAAGTTGTAAGTTACTAGCTAAGCTTCTTCCTTCAGTATAATCTTTAATATGAGCTAATAGATAAGGTGTAGTAGCTTTACCATGGATATGATCAGCTTTAGCACTATCTAAAGCTTTTTGAATAATTACATCCATTTCCTTAGAATCCATACCATATTCTTCAGGAATAGGGTTAGCAATTAAACCGCCTCCCTTTAAGCCTAAATCAACTTTAGTTTTAATAATCTTAGCAGCTTCAGCAGCGTTATTTACTTTATAGTCAACGCCAAAGCCTGATTCACGGCAATAGAAAGCTGGGAAGTTTTCTGTCTTATAGCCAAGAACTGGTACACCATATGTTTCAAGGTATTCAAGAGTTAAGCCGATATCAAGAATTGATTTGCAACCAGCACAAACTACAAATACTGGAGTATTTGCAAGTTCTTGTAAATCAGCAGAAATATCCATAGTTTTTTCAGCACCTCTGTGTACACCACCAATACCGCCAGTAGCAAATACTTTAATGCCGGCTAATGAAGCAATAAGCATCGTAGTAGCAACAGTAGTTGCGCCTGTTTGACCTGTTGCCAAGTATACAGCAACATCTCTTCTACTAACTTTGCCAACATTTTCAGCCTTGCACATAATTTCTACTTCTTCAGCATTAAGACCAACTTTTAATTTTCCATCAATAATAGCTGTAGTAGCAGGAATAGCACCTTCACTTCTAACGATTTCCTCTACCTTATGAGCGAACTCTAAATTCTCAGGATAAGGCATACCATGAGAAAGAATTGTACTTTCTAGTGCAACAACTGGTTTACCAGATGCAAGTGCTTCACTTACTTCTGGTGTAATACTTAAATAATCTTTGTAATCCATTTATTTATTCTCCTTTATAATCTTTTTAAGTAATCTAATCGACATCTTAGGGTTAATTGTCTCTTCACAAATTATAGCGGCAATCCCGGCACCCAATGCATTGTTTATTGTATCATCTAAACTAACATTGTTTACAAAACTATAAATAATAGCCGCAAAAAAACTATCACCTGCTCCAGATGCATTAACTACATGTTCAACTTCTTTGAATTTTCTTGTATAGACAACGTTATTTTCATCGTTATACATACAACCATCCTTGCCAAGAGAAACATATATCTTCTTTACACCCTCATTTAAAACAATCTTATAAGCCTTTAATAAATCATCATGATTTTCGATTTTAATGCCAGCTAAAACGCCTAGTTCGCTCTTATTAGGCTTAATACAATAAATATGTTTTAAATATGGCTTAATTTTTTCAGCATACATATCCGATATTGGATCTAAGAAGATAGGAACATCTTTATAATTATTAAAGATATATTCTAATACTTCATTATCCAATGATGGATCTAAAACAATAGCACTAGCGTTTTTAAATGCTTTTGCCTTTTTCTTTATATAGTCAACATTAATATGCTTTAGAACGCCCATATCGCACATTGCCAAATGCATATCGTTATTACTATCCATAACTTGAACAAAAAGTCCCGTTCTTCCACCTTTAATAATTGCGATATCCTTATTGTCAATGCCCTCTTCAGCTGTTTTTTCAAGCAAATAGTGGCCATAAATATCCTTACCTACAGCCGTTAATAATTTACACTTTAAACCAAGTTTGGTAATATTCTCTAATATATTTCTAGTAACACCACCAGAAGTATAACGGATAGTACTAGGATGATCAAAATGTTCTCTTATTTCAATATTAGACTTGCAATATAAATCAACATTGGTAGCCCCAATTCCTACAACATATTTTTCCATTATTACCTCCTTTCTATCGCGCAAAAAAAGATTTGTTATATATTTTTATTATCTTTTAAATTAAATAACAATCTCGCATAACCTACTTTTTAATTATACCAAAATACAAATAAGAAAAGATTGCAATAACCATTATTAACCTAATTTTTATTAATAAAATCAATAATTATATCTTGTATTTCATTGTTCCAAAATTCACTGCCGCCATGATCAGCTCCTTGTAAAAAATATAGTTTTACATCCTTACCGCATTCTTTTAACTTGTTATAAACAAGAACACTCACCTTAGGATTAATAGTTCTATCTTTTGTTCCATGAAACATTAAAACAGGAGGTAGTTTAATATCTTTATTAATATTGCATTCTACCGACATCTTTTTACATAGTTCAATATTTTCTCTTAAATTAACGCCACCCATTTCTTTTCCTTCTGGTGAATCAGGTAAATGATGATTAATGGTGCTTGGCATACCATCCTCTAACATTAAACTATTGGCTCCATATAAAGATATAATTCCTCTTACATCGCCACTAATATTTGGATATAAATTTGTACTCTCATTATCATCGTTTATGATTTGCGAAAAGAAAGCCGCATGTCCTCCAGAGGAATCACCACCAACAAATAGCTTATTTTCATCTACTTTATAATCAACAGAATGCAATTTCATAAACCTAATCGTATTTCTTGTATCAATTGCCGTACAAGGAAAGAAGGCAAAACTAGAATCACGATATTCCACTACCGCAATAACATACCCCTTTTCCGCTATCCTTGATAACATACCTAATTTTGAATTGATATTCTGTTTAAGCCAAGCTGAGCCTTGAACATATACTAAACAAGGATACTTATTATTGTTTTTACTATTTCTTGATAAAGGTGTAATTATTTGTAAATGCAGTTTAACATTATCAACACATGCATATTCAACATTAGAATATATGTATGTTCCCTTTTCATCACCTGTTGTCTTTAATCTAATAGTGCCTTCTATTTCTTCATCAAAAGAAGGATATTCTTCATATGACCATTCTTTAATTTCCATTTTAGGCTATATAACAAAATCTGTGGTGTGGTGGCACCTATGACAAAATTGTGGTTTTAAGTTGCCTTTATCACTATTGTGGTTATTCTATAAACATGTTGTGGTTTATAAAAACCATTGTTTTATCATTACCCACTATATTTAAAGCCGCTGAAACGGTCTGATTATTTTGTTGAAGCGGCTTTAAAGCAAATAATCATAAATAAAAAGAATCATCTACGGAATATTTATCCAATAAATGATTCTTAAATACAAAGTTATATAATCCACGTAAATGTTATAGCTAAGCCACAATAACGCTATAGACAAACCACAATAAATTTATAGGGTCAACCACAAGTATTTATAGGCTAGACCACAGGATTATTTAGAAACCCCCATTTTATACCCCCTTTAAAAAACGTAGAACCTAAGTTCTACGTCCATTTTATCTTTGTCCTTTATCGTAAGGAATGCCTTCGGCTTTAGGACATCCGGATTTATTCCTTGAGATTATTAATACAATAATTACAATCAAGAATGGAATAATATTGTAGAAATAAATATCTAATCCCAAATTGCTTAAGAATGATACTTGGTTAGCTAGAGGGCCAATGCACTTTAGAAAACCAAATAATAATGATCCAAAGAAAATGCCAACTGGATTCCAGTTACCAAAAATCATGATTGCTAAGGCAAGGAAACCCATACCACCAACACCAGACTCAGCAGTACCAGCTGATACAGTAGCGATATAAGCATAACCGCCTATACCAGCTAAGAAACCAGAAATTGTTGTACCAAGATATCTCATCTTATAAACATTGATACCAACACTATCAGCTGCTTGAGGATGTTCACCACAAGCTCTTAAATGTGTACCAGTCTTTGATTTATATAGCCAAATAGATAATACTACATAAAGTGCAAATACGATGTAGGTAGAAATATAAGCCTTATTAAAGAATATTTCATAAATTGGATTCATATCACCACTATGAAGAATTACGTATTCAGGCATTGGGTTCATAACTAGTTTTTCTTGATTAAAGAATACAAGGCAAACAGTAAGCATGATTGCAGGAGCAAGCATATTAAGTGCTGTACCAGCAATTGTTTGATCTACCTTTAGTTTGATTGCAGCAAAAGATAAAAGTAATGAGAACAACGCACCAGCGATACCCGAAATAAGTAAAGCTAATACAAACATCAATTGTTGATTATTTGCAAATGTACCGGCAACTTGCCATGAATTAACAAATAGAGCACCAATGAAAGCACCAAATATCATTTCGCCTTCCAAAGCTAAGTTGATAATACCAGATCTTTCAGCGAAACATCCAGCCAATGCAACAATCAATAATGGTGTTGCATAAATCATTGTTTTTTGCAAAATTAGAATAAAATTACTCATGATTATTTACCCTCCTTTTTGTCTAAAACAACTTCTGTGTTATATCTTTGATCAAGCATACGCTTGTCCTTCTTTTTAGAAATATTAGTAATAGCTTCCTTGATTATTCTTGTAAAACCAGCCATATAAATAATTACCGCAACAACTACATCAGCTACATATCTATTAAAGCCAACCTTAACAAGGTAGTCGCCACCAGCATTTAAATATCTAATCAACAATGAAGAGAAGATAATGCCAATAGGATTACAGTTAGCTAAGAAAGCACTCGCAATACCATTAAAGCCATATGAAGGAAGTCCAGAATATTGTGATACATATTTATATTCAATGCCAGGATTTAAATAATATAGTGCAGCGCCCATGCCAGCTAAAGCACCAGCAATCGCAATAGAAATAACGATATTACGTTTTTCGCTTAGTCCAGCATATTTTGCTGCATCTTTGTTCGCACCGCAAGCCTTAAGCTCATAGCCAAATACTGTCTTATTCATAATAATATAGATTACAATCGCAACAATAATCGCAATTATAATACCGCCATCAATTAATGAACTAGGGAAAATCTTATCCAATCCCATCTTAGGCGTATAGTTATTGGTTACCTTGGCTAAAAAGCCACCCTTTGTATTTTCAGTAGATTGAATAGCTGTAGTATATTTGAATAACCAAGAAGAAATATTAGCAGCAATCCAGTTTGTCATAATACAAATGATTACTTCGTTAATATTAAAGAAAGCCTTTAATAAGCCTGGAATCATACCCCATAAAGCACCAAGCAAAGCACCAGCTAAAAGAGCCAAGAACCAAACAACAATACCACCTATTCTACTTGTAGTAGGAATATATAAGGCAACAAGTAAAGCACCAATAGTACCCATGATATATTGTCCAGGTGCACCAATATTGAACAAACCAGTCTTGTATGCAATCGCAACTGATAAACCAGTAAAAATTAGTGGCACAGCATAGAAAATCATATTACCGGTATTAGATAATACATACTTAGTAATATTTGATGAGAACGGTCCTGAAAACATAATCTTCAAGCCACCAAACGCATCACTTAAAGTATTATTAGGACTGATAAAAGTAATGATAACCATGGCAATAAAGCCAACAAAGATACCAATTAAAATAGAAATAATAGAAGATAATAATGATTTAAAACCATCACTCTTTAAAAGTTTTTTAAACTTTGAATCTTTCTTTTCACTCATTATTTATCCTCCTTAGCTACATTATCTCTTTTAGCACCAGACATGTATAAGCCTAACTCTTGAACTGTAATCTTCTTAGGGTCTAATTCGCCAACAATCTCACCCTCATACATTACATAGATTCTATCTGATAAATCCATTACCTCATCAAGTTCTAATGAAACAAGTAAAACCGCATCGCCATTATCTCTTTTCTTAACAATCTTAGAATGAATGCCCTCAATTGCACCGACATCCAAGCCTCTTGTAGGCTGAACCGCAATTAGAAGTTCATGTTCCCTATCCATTTCTCTAGCACAGATTGCTTTTTGTTGGTTACCACCAGACATTGAACGAGCAATTGTAATAGGACCTTGGCCACTTCTTACATCATATTCATCAATCAGTTTATTAGCATATTCTCTTACTTTATCAAAGCGAATAAAACCATTCTTTTGGAATTCTGGTTCAAAATATCTTTGCAAAACTAAATTTTGTTCCAAAGTATAATCTAGAACTAAACCATGTTTATGTCTATCTTCAGGAATATGTGATAAACCATGAGTATTCTTATAATGTATAGACTTATGGGTTATATCTTCACCCTTATATAAAACTTTTCCTGATTCAACTTTATCAAGACCAGTAATAGCTTGAACAAATTCAGTTTGACCATTACCATCAATACCAGCAATACATACTATTTCACCAGATCTAACTTTGATAGAAACATTGTTCACCGCATTCTTTTTATGCGTATGAGACTTTACAACTAAATTCTCTATATCAAGCACAACATCCTTTGGTTCAGCCTTCTTTTTATCAACTGAAAATTTAACATTACGGCCAACCATCATACTAGATAAGTCTTCCTTAGTTGTGTCTTTAATATCAACCGTACCAATACACTTACCTTTTCTAAGTACTGTACAACGATCAGAAATAGCCATAATTTCATTTAATTTATGAGATATAAATAAGATTGACTTGCCCTCTTTCTTAAGATTTTTCATAATTTGCATTAATTCATCAATCTCTTGAGGAGTCAAAACAGCAGTAGGCTCATCGAAAATTAAAATGTCGTTGTCCCTATAAAGCATCTTAAGGATTTCTGTTCTTTGTTGCATACCGACAGTAATGTCAGATATCTTAGCATCAACATCAACGTGTAAACCATAAGTATTTGATAGCTTTAATACTTTTTCTCTAGCCTTCTTCTTTTCAACAAAGCCCATCTTAGAATCTTCACATCCAAGAATGATGTTGTCTAAGACAGTGAAACATTCTACCAATTTAAAATGTTGGTGAACCATACCGATGCCAAGAGAAGTAGCAACATTTGGATCAGTTATTTCTACGTGTTTACCGTTATATAATATTTCTCCTTCTTCTGGACGATATAGTCCAAATAGGACTGACATCAAAGTTGATTTGCCAGCTCCATTTTCGCCTAATAAGGCATGAATTTCCCCTTTTCTAAGGCCAAGATTAATATCATCGTTGGCGATAATACCCGGGAAGACTTTTGTGATATGGCGCATTTCAATTACGCAATTATCTTCCATAAACTTTCTCCTTATCTATATCTTATAAAAGAAGACACCCTAAAAGGGTGCCTTCTAAAATGGTCTTCAATTAATTAATATTCAAGATTTAAATTAATATGAGTACATTCAGCTTGTAAAGCAGCCCAGCCATCAGCAGTAGATAGATCAGCGCAATCAGAACTGATTACGATTTCACCACTTGCAACTTTAGCCTTAATTTCTTCATATTCTTCAACAGTGAATGTATTGAATCTCCAAGAAGATTCAGCAGTAGGAAGACCAGTAGCGTTATCAGCAACACCTAAGTTAGATAACTTGTCAGCTAGTTTTTCTTCCCATTCGCCATTATGCCATTCGCCAAGAACTAATTGAACTGATTCGCTTAAGCCCTTAACAGCAGAAGTGATAACTCTATCTGATTCGTTAGCTTGGTCAACGTCAACACCAATAATCTTGCCATCAGCAGTTTCAGCAGCAGCAGCCTTTACAGATTGAAGCATAGAACCACCACATGAGAATACTACTTGAACACCACTATTGTACCAACCAGAAATTTGAGTTTGAAGTTCAGTAGAAGATGAGAATGAACCACCATATAAGAATGACATAGTTACATCAACTGTTGTGCCAAGTTCAGCAGCAGCAGCTTCAATACCTTGTACATAACCATATGCGAATCTGTTACATGCAGCATTAGTACCAGCACCACCGAAAGTACCACCTAAGTTAGTGTAACCATCTTTAACTGCAGCATAACCAGCGAAGAAACCAGATTCTTCTTCATGGTAAGAAATAGCAGTAACATTTTCTAGACCAAGAGCCCAACCATCAACGAAAACGAATTGAACACTAGGGTTTTCTTTAGCAACTGTTTCAAGTGCAGTAGCTTGTAAGTAACCAGGAGTAACAACTACAGCAGCACCGCCTTCAACAGCTTGTCTCATAGCAGCGATTCTATCATCATCAGTTGCATCAGAACCGTTTGCTGGTTGGTAGTACTTGTAAGAAAGACCATTTGCTTCAGCGAAAGCAACAGCACCTTCATAAGTACCTTGGTTGAAACCACCATCGTTTAATTGTCCAACATCAGTAACAACTGCTACTCTGTAACCATCAGAATTTTCAGTTGCATCACTTGTGTCGCTATCTGTAGTACTATCACTATTTGAGCTAGAGCAGCCAACTAGTGCAAATACCATGAAGAAAGCTAACAATACGTTTAGTAACTTTTTCATTTTTCTCTTTATCCTTTCGTAAAAATTACCAAGAGTTTAACAACTCTTTACATAATTTTAGCATAATAAACAAGATTGCAAAAAAGTAAATATTTCACATTCAAAAGAAAAGGACTGTTGAAATAGTCATTTTACAACAATCCTCTTATTTTTTATTTTGTTTTCTAAGTTCTTTTTCCGTTTGCACATGTTCATAAGACAAACCAACCGTCTTAAAAGCCAGCCACAATCCAACTTTATCAGATACCGAACTAATAAAGAAAGATATTAGAATACATGCCATAACCAAGATAATTAAATTAGTGGTAAACAAGAATAACAACATTACCAGTATTAAAGACAATAAAATAGAAAAGCCATAACGATATACTTTATACCATCTATTGCTCTTCTTATCTAAAGTCATCTTTCCTTGGCAATGTGGGCAAGTAATTTCCTCCCCCAATGTCTTACTTGTTAAATTAATTTGTGTTCCACAACGATAACACTTTACTTCATTTTTCATAAATATAAACCTCATAAATATTATAAATAAAGAAAGGCTACAATTGTAGTCTTTCTTTAATATATCTATATAAAAAGGGGGGGAGATATTGTAAAGCCTTATTAACTTTACAACTTAATAATAAACAATCAATGTGAAGTAGATATGGATAATTTGTGGAAAATTATGTGATTATTTTTTTCTTTTAATTCTTCTACTTTTAAAAGCGTCAGCCTTATTTTCCAAAATTTCGCTATACTTCTCCAAAGTATCCTTTATAGACATATTGTCAATCTTAACTGGATTAAAGAACTTAATTTTTTCAGTAGCCTCAAGACGTTTTTTAGTAAGTACATCTTTTAATTCTTCATACCTTACAACAATACCATTAACATCACCAAAATGTTTAATATCTATTGCATCCTTAGTTGAAACAACATCATCAATAATAAAGATGCCAAAGAAGAATCCAACAAAGAAAGAAAAGGCTAAATTATTTGAAAGCCAAACAATGCCATCGATTGCTAAAGGATGAATCAACAAATAATAGATGGCTCCAATAAGTCCCCAAAAGAAAGAAAACAAAGGACAAATAACACCCATTACATTGCCCCATCTATCTCGATAATCCCAAAGACGCATATTCATTACTTTAAGAAGAAAAACACCGCCAATAAATTCAATCAAGGTCATAGAAATAGTAATTCCAATAATCACTACAACTACTGGTGGGTTTTCGATATATGTAGTAACTAAATACGTAATAACAAACATCACCACAAGACCAACTCCATATATTGGTAAATATGGTCCTTTACAAAAACCAGGATTAATAAAATATTTACCCCTTGGCCCAGAATGGCTAATTAAATTTCTAAATAAAAATTCTAGCCCATAGCCAAGTAAGGCACCCACAAAAAATAAAAACGCTAAAGCTAAAGGTGTATTCATAAATCCTCCAAACGTGTATATTGTAACATTCTAGAAAAGAAAAGTGGTAATAACCACTTACTCTTTATCAGCCCAATATAAAGCTGTATCAACTGCCTTTTCCCATCCTTTAATTTTTTCTTTTCTAACATCATCACTCATTAAAGGAGAAAAACTCTTATTAATCGACCAATTGTATTTAATTTCATCTTCATCCTTATAAAAATCGACCGCAAGACCAGCTAAATAAGCCGCACCAAGCGCTGTTGTCTCTAAGCATTCTGGACGATATACTTTGGCGTTTAATAAATCAGCTTGAAATTGCATTAATAGATTATTGCCACTAGCGCCACCATCTACCTTAAGTTCTCTTATTTTAACACCAGTATCCTCTTCCATAGCTTTTACAATATCATAAGTTTCATAAGCAATAGACTCAAGTGTTGCCCTAACTAAATGGTTTCGATTAAAGCCTCTAGTTATACCCACGATAGTACCTCTTGACCTTTGTGACCAATATGGAGCGCCTAAACCTGTAAAAGCTGGCACAACATAAGCACCCTCGCAATCATTTACCTCACTTGCCACTGTTTCACTATCTCTACTAGAATTGATCACTTTTAATTCATCTTTAAGCCAGCTAATGGCAGCTCCGCCTATAAATATAGAACCTTCTAAACAATAGCTAACCTTATCGCTTCTACTTGCTGCAATTGTACTAAGTAGACCATTATTTGATAAAACCATATTTTCGCCAGTGTTCATAAGTAGGAAACAGCCTGTTCCATAGGTGTTTTTCATGTCACCTTCATTAAAACAACATTGGCCAAACAAAGCACACTGTTGATCACCAGCTGCACCACCGATGCTTATTTCTTCACCAAACATCTCTTTTGCCGTTTTACCAAATACGTAACTAGAAGGATGAACTTCAGGAAGCATATTTGCTGGAATATCAAAAAGTTTTAACAAATCTTCATCCCATTTAAGTTCCTTGATATTAAATAGCATAGTTCTAGAAGCATTACTATAGTCAGTCGCATGTACTTTTTTACCGGTTAAATTATATATTAGCCATGTATCAACAGTGCCAAATAAAAGCTCTCCTTTATTAGCTCTATCACGCGCTCCATCTACATTATCTAAAATCCACTTTATTTTACTAGCTGAAAAATAAGCATCTGGTACTAGACCCGTCTTATTTCTTATATAATCGCTATAACCTTTTTTAATTAAATCATCAATAATATCGCTAGTTCTTCTACATTGCCAAACAATTGCATTATAAATAGGTTCACCGGTCTTTTTATCCCAAATAATAGTTGTCTCTCTTTGGTTAGTAATACCAATCGAAACAATATCACAAGGATCGATTCTACCATGCTTAAGCGCAAGCCTTGATACATCTAAAATAGATTGAAAAATTTCCTTGCCATCATGTTCAACCCAAGCAGGCTTTGGATAAAATTGCGTAAATTCTTTTTGAGCCACGGACACCATATTGCCGAGTTTGTCAAAAATGATACAACGGGAGCTAGTAGTCCCCTGATCAAGTGCCATTACATATTTCATATTGTTCTCCGTTTGTTAAATAAATTATATAATTTTAACTATGATATATCCAAACTTTTTAAACAAAAACGACACAATCGGAATCACTGCCCTTAGTGCGGGAGTTGGCAAGAAACTAGATGATTATCAAAAATCACTTGATATTCTTTTAAAAGACTACCGAATAAAAGAAACTGATAGCGTAAGAAATAACGCTTTAGTAAGCAACACTCCATCTATTAGAGCTAAAGAATTAGATGAATTAGTAATGGATAAAAAAGTAAAAATGATAATGTGTGCTGCTGGAGGTGATGGACAAATTGAAACCTTGCCCTATATTAACTATGAACATATCAAGGAACATCCAAAATGGTTAATGGGAGCTAGTGACCCAACAAATCTACTATTTCCAGTTACTACAATGCTCGATATCGCCACCCTTTATGGATTTAATGGTGGTTCATATTATGACGAGGAAAGTGAAAAAGCTAATTTAGAAATTCTAAAAGGTAATATTATCAAACAACATTCTTTTTCAAAATATCAAACTTTTATCGACAAGATAAAAGGTAATGAAATATATCATGATGTTTACTATCTAAATGAAATAGAAACAAAAGGAAGAATAATTGGTGGTTGTATTGATTGCATAGCCAAAATAATTGGTACAAAATATGATTATGTAAATAACTTTATTGATAAGTATCAAGAAGATGGTATTATCTGGTATTTTGATAACTTTGCCCTAAGCGCATTTGATATGTATTTGACTTTATTACAATTTAAAAATGCCGGCTATTTTAGAAATACCAAAGCTATACTATTTGGCCGTGTAGCTTTTCCAAATACCGAAAACAGTGAATATATAACCGATTATAGCCAAGCATACAAAAAAGCCCTAGATGATATACCATATATAAGCAAAATGGATATAGGTCATACTCGTCCCACTTTCACTATAATAAATGGCGCTATCGCAAATGTTAAAGTAAAAAATGGCAATGGCGAAATAAGTTTTGAATTAATTTAATAATATATTTTAATAAGATACAATCCACTTCCGGTGATATTGTATCTTTTTGTATTTTTATTAGGATTATTAAGCATATTCTTAATATCCTCTATACTTTTTTGATTTCTACCTAAATCAATTAAAGTACCAACCATAATTCTAACCATATTCCTTAAAAAACCATCGCCAGTAACTCTAATTTTAAGCATATTCTTATTTTTAATTATTTTAAATTCATAAATGGTTCTAGTTTGATCAATCTTATCTTCATAAGGAGTAGTATTAAAAGAAGAAAAATCATGTGTCCCCAAAAACAAAGAAGCACCCTCTTTCATTTTTTCAATGTCTAATTTATAAAAGCATTGATAAGCAAAGCCATCTAAAAATACATCATATTCACCAATATTAATTAAATATTCATAGGTTTTCTTCTTTACATTAAAACGACAATGAAAATCATCGCTTACATGTTCCACCTTAATTACATGAATATCCCTTGGCGTTAAAGCGTTAATGGAACCCTTAAGTTTATAAGCATCCATTAATTTTTCACTATCAAAATGAATAACTTGTCCCTTAGCGTGAACACCTTTATCCGTTCTAGAGGCCATGATTATTCTAATATCTTCTTTAAAAATAATTTTTAGGGCTTTTTCGATCACATCTTGAATAGCTAAGCCATTTATCTGCGATTGAAAGCCAACATAATTATTGCCATTGTAAGCTAATGTTACTTTATATCTCATAAATATATTTTAGATAAAATCGATAATGTAAGCATAATAGCTGAAGCAAAAATGAAAACAAAATCCTTAAAAGTATACTTCAACACATGATATCTAGTTCTTTCTTTATCAGGAACATAGCCTCTTGCTTCCATGGCATCAGCTAATTCATAGGCTCTTTGAAAAGCTACTGTGAACAAAGGAATAATCAAAGATAATATCGCATTAATCTTTTCACTGAATTTGCCTTCATCAAAATCAACCCCCCTTGATTTTTGTGAATTCATAATTCTGATTGTTTCCTCAATAATAGTTGGAATAAATCTTAAGGCAATAGAAATCATCATTGCAACTTCATGATATGGGAAATGAAATACCTTTAAAGGAGATAATAATTGTTCAATACCCAAAGTTAAATCTAATGGTTTAGTAGTAGCAGTAAGAGTTGTTGTGACATTTACCATTAGTAACAATCTAACCACAATAAATAAAGTATTGAATATCGCATCGCTATAAATATCAAAACCAAATAATTTAATCATGACATAGCCCGTTTTTACTGTAAGACAATTTACTATGAGTAAAAAGACCATCATAAAAATAGTTGGTTTAAAAGTCTTTAATATTAACGATAATTTTATTTTCGCCAAAATAACCACAAATAAAATAACAATCGCCAATACAAGATACATCCACCATGAACTAGGTACAAAAATCGCAATTATCATCAAAAATAAGGCTATCAATTTAGCTCTTGGATCTAGACGATGAATAATTGAATCAACTGGTATATATTTTCCAAAAACAAGATTATTCATCTTTTTATTTCTCCTTTTACATACTTTGCCAATTGTTCAATTGTTCTTACATTACCCGGTATACTAAAACCTTTTTTATTAAGTTCTTTCTTTAAACTAACTAGTTTTGGTTTAATCAAATGATAATCTTCAATATATTGATCATTATTAAAAAGTTCAAGTGTTTCGCCACTATAAACAACCTTACCCTTTGACATTAATACTGTATTATCACAATAGTTATAAACCATCTCATTATCATGAGAAACAATAATAATTGTCTTGTTATACTTTTTATTTAAAGAAACAAATAAATCGATTATTTCTTCACTACCCTTTGGATCAAGACCGGCTGTTGGTTCATCTAAGACAACCATTTTAGGATCTAACGCCAAAATACCGGCGATGGCAATTCTCCTTTTTTGACCACCAGATAAATCAAATGGTGACACATCATATTTTTCCTGGCCTATACCTACCAATTTTAAAGCTTCTTTAGCTTTAGCGATTGCCTCTTCTTGTGAAAAGCCATAGTTCTTTGGACCAAATGCCACATCCTTTAATATTGTTTCTTCAAAAAGTTGATATTCGGAAAATTGGAAAACAAGGCCAACTTCTTGTCTTAAGGCCTTTAGATTCTTATTTTTTTTGCCAGCTTCAATATTAAAATCAAATACTTCAAGACTACCAGAACTTGGAAGTAATAAAGCATTTAAATGTTCAACTAACGTTGATTTACCAGATCCTGTTGTACCAATAACAGCAGTAATCTTTCCTTCTTCAAGTTCTAGATTTATTTTATCTAAAGCACTAGAAGCATATGGCATTCCTTCATCATATATATAACTTAAGCTCTTGAATTTAATTGCCATAGTTCTTCCACCATCTTATCTAAATCACTATTCTTTAATTTAATCCCTTCTTTTTCAAAAGCCTCTTTAACCTTTAAATTAAAAGGAATATCCAAATCTATTTTTCTAAGTTCTTTCGCATGTTTAAACACCTCACTTGGTATATCATGCATAAATACTTTCCCCTTATTTAAAACAATACAATCACTTGCTTGTAATACTTCTTCAATATCATGAGTTATTGAAATAATAGTATATTTCTTTTTTTCATGAATTTTACGCATTAATGTTTTTATATCACTCTTCCCCTTAGGATCAAGCATACTAGTTGCTTCATCAAAAATAATAATGTCCGGATGCATTGCCAAAACACCCGCAATAGCTACTCTTTGTTTTTGACCACCAGATAAAGCAGTTGGCTCCTTATCCAAGTATTCATCAAGTCCAACAATGCTTGCATACTTTATGATAATATCTTCCATATCTTCGCTTTTGACCTGTCTATTTTCAAGACCAAAGGCAATGTCATCTCTTACCGTTGAACCAATAAATTGATTGTCTGGATTTTGAAAAACAATGCCCATCTTTTTTCTAATTTCATAAACATTTTCTTCATTTAATCTTAATCTATCAATATATATCTCACCGCTTTTAGCTTCCAAAAGTCCCATTAACAATCTCGCTAAAGTAGATTTTCCAGAACCATTATGGCCAATTATCGTAACATAAGATCCACTTTCGATATTGAAAGAAATATCATCTATTACTTTTGTATCTTCTGTATAGGCAAAATTTAAATTTTTTACTTCTATTAAACTCATAACCCTTATTATAACAATATTTTTCACGAATAATAAAAGGTGATATTAAAACCTGTTTTGTATTATAATGATGAAGGTAAAAAAGGAGAATAAATTATGCCATTAGTTACGACTAAAGAAATGTTTAAGAAAGCTTATGATGGCGGTTATGCAATCGGTGCTTTCAATGTAAACAACATGGAAATTATCCAAGGTATTACTGAAGCTGCAAAGGAATGCAATGCACCAGTAATTCTACAAGTTTCAAAAGGAGCTAGAGCTTACGCTAACAGAACTTATCTTGTTAAGTTAGTTGAAGCTGCTGTTATTGAAACTGGTCTTCCTATTTGTTTACACTTAGACCATGGTGATTCATTTGAAACATGTAAAGAATGTGTTGATGATGGTTTCACTTCTGTTATGATTGATGCTTCTAGTAAACCACTTGAAGAAAACATCGCTATTACTAAGAAAGTAGTTGAATACGCTCATGCACATGGTGTAGTAGTAGAAGCTGAACTTGGTACTCTAGCTGGTGTTGAAGATGATGTAAAGGTATCTGCTGAAGATTCTAGTTACACTCGTCCAGAAGATGTTGAAAGATTTGTTAAAGAAACAGGTTGTGATTCACTTGCAATCGCTATCGGTACTTCTCATGGTGCTTACAAGTTTACACCTGCACAATGCACAAGAAATGAAGAAGGTATCTTAGTACCACCTCCTCTAAGATTTGATATCCTAGAAGAAGTATCAAAGAGACTTCCTGGTTTCCCAATTGTACTTCATGGTTCTTCTAGTGTTCCTCAAGAATACGTTAAGATGATCAATGAACACGGAGGCAAGATGCCAGATGCTGTCGGTATCCCTGAATCTCAACTTCGTGAAGCTAGCAAGATGGCTGTTTGTAAGATTAACATCGACTCAGACTTAAGACTTGCTATGACAGGTACAATTAGAAAGTTCTTTGACGAACATCCTGAAAAGTTCGATCCAAGAGAATACTTAAAGCCTGCTAGAAACAATATCAAGGAATTAGTAAAACATAAAATTACTGATGTTCTTGGTTGCGATAACAAAGCTGATCTATAAGATACAAGCCACTGAAAAGTGGCTTTTCTTATACAAAAAAAAGAATGAACTAATCAAATAGTTCATCCTCATCATCATCTAAGAATTCAAAACTGTAATCTTTAATAAAGACTTGATCGCCATTCTTACAACCTTTTTCTTTCAATGCTTCATCAACTTTCATCTTACTTAAAGCACGAGCGAAACGAAGTGCTGATTCTTCATCTTTAAGATTGGTTCTAGCAAATAATCTTTCAATCTTATCGCTTTCAATCCTAAATACACCGTTACCTTCATTATAAACTTTAAACTCTTCTTCAGGCGTATATGTATAAACAACCTTTTCATCCATCTTGTTTACATCATATAAAGCAAAAGCAGGTAAGTCCTTAAGCTCTTTAACTATCTCATACAATACAGGTTTTAAACCTTCATTTAAAATAGTAATCGTCTCAAATACTTTTAAGCCAGGGTAAGCTTCTTTAAAACGCTTTAAGTTTTCAGCCGCATTATCGCCATCCATCTTATTAGCGATAACAATCTGCGGCCTACTTTCTAAATTACCTGGATATTGTTTTAGTTCCTCATTTATAACTTTATAATCTTCAACTGGATCTCGATATTCACCAGACATATCAATGACATGTAATATCAAACGACATCTTTCAATATGCTTTAAAAATTCATGCCCTAAGCCCTTACCCATAGCAGCACCCTTGATAAGGCCTGGCAAATCAGCCATAACAAACGAACTATCATCTACTTTTACCATACCAAGTTGAGGAACAAGTGTGGTAAATGGATAATCAGCTATTTCAGGTTTCGCCTTTGATACAACGGATAATAAGGTAGACTTGCCCACACTTGGAAAACCAACAAGGCCTACATCTGCCAAAAGCTTTAATTCAACTTCAACTTCTTTTTCTTCACCTGCTTCACCAAGTTGAGCTTTTTCAGGAACCGAATTTCTTGAAGTAGCAAAGTGTCTATTACCCTTGCCACCTTTACCGCCTTTGCAAATAACGGCGCTTGCGTCAAGTGTATTTAAATCAGCTATGATGCTATTATCCTTTAAATCTTTAACAATGGTTCCAAGAGGAACTCTAACAACAACATCTTCCCTAGATTGTCCATACATATTGTTAGACTTGCCATCTTCACCATTTTCACCTTTAATTAATTTAGAGTATCTTAAATCAAGTAGAGTACTTTTATTGGTATCGACTTTAAAAACAATTGAAGAACCATCTCCACCATCACCTCCCATTGGGCCACCAAAGGGATTATATTTTTCTCTTCTAAAGGCAACTATACCATTGCCGCCATTTCCGGCTTTTAATTTAATTTTTACTTTATCTATAAATTGCATAATTCTCTAAAAATAAAAGGCCTAATAAAGGCCTTTATGATCTTAAGCAGCAGGATAGCAAGAAACTTTCTTCTTATCTTTGCCAAGGCGTTCGTATTTTACGATGCCATCGCAAGTGCAGAATAATGTATCGTCGCCACCTTTTTTAACATTTGTACCTGGATGAATCTTAGTACCTCTTTGACGGTAGATGATTGAACCAGCAGTAGCAAATTGACCATCGGCAACCTTCGCACCTAATCTCTTTGAATGAGAATCACGGCCGTTCTTAGTAGAACTAACACCCTTTTTAGAAGCGAAGTATTGAATATTTAAGATATATTTCATATACTTATTTCCTTTCTACTTTGATAAATTCACCATAAGACTCTTCAATAGTCTTTAGTTGAATTATTGTAAGTTTAAAGAAGTTGTTTACTTCATCTAACTTACTATCGTTAATAATTTCAATGTGATTTTTTAAATCTCTAATCGTAATTCCATTATATTCATCTAAACAATTCATTAGACCAAATATAATACTGGAAACACTTGCACATATCAAGTCCTTGCCATACTCATCAAAGTTAGCGTGGCCTTTTACACTTAAACATGTGTAATCATCATCAACAAGTTTATATGTAACCTTGATCATTAAGCGATCTTAGTAACAGTTAACTTTGTATAAGGTTGACGATGGCCTTGTTTACGACGAGTAGAGCCCTTCTTAGACTTGTACTTGAAGATAACAATCTTCTTTTCCTTACCTTGCTTTTCAACATTGCAAGTAACTGTAGCACCATCTACATAAGGAGTACCAAGTTTTAACTCACCATTACTAACAGCTACAACTTTATCAAAAGTATAAGTTTCTCCTTCTTTAACGTCTAACTTTTCAACGTAAATTACAGAACCTTCTTCAACTTTAAGTTGCTTGCCGCCTGTTTCAATAATTGCGTACATCATATTCTCCTTTCTTTGATATAGACTCGCCATTAAGGTGCTATGCTTATAACCTTCTCTGTGCGGTTGAAACCCAATATGGGAGACAACGTATATATAGTACCATATTTTTTAAAAAAAGATTACTAAAATTGAAAAATATGCCGATAAAATCGCATTATTTAAACAATAAGCAAATAATTTATGCACATTCTATTGGTATACATAGGAATACTTATAGACAAACTTGGAACACTGCTATAAATAATTATAATTTGTCCATCATTTTCACTCGCTATTTTAAAAGGTCATCACTACAACATGATGACCTTTTTGCTTAAGCTTCTTTTTTCTCTTGTTTATGGAACTTTTTACCAAATAATAAGGCGACAATATTGATAGCTGTTAAAGCCAGCATTAATAATGTCCACTTATCTACTAGTTGCATAGGAAGAGTTATATTCTCAGTTAGAACAAATAAGACAATCGATAATACTACATCAATTAGAGCAACAACTCTCCATCTTGCATGAGTAACCATAGTTTGATTATCTTCATCATTATTTAGATTCTCACTATCTTCTTTATCATCCTCTTTTTCCTTTTTAGAAAACATTAAGATTATACATAGAATAAGAGATACTGCAGCGCAAAGCAAGTTAGCAAGTGCCCAATGTTTCTTAGTACCAACTTCTGGAGTAACATCATCTTTAATAGTTTCACTTTCAGTGTTACCCTTATCATTCGAATCGTTATCTTTATCTGGATTAATTACAACTGTTGAATCATCTTCCTTATCCTTCTCGCTTGGATTTGCAGTAGGGACTGGATCAACGTTGCTAGGAGTTGGTCTTACAGGGTTTGGACTAACTGTAGGAGTTGGAGCGGCTGTAGGAGTAGGACTATTATCATCATCCTTGCTTGGACTAGGATTATTTTTAGCGCTAACAGTTAAAGTTCCTAATTCTTCTTTAGAAATCTTATAATTAGATTCTTTAGCTGTGCCATCCCACTTTAATGAATAACTATTCAAAGAGCTACCAACTTCTGTTTGTGAACCAGTGGTTGCAAAATTAACGGTTTCATTATTTTGTAAGCCAGAAATCTTGCCACCTGCTGTTAAAGAACTACCATCATATACCTTAGAAGCGCTATCTGTAATAATTACAAGTTCAGCCTTAGTAACAGTTAAAGTACCAATTGATTCAACGCTAACCTTGTAGTTAGATGCCTTAGCACTATCCCAAACAATTTCATATGTATTTTCGCTCTTACCAAAATCAGTTCTAGAACCTGTAGTTTTTACATAAGCAATTTCATTGTTTTTTAATCCTTCAATCTTACCGCCTGCAGTTAAAGCAGCACCATCATAAGATTTAACATTATCATAAGTAATAACTGTAAGAGGTGCTTGATTAACTGTTAAAGTGCCTTCATGTTTAACAATGTTATAGTTATCAGAATTATATGCACCACCAACTTCAATTGTATTTGTAATAAAGCCCTTATCAGCAATAGAACCTGTAGCAGTTACGTTAGCTTCACCATCTACAAAGCCATCACCAGCAACTTTAACTTCGCTCTTTTCTAAAGGAGTACCATCATATTCCTTTGAAGCAGATTCACTTATTAGCTCAACATTTCTCTTATCAATTGTTAAATAGCCGTCTGTTACAACAAAAGTAACTTTAGAGAAATTATCATTGTTATTAAGAAAATCATCTTCGCTTAAGCCCATATAATATGTGCCAGCATTTGTTTTCTTAATTGTAGAATCGCCAACAAAGATAAAATCTGATTCCTTATATAAACTACCAGCAGTTACTTTTACATCATAACCCGAAACTTCTTTTTCTTCTCCATCATATTTTGTGCTTAGATTATGACCAGTAATGGTAACAACTACTTCATCAACCTTTGTGATTGACAACTTTCCGTATTCTTTTTCAATATTATAGTTATCATCTAATGTATTTGTATTTAATGTATAACTAAACTCATTATCAATCTCACCATAATTAGTAATAGTAGCAGTTACATCATAGCTAGCACCTTCGCCTTCTATAAAGCCATCACCAGAAACTGTAACATTTATATTTGTTAAAGCTGTACCATCATATACTTTAGAATCGGTAGCACTAGTTAACTTAATATTTCTCTTTTCAATGGATAAGTTTCCATCTTCTACTTCAAATACCACATTAGTAAAGTTCCCACTAGTATTTTCAAATTGATCAGAATCTAAACCCATGCAATAACTATCGGCATTTTTACCATTTGCTTTAGCATCGCCATTAAATTTAAAGTTAGATTCTGTATATAAATTATTACTAATGCTAGTAACTTCATATCCTGTTACATCATGATTTTTTCCATCATATTTAACAGTATCTACATTTCCCTTAATACTAACAACTACTTTATCAGTAACTGGAGTAACTTTTAGAGTTCCTTTTTCCATAGTAACGTTATAGTTGTTGCCATTTGTATCATTATTGAAATTTACAGCCGTTATAACATTATCACTAGAACCGGTATCGATTTGGCTACCAGTCGACACATAAGTGGCACCTTCACCCTCAACAAAGCCAACAGCCTCAACTTCATTATTTGTTAAAGCTGTACCATCATAAACTTTTTCATCAGAACCAGCAGTTAAAACAAGATCTTTTCTATTAATTGTTAAATAGCCATCCTCTACAACAAATTTAACTTTATAGTTTGAATCAAGATTTTCAAATTGTTCAACCTTTAAACCCATGTAATAAGTGCTTGCATCTTTGCCGCTAATATAAGCACTACCATTAAATTTGAAATCATCAATTGTATAAGTGCTTCCTTTTGTTATCGAAACATCATACCCTGATACTTCATAAGTTGTGCCATCATAAGTTTTTGTTAATCGAGCACCCTTAATTGTCACCACAACTTCATCAGCTTGTGTAACAATTAATTGTCCAAACTTTGTTTCAATATCATAGTTACTAGCTAAAGTTTTTTCGTTTAACTTATAAGTAAATTTATTTTCGCTAGAACCTACTGTTGTTTGACTGCCAGTAACATCATAAGTAGCACCTTCGCCTTCAACAAAGCCTTCAGCGTTAACTTCAAAATTTGTTAAAGCTTTTTTATCATATACTTTTGAAGCACTTTCACTTGTGATAGTAACTTTCTTTTTAGTTACTTTTAGCTTGCCCAAAGTACTACTCTTTACATTATAGTTAGACTCTAGAGCGTTGCTATTTTCCCAATCGATTGTATATGTATTATCTACTTCACCAACATTTTTGATACCGCCATTAGTAATAAGCTTAATTGATTCACCATCAACTACGCCATTTACTTCATACTTATCATTAGTAAGTTCTTTACCATCATATACTTTTTCACCACCATAAGTTTTGATAGTAATATCTTTCTTTGTAATTTGATATGTTTTAGTAACACTACCAGAGTAATTATTAATACCCGTAACAGTTACTGCAACAGTTCCAACATTCTTAGTGTCTTTACTATAGCTAATTGTATAGTCTTTATCTTTTGCAAGTTCTTTACCGTATTCATCTTTAACAGAAGGAACTTGTTCTTGATTTAAACCATTGTATACAACATCCTTTAAATCACCAACAACAATTTCTTGTGCAGTAATAGTTAAAGTGCCTTCTTCTTTTTTGATAATATAGTTGTTTGAATTATAAGAACCAATAATTTCAATTGTATTTGTAACACTTCCTTTATCAGTGATAGTACCTACAGCTTTAATACTGGTTACTTCACCTTCTACAAAGCCATCACCCGTAACTTTTACTTCACTCTTAGTTAAAGGCGTACCATCATATGCTTTTGAATCTGATTCACTAGTTAAAGTAACATTTCTTTGTGCTATAACAACTTCGCCTTGACCAGTTAGTTCAATAGTTTCATTATTTAAAACTATATTTTCTTTTACATAAACAGTATATGTACCGGCATCTTTAAAAGTAGGCTTTTCAAAAGACCACTTTTTACCATCGATAGAATACATGATAGAAGTTATATCTTCTGTAATTAATTTTTTAGCTTGTTTAACATACTTATTATTTAAATCGGTATTTTCATTAATAGCTAATTTAACTTCTCCAATTGTATGCTCTTTACCATCATAAAGGACATTTGTGCTTTCAACAGACATATTAGCCCACATCGCATCTAATGTATAAGTGTCACCATTATAAATATAAGTAACTCCTTCACCTTTTGTTCTAATAGATGCAACACTGCCTTCTTTTGTATCGGTTCTATCCTTATCAAACCAGCCAATAAACTTATAACCTTCAGCAGTAGGTTCTTCATCTGTAACAGTAAAAGTATCGCCTTTAGCAAATTTCTTTGTATAGTAATATTTAATCTTGCCATCTTCATTTTTTGAATACATGCCTTCTGGCATATCCCAAGTTGCTGAAGAAAGTGCTAAATAATAACCAGCTTTGCCTTTCTTTTCTGTCCATTTCCAAGTTCCAGTAAAAGCGATACCATCTTTAGTCATTTTCTTTGATTCTTTATCCCAACCATTAAAAGTCCAATAGCCATGTTCATCATCATTATCGATATCAACTCTTGTTATTTCTATACTCTTAGCTAAAACGGTTCTACCAACAAAATACTCATCAGAATCACTAGGACGTAAATTTTGTACTTCAACCGGTAATTCCTTTCCACTTGTAGCTGACTCAAACGCATAAGTTACCTGTCCTTTTTGTGCAATATTGCACTTAGCGCTTGCATCTTTAGTGATAGTTGCTGTAGTGATAGAAGTACCACCACTAGTCATACTAGCTTCACTAGAATAAGAAACAGTCGCATTAACATTTAAAGAAATTGTTTTATTTTCACAATCCTTAGCAGTAGCCTTGTAAATAACGGTACTTGTGTAAGTTTTGCCATCATCACTAGAAGTAGGCTCGCTTAATTCAACTTCGCTATCGCCTATAGTGGCGCTATTAATTTTTACACTAGATACTGAATATTTTCTAGAATCTCCAGCACTAGGAGTAATAGTAACAGTAAAAGTAATTTCCTCTCCTTCTACTACATCATTAGTTTTATTTGAAACAGCGCTTATTGTCATATTAGGGGATTGTGCCACAATATCAAAACTTCCTGATTTACTTTCACCTTTTGCACTATAACCAAAAACGCCAATATAGCCAGCTTCTTTAGCAACTTCTACAAGATGGCTATCAATCCAAGAAATATTACCATATTTACCAGATCCAACAATATAATAATCGCCATTGCCTGAAGCTGATAAACCGGTAAACAAGCAATTATCTTCTGGTTTTACAAAAAATACTAAATAACCCGTTTTGTTTGAAGTATTATAGTTATCTACTTTTACAACATCGCCGCTATTTTGGACAACATTTAAATCTTCCTTAGTTAATTCAGATAAATCATCGCCAGATTTCCAAGCATACCAAGCTACTGTTGAGTGCTTGAAATTAGGGGTAAACGTAGCACTATAAGTCTTATTCAAAGATGCAGTTTCAATGCCATCATCATAATCACTTACTTGTGCAATTTGATTATCATCATTATTATCGTCAGCCTTGATATTATAAACATTAACACTAGTTAGTAACATCAAAAGCGATAATGTAATGCTTAATAATTTATTTAAATGTTTTTCGTGATTTAACTTAAAATTAACCATAAAAAAACCTCCCTAACCAATAAAATCCTTAAATATTATACTGGTAAGCGGTTATAAAATGGTTATATTTTTAAAAAATGTTAAATATGAAAAGTTATTTCTCCTGAATCTAAATCAATTATTTTATTATCTGTTTCAACCTTTAATGAATAGTCATTATTCATACCAAGAACTTTAATGTCCTTAATCTCATTATTTATCTCAGCACGCATTAATTTGCCTTTAAGATAATCATAATCTTTTATCTTTTCATAAAAGTCATAGCCATCCTTGACTATTTTAAAATCATTCTCTATTTGTTTATAGATTTTATTCTTTAAATCTTCAATATCAACTTCTTTATTTAATATTTTATAAAGAGAAGTAGGCTCTCTTTTATAATCACCAATAAATTCTTTTTGATTAACATTAATGCCTATTCCAATAACTATCGCATCAAGCTTATAAAAACTTATTCCTTCAAGCAATATTCCCACCAATTTATTATCTTTATAGTAAACATCATTAGGCCATTTAATGCTTAAATTCTTAATATTATATGTTTTTAAAACTTCAATTATAGAAAAAGCACTAATAACAGATAAACTGCGAAAGTTACCCACTAGTGCTTCATCTTTAATTAAAAGCGAAAAGAGTAAGTTTTCACCCTTTTCGCTTTTCCAGTTTCGATTATTTCTTCCTCTACCAGCACTTTGAAAATCCGCACTCACAAAAGTAAAATCATCTAAATCCAGATAGTTTTTCTTTAAATAAGTATTAGTTGAATCAATAGTTTCAAAGTGGATAGTTTTCATATTAGCCAAATATTGTTAATAATATACCAGCAGCAATAGCTGAACCAATTACACCAGCAACATTTGGTCCCATTGCATGCATTAATAAGAAGTTGCTAGGATCTTCTCTTTGTCCTTCTTTTTGAACAACTCTAGCAGCCATTGGAACAGCGCTGACACCAGCTGCACCAATCATTGGATTAATCTTACCATGAGACATCTTGCACATAACCTTGCCACCAAGGATACCAAAGGCACATGCAACTACAAAGGCAAAGATACCTAAGGCAAAGATAGAAAGTGTCTTAAGTGTTAAGAAACTAGTACCTTGAGCAGTTGCACCAACTGATAAACCTAATAAGATAGTACAAATGTATAATAAAGCATTTGAAATAGTATTAGTTAAGTTAGGTACAACACCAGTTTCTTTAATTAAGTTGCCAAGCATTAGACAGCCAATTAATGGTGTGGCGCTTGGAACAATTAGCGAAACTATTAAAGTGATAACAATTGGGAACATGATTTTTTCTTGTTTAGAAACTGTTCTTAATTGTTCCATCTTTACAAGTCTTTCTTCTTTAGTAGTCAAAGCCCTGATAATTGGAGGGAAAATAATTGGTACTAAAGCCATATAAGAATAAGCAGCCAAAGCAATAGGTGCTAAGTATTGTTCTGATCCTGACAAAGTCAACAATCTATTACTTGTAAGAATAGCTGTAGGACCATCAGCACCACCAATAATACCAATGCTAGCAGCTTCATAGAAGTTAAAACCTAAGAATAGTGCGCCAAAGAAGGCAACGAAGATACCGATTTGAGCAGCTGCTCCAAGCATCATTGTTTTCTTATTGGCAATAAGTGGACCAAAATCCGTAGTAGCACCAATACCAAGGAAAATCAAACAAGGATATAGTTCGCATTCAACACC
>CAVFKJ010000068.1:31402-33358 GCA_963623125.1 Clostridium sp. CAG:217
GTATAAGAATACCAAGCCAATAAGAATCATTACTAAATTCATCCAGCCATTTCCAGAAAAGAAACTATAAATGCCGGTTGACTTTAGAAATTCTCCTAAAAAATTACCGATATTCATAAACTATCCCAATACGATCAATGTATCGCCGTTTGCGACTTGTCCGCCCTCACTAGCCTTAATAGCAACAACTTTTCCTTCTGCAGTAGCAGGAACTTCATTTTCAAGCTTCATAGCTTCGATTACAGCTACCGTTTGACCCTTTTTAATAACATCACCAACTTTAACCTTGATGCTTAATACTTTGCCTGCAATAGGAGCCTTAATTTCACCAGCACCCTTTACATCACTTACAGGTGCAGCTTCTTTTTTATCAGCTTCAACGCTACCACCTTTTTCACTTACTTCATCAAGTTGCACTTCATATACTTTTCCATTAACTTTTACTTTGTAGATTTTCATTTTTATAACTCCCTTACACTAACTACTTTTACATCACCCTTATGTGTTAAACGATAATCGATACTCGCAACAAGCGCTGCCACTGTTGCATCCTCATCGTTTAAATCTAATCTTGTTTTTTCCACTACAGGCTCAACACTAGTTTGTTCAACTACTTTATCTTCTTGCTTCTCATCACCTTTTGTAAACTTAGCAACTAATTCAGTAAGCCAAATTATCAATAGTAGAATCAAGAAAACCATTATAATAGCCACTATAGCTATAATTGCACCAGTTCCATACGCGAACTTTAAATTTCCATCTATCATAAAATTACTGTCCTTTAAATAAACATTTCAAATTCTTCAACTTCATCATCAGGCACAAGTTTATATTTCTTCTTTAAGAAATCGGTTGCGACTGATTCAAATAAAGCTAAAGATAAGACATCTTCATCGCATCTAGCAATATCCTTATACTTTTCCTTCATTTCTTCAAATTCAGGCTTCAATAAATCCGCAGGACGACAAGTAATAGGTTCTTGATCACCAATTATTTGTTTCTTTACATCTTCATTTACTTCAGCCGGACTCTTGCCATATTTGCCAAGTAGATAATCCTTTACTTCTTTTACACACATCTTATATCTTTGCCCACTTAAGACATTTAATACTGATTGTGTACCAACCATTTGTGACATTGGCGTAACAAGTGGAGGATAGCCTAAATCTTTTCTAACATTTGGAATTTCTCTTAGAACTTCCTCATATCTATCCATTGCGCCTTGTTCACTTAATTGTTTAATCATATTAGACAACATGCCGCCTGGAACTTGATAAGTTAAGATATTCGGATTAACTTGGAAAGACTTAGGATTTAACAAGCCATTCTTTACATATTTGTTAACAATTTCTGTCATAATAGGCTCAGCCTTATGAAGTGCATCCATATTTAATTTAGGATCATACTCACTACCCTTTAGAGCATAACATAATGCTTGCGTTGAAGGTTGAGCAGTACCATTTGATAAAGGAGACAAAGAAGTATCCACAATATCAACACCAGCCTTAATAGCTGCCATATAAGTCATTTCACAAATACCAGCAGTACAATGTGAATGTAGTTCCAAAGGAATCTTAATTTCCTTTTTTAAAGCTGTGAATAATTCAGTCGCATCATTAGGTGTCAAGACACCTGCCATATCCTTAATACAAATTGAATCAGCACCAAGCTTTTCAACTTCTTTAGCAAGCTGTACATAATACTTAACCGTATGTACAGGGCTTGTAGTATAAGATAAAGCTATTTGACACTCCCCACCATATTTCTTGGTAGACTCAACAGCTGTCTTTAAGTTTCTTAAATCATTTAAAGCATCAAATACTCTTATAACATCAATACCATTTTCAATAGATTTCTTACAAAACATATCAACGACATCATCAGAATAATGACGATAGCCTAAAATGTTTTGTCCTCTAAAAAGCATTTGTAATTTAGTATTCTTACATACTTTTC
>CAVFKJ010000069.1:0-11729 GCA_963623125.1 Clostridium sp. CAG:217
CGCCTACTTTATATAAATTAATTCATAGTGGATTATATTTTTCTAATTATTATTCACCAACGAATTTATCGACTATTGGCGGTGAGTTTTCTCTTTTAACCGGTTTACTTCCTGATTTACAAACACTAAATTGGCAATGGATTCAAGATAATGATGGATATATTAATTATTTTCCATATGGTTTAGGAACTTTGTTTAAACAAGAAGATTATAATGTTTATGCCTATCATGATTATTATTATAATTTTCAATCGCGTGATAAATATTTGAGTGCCTTAGGCTTTGATAATTATAAGGCTTGTTATAACGGCCTTGAAGAAAAAATGACTTGTGATATTTTCCCTGAATCGGATTTAGAGATGATTGAAGCTAGTATTGACGATTATATCAATGATGATAAGTTTATGGTCTATTACGCTACTGTTTCAGGACATGGCGAGTGGGGTTTTGGTTATAATGATATGGCCGAAAAAAATAAGGATTTAGTAGCTGATTTACCATATAGCGATACTGTTAAAGCTTATATTAGCGCTAATTTAGAATTAGAGAAGGCTTTAACTACTTTAATTGATAAACTTAGCCAAGCTGGTAAATTAGATGATACTGTAATTGTTTTGGCGGCTGACCATCACCCTTATTTTATGGATGATGAATATGTAGAAGAGATGGCTGGCAAGAAGCTTGATCAATTTAGTTTATATAAGAACAATTTGATTATTTATAATAGCCAAATGGAACATACAGAAGTTGATAAATTATGTAATACGATTGATGTTCTTCCAACTGTTTTAAACTTATTTGGCATGGACTATGATTCACGTTTAATGGTAGGCAAGGATATTATGTCAACAAGTCCTGGGCTTGTTATTTTTGCGGATTATTCATGGTTAAATGATAAAGGAAAATATTCCTATGAGAGCAAAACCTTCATTCCTAGTAACGATGAAGTTAGTGATGAATATATTGAAAAAATGAATAATGAAATCAATAACAAGTATCTTGTTTCAAGAAATATACTTATTTATGATTACTATAAATTAGCTTATGATACTTTAAAGTAATTATTTAACTCTTGGAATAATCTTTAGACTTTGTTTAATTGAAATAATAAAGAAGACTACACCAACTATTGCAAAGCTTTGCATTACTAATACGCTAGTGTTTATGCCTAGTTTGTCAATTAAGAAACCGCCAAGTAGTGAAGCGATTAAACTACCAATCACAAGAGAACTGGCTATTAAGGCTTGTCCTTTTAAGTATTCGCTTTGAGGTATTACATGTGACAGGTGTCTTTCAGTGCTTGGTACATATATCGCAAAACTAAAGAATTGAAGTAATTGAGCAGCATATACTAAATAAATATTAGATGCTAGGGCAATAAAGAGATTTTTTAACACCCACATTACTCCGGAAAACATCAACAAGTTACGATTGCCTAGTTTTTTATAATATTTCTTATATAAGGCCATAGCTGGTAGTTCACATACGGCAGAGATTGCCGAGGCAATACCAAGGTTAGCGCTTGTTCCACCGATTCTAGTGATTATTTGTAAAAGGAATAACCCAGTGAAATTATGCGTAGTTGAAATAAGCATAACGCCTAGTAAGAATAAATAGAAATGTGGATATTCTTTTAATAGATTGATCTTATCATCTCTTTTTATTTCTTGGTTTTCATTAACGTTTGGCGCATTAAAAATAATTAAACAGATAATTATTAAAATTGATGGAACAATATATATTATTGGCAAGTAGTCACAAGCGATTTTCATTAGAAGTTGGCCTACTACAAAGTTACTTACGGAATAACCAAGCGAGCCAATTCCACGGGCAATAGAGAATTGAATTTCTTTATATCCTGAATGAATGGCAGTAATATATGGCTCTGTTGCCTTGCCTATAAAAAATAGGGCTACTAAAATACCGGCAAAGGCATAACCACTTGGCTTAAATATATACAGAACTAAAGATAATATTACGATTAGTATGTATAAATAGACTAATAATTTATTTAAACTAAAATTGGTCTTTTTAATAAATGAGGCAATTATTTGTTGTAAGATAATCGCTAGTACACTTGATAAAGCTAAGACAATACCTATTTGGCTGTTGGAAAAGCCTTTATTTAATAGATATAATGATGAAAAGCCATACATTGCGGCCGATATCGCAAAATATAGAAATTGTATTGCACTGTAGATTATTTGATTTTTGTTTTTCATATAGATTCCTCTATATAATTTTAACAATTTATAATATCTTTTATCGTTTTATTTTTGAAAAAATCAGTAATTAAATCATGTAGCTCATTATAAATGCATAGTACGCTACAACATTCTTTTTCCTTACATTCACCATCATTTCCCACACAACAACAAGATGTAGCTTTAAGCTCTTCTTCGGTAATCATTAAAATATCGTATAAAGTGTATTCTTCGGGTTTTCTATTAAGTTTATAACCGCCACATTTTCCCTTGCTTACATCAACTAGGCCGCTTTTGGCAAGTTGAGTCATAATGGATTCAAGATATTTTCTTGAGATATTTAAATCACAGGCAATGCATGATAAACAGATGAATTTATTTTCACCATTATTTTTAACCATATATGCTAAAGCTCTTAATGCGTAGGTACTTTTTGAAGATATCAGCATACTTCTATTATAAGTGTTTAATTCCTATTGACAAGGTAGGATATAGAAAGTAAGATATTAATTGCCTAGTAAGAAGGTAGGAATTAAATGTCAGATAGAGTAATAGAAATAATCGCTAATTCATTTCCTAAGATATTATCGCTTGGCCTTACGGTAACCATTCCTTTGGCTTTTTTGTCTTTTATCTTAGCTTTTGTTATATCGGTAGTTGTTGCCTTTATTAATTATGCCAATATAAAGGTACTTACACCCTTAAGTAGAATTTATATTTGGATTGTAAGAGGTACACCATTACTTGTACAACTTTATATATTCTTCTATGGTTTGCCAAGCCTTGGTATAACGTTTAAGCCTTTTGTATGCGCAGTTATCGTTTTAGGCTTAAATGAGGGTGCTTATATGTCAGAGACAATGCGTGCTGCCTTAAATGCGGTACCTAGTGGACAAATGGAAGCGGGGTATTGTGTTGGAATGAACTATATGCAGATAATGTTTAGAATAATCTTGCCGCAAGCTTTAAGGACGGCTTTTCCTTCATTGATGAATTCGCTTATCGCCCTAATAAAAGATTCTTCTATGGCTTCAACAATTACAGTAATTGAAATGTTTAGACAAGCCCAAATCGTCAATGGCCGTGTATTTCAACCATTTGTTTTATATCTTGAGGCTGCCTTTATCTATTTATTGTTTTGTAGTATTGTTTCTATTATTCAAAAAATTGTGGAAAAGAAACTTAATTTCTATGGAGGTGTCAAATGATTGAGGTAAAAAACTTGCATAAGAAATTCGGTGATCACGAAATATTAAAAGGGATTAATTTTAAAGTAAATGATGGCGATGTTATTGCGATACTTGGCAAAAGTGGAAGTGGTAAGACAACAATTCTTCGTTGTTTGAATTTCTTAAATGACTCTGATGAAGGAACTTTAATATTTGATGGAACAGAATACGATTTAAAGACAATTTCTAAAAAAGATATTGCCAAAATCAGAAAGAAGACAGGCTTTGTTTTCCAAAACTATAATTTATTTCTAAATAAAACCGTTTTAGAGAATGTTATGGAAGGCTTGGTTGTAGCTAGAAAGATGAATAAGAAGGAAGCTGAAATTATTGCGCTAGAGGCTTTAAAGAAAGTGGGCATGGACTTAAAAAAAGACCAATATCCTTCAAGTCTATCCGGTGGCCAACAACAGCGTGTTTCAATCGCTAGGGCTTTAGCTTATAAGCCAGAAGTTATTTATTTTGATGAGCCAACTAGCGCCTTAGATCCAGAACTTATAAATGAAATATTGCTTGTTATGAAGCAGTTGGCTAAAGAACATATAACAATGATTGTAGTAACTCATGAAATGAGTTTTGCGAAAAATGTTTCAAATAGAGTTATTTTTATTGAAGATGGTAAGGTTTTAGAGGATTTAGATTCAAAGACATTCTTTGAAAATTCTAATAACGAGCGTATAAAACAATTTATTAAGAACGTTAATGAAAGGGAGATATGATGAAAAAATTATTTAATTTATTGTTAAGTTTAATGATGGCATTGTTACTTGTAGGTTGTCAAAGCGGTACTAATACAAGTGATACTACAGGTAGTAATGATTTGCTTGGTCAAATTAAAGAAAAGGGCGTTATGACTGTAGCTACAGAAGGTGATTGGTCGCCTTATACTTATCATGATGAAAAGACTAATGAACTTGTTGGTTTTGATGTTGAACTTGGCAAGCTTATAGCCGATAAGCTTGGGGTAAGCGTGGAATATAAGGAAACAGATTGGGATTCTATCTTAGCTGGTGTTCAATCTGGTGCCTTTGATTTAGGAATTAATGGTATTACTTATTCTGAAGACAGAGCTAAATCATTCAATTTCTCAGAGCCTTATTTATATGATGAGACAGTATTGATTGTTTTAGAAAGTAATGACGATATTCATTCTTTTGAAGATATCAAGGGAAAAGTTAATACTAATTCACCTGGTTCAAGTTATGCGCAAATGGCTGAGGACTACGGGGCAACTAATCAATACATCACAACTTTCTCAGATACTATTCAGTTATTAACTAGGGGTGATGCGGATTGTACAATCAACTCACTTTCAGTATTTAATGATTATCTAAGAGAAAAAGGTGCTAATGCGGGTATCAAGATAGTTGATGAAACAGAGCCTGAAAAGACTGTTATCGCTTCTAGAAAAGATGATAGTACTAATACTTTAATTGAAGAAGTAAATAAGATTTTAGATGAATTAAGACAAGATGGTACTTTAGCTGAATTATCTAATAAATACTTTGGTTATGATGCTACTGTACTTCCTGAATAAAAGTTTATTGTAAAAAATAAATTTTTCATGATAATATATTAAAGCGTAACTTTCTTTGGACTGATAGATGGTCCAAGGCGTGAAGGGAGAAAAGATATGAGAGAAGGTATTCATCCAGATTACCATAAGGTAAAGGTAGTATGTGCAGGATGTGGTGCAGAATTCGAATCAAGTTCAACAGCTAAAGGTGATGTAATTAAAGTTGATACTTGTTCAAAATGTCATCCATTCTATACTGGCCGTCAAAGATTTACGGCTGCAGCTGGTAGAATTGAAAAATTCAACAAGAAATACGGTACAAAATAGTAAGGTTAAATCCTTACTTTTTTGTGGCATAATATTGTATGACTAAACAGGAGGATAATGATTATGTATCAAAGATACGCTGACGGTTGGCTGGAGACTATTTCAGGCTGCATGTTTGCTGGAAAAACAGAAGAATTAATAAGAAGAGTAAAGGTTTTAGAATTCGCTCATAAGAAAATTCAGGTGTTTAAGCCAATTATCGATAATCGTTATTCGAATACAAAGGTTGTTTCCCATGCTGGAAGCAATGTTGAAAGTATTGTTGTGACTAAGGCTGTAGAAATCTTAGAACTTGTTAAAGATGATACAGAAGTTGTGGCAATTGATGAAGTGCAGTTTTTTGATGACTGCATTACTGATGTATGTAATGTTTTGGCCGATAAGGGTATTAGAGTTATGGTGGCTGGACTTGATACTGATTTTAGAGGTGAACCATTTGGCCCAATGCCTAAACTTATGGCTGAAGCGGAGTTTGTTACTAAGCTTACGGCTGTATGTAATAAGTGTGGTGCTCCTGCGACAAGAACTCAAAGAATTATCAATGGTAAGCCAGCTAAATACAAGGATCCTATTGTTTTGGTTGGTGCTGCTGAAAGCTATGAAGCAAGATGCAGAAAGTGTCATGAAGTTATCGGTAAGCCAAAACCAGAGGTGTATTAATGGATGCTAAAATTGTTAAATTAGAGAGTATAGAAAAAAGATATTTGGAAATTGGCGAGGAGATGCTTAAAGAAGACGTTGTTAGTAACGTTAAGACTTTTACTAAGCTAAGTAAGGAACAAGCTTCTTTAAAAGGGGCATATGATGCTTATCAAGAGTATAAGAAGCTTACTAGCGATATAGAAGGTGCCAATGAAATGCTTAATGATACCGATCCAGAAATTAAGGAAATGGCTCAAATGGAATTAGCTGAGGCTAGTGAAAAACTTGAGAAGTTGAATGAGCATATTCAAGAATTATTGCTTCCTAGAGATCCTGAAGACGCTTATGATTGCCTTGTAGAAATCAGAGGTGCCGCAGGTGGTGATGAAGGTAATATTTTTGCGGGTGATTTATATAGAATGTATAACTATTATGCTACTAATATGGGCTATAAAACCGAAGTTATGGAATCTAGTGAATCAGAAGCTGGTGGTTATGCCTTGATTAGCTTTTCTGTAAAAGGTCAAGATGCATACCGTCATTTTAAGTTTGAATCTGGTGCCCATCGTGTACAAAGAGTTCCTAAGACCGAAACACAGGGCAGAGTTCATACTTCTACCGCAACCGTCTTTGTTTTACCTGATGTAGAAGATGAAGATGTTGAAATTCCTGATAGTGATTTAGAAATTGAGACCCATCGTGCAAGTGGTGCTGGTGGTCAACATATCAATAAGACTGATAGTGCTGTTAGAATCGTGCACAAACCTACCGGTATTACAGTAAACTGTCAAGATGGTAGAAACCAAATCGCCAACAAGGAGACAGCTTTAAGAATTATTAAGGCTAGAGTTTATAATTTCTATAAGGAACAAAAGGAAAAAGAGGCTGGTGAGGCTAGAAAGAGTAAGATTGGTACAGGTGATAGAAGTGAGAAGATTAGAACTTATAACTATCCACAAAACAGAGTTACTGATCATAGAATAGGTTTAACTATTAATCAATTAGATCGCATTATGGAAGGTAAATTAAATGATGTGGTTGATGCGCTTATTAAAAATGAAGAACAGGAAAAGCTTTTAAATGAGCACGTATAATGATTTATTAAACGAATATAAGAAGGTCTTTAATGATAAGGAAACATTAAGGGCTTTTCTTTTTGAGCTATGTAATGAATATGATATTGATTTATACATGGAAAAAGATAATGAGGCCGATAGTCGAGTAGTTAATAAATTTATTGATGGCGTTAATAAATTGAAAAATAACGAACCCTTAAATTATGTGCTTGGTTATTCTTATTTCTATGGCTATAAGATGATAGTGAATGAAAATGTACTTATTCCGCGTTTTGAAACTGAAGAGTTAGTTGGCTTAGTCTTATCTAAATATGATGAATATTATAAAGGCAAAAAGATTACTTTGGCTGATGTTGGAACAGGTAGTGGAGCTATAGGCATTGCGCTTAAAAAGGAAGAGAATAATCTAAATGTTTACGCTAGTGATATTTCTTTTGAGGCATTAGAAGTAGCGAAAAAGAATGCGAAAAATAATGACGCCGAGATTACTTTTATGCAGGGTTCTATGCTTGATCCACTTGTGGAAAATAATATTAAATTAGATATTTTGGTTTCTAATCCACCCTATATTAAACAAGATGAGGTGTTGGAATCTAGTGTTAAAGACTATGAACCACATGTGGCTTTATTTGGTGGTGATGATGGTTTAAAGTTTTATCGTATGATTTTTGAAAAAGCACATTTAGTTATGAAAGATAAAGGTCTTTTATTCTTTGAAATGGGTTATGATCAAAAAGAAAATCTAACAGCTTTGGCTAGAGAATATTTTAAAAATGCGGATATTGAAGTATTTAAGGACATCAATAAGAAAGACCGCATGTTGTTTATAAAACTAAATTAATTATTGTATATATTATCCCCGTTAGAAGCATGGCTATAACGGGGTTTATTTTTGTTTTGCGAATACTTATAAAACATAATACAAATAGAACAAGTGAGGCAAAATTTATATTATTAAACACAACATTTCCATTAAAAATCGCATTTAATAGGATTGATAAGCCAGCAGAGGCGATAAGGGCTACAATTACTGGTCTTAGGGTTCCTAATATTTTTTGCATAAAGTCAATATTACGGTATTTAAAGTAGATATTAGCTAATAGACTCACAATAAATAAAGAAGGCAATATAACGGCTAAAGTGGCTATGATCGCTCCTAATATGCCAGCTATTTTAATACCTACAAAGGTGGCACTATTGACAGCTATGGGGCCAGGTGTCATTTCGGCTATAGTGATTAAATCGGTAAATTCATTTAAAGATAGCCAAGCATATTTTTCCACAACTTGACTTTGAATAACGGGGATAGCGGCATAGCCTCCACCTATTGAAAAAAGTCCTACTTGAATAAAACTTAAGAAAAGTTCAAGATAAATCATGTTTACTCCTTAAAGCTAGTATTATGCCAATAAGTAGGGCTATCAAAATAATGTATATTACATTCACATTAAAGAAAAAGACCAATATAAAAGCACTAAGCATAATTAAATCATTTAAATAGTTTTTTGTTTTAATTACCTTACTAGCTAAAGTTAAGACGGTATCTAAAATGATGGCGGCCACACCTGCTTGCATGCCTTTTAAAAGTAGAGCGAATAGCGCATTATCGATTAATAGATTATAGAAAAAAGATACTATCGATAAAATAAACATGGGTGGAATGATTGTGCCTAATGTTGCCACAATCATTCCCTTAAAGCCCGCTACTTTTAGGCCTACCGCAATAGCGCAATTGACCGCAATAGCTCCTGGACTTGATTGGGCAATAGCGATTAAATCCAGCATTTCTTCTTCATCTATCCAAGATAGTTCATCAACAAACTTCTTTTTCATGAAAGTAGCTATAACAAAGCCTCCCCCAAAGGTGAAGGAACTAATATACAAAGTAGAAAAAAACAATTTTGGTAATTTATTTTCCATAGCTTCCATTATAAACTTATGATATGAAAAAAAGATTATATTTTATAAGACATGGTCAAACACAGTTTAATACGATGGGTATTGCCCAAGGAAGAGTTAATTCGGATTTAACAAAAAAGGGTGAAAATCAAGCTTTAGCTTTAAAAAAATATATTGAAGATAAGCATATTGAATATGACAAAATATATGTTTCGCCTTTAAAAAGAACTAGTGATACTTGTTTAATTGTAACGGGTAAAAATGGTGAAGTTGTTGATGAGCTAACTGAAGTAAACTATGGTGATTTGGATGGCAAGGATTATCATTTATGTTTGGCGTGCAATGGTGATTATACAAAACATGGTGGTGAAAGCCAAAAGATAGCTGGTGAGCGTATGTATAATGCCATAAAGAAAATAATGGAAGAAAATGATAGGGTTATGGTTTTCTCGCATTCGGCATGTGGCAGAGCTTTTTATAACTATATAATGGGCCAAGAAGATTCTTCTTTTAAAATTCCTAATTGTGGTCTTGTTACCTACGACTTTGAAGATGGCAAATTTACTTTTGTGGATGTTTATAATCCTTTGGATATAAAATATGTCTTTTCTGATTTAGATAATACTTTGTTTGGTAGAAATAAAGAACTTTCTGCAAATAAAATTGCTATGCTTAAGAAAATACAAGATAAGGGCATAAAATTTATAATCAATTCCGGTCGTTTACCATATGATGTAGATTTTTTAGGTGAATATATTGATATTTCTAATTTAGTATCCGGTAATGGTTCTTATATAAGACTGGATAATAAAGTCATTTATAATTGTCCTTGTGATAAAGATGATGCCCTTTCATTAATTGAATATGGTTATAAGAAACATGTAACACCGAGAGTTTATTTTATTGATGGCATCTATACTTTTGAAGAAATGTATACAGTCTTTAATATAAAGTATTACATTATCGACTATAAAGAGTTATTAGATAAAGCAAGCAAGGAAGATGTTTATAAGATTTGTTTTATGTCTGAAGACAGTGATGTTTTGAAAGATATTGAAAAATTCGCTGATGGTTTAAATAGCTGTGTTGGCGAATATTCAACACCGCGTTTTTTAGAATGTCATCATAAAAATACTTCAAAAGGTGAGGCAATTAATCGAATATGCGATTATGTGGGCATTAGTCATAATCAAGTATTGGTAATCGGTGATAACCAAAATGATATATCAATGTTTAATAAAGATTTTCATAGCGCTTGTCCTTTTAATGCCACAGATAATATTAAGCAACTAGCAGAATATGTTTCTGATAAAACATGCGATGAAGATGGAATTGTCGATATTTTGAAATTTTATTGTGACTAAATGTTAATTTTTCTTGTCTATATAGTTGTAAGGATACTTACAAAGGAGAAGAGAAATGAAAAATTTAAAGAAAGCTTTAACTGTTCTTACGGCTATATTAGCTGTCTTATCGCTTGGTGCTTGTAGTAAGAAGGATGATAAAACCATCGAGTCTGAAGATAACATGGTTAACCCTTGGGTAGAAGTTAATAGTCTTGAACAGGCGAAAGAGAAAACTGGTTTTGAATTTGTTGTTCCTAATGATGTGAATGGAAAAACGATAAGTTTGATTCAAATTAAGGGCAACGATATGACTGAGGTTAGATTTGGTGACGATATTATTGTTAGAAAGTCTAAGGGCAGTGATGATAATTCCGGTGATTTTAATAAGTATGATGTAACTAAGGAAGAAACAATTGATTCTAATGATGTGGTTATTAAGGGCAAGGATGACGTTTGTTATTGTATTACTTGGAATATAAGCGATTATAGTTATTCAATTACTTCTAATAATGGCCTATCAATTGATACGGTAAAGGAAATGGCAAGTTCGATTAAATGAAATATGGAAGATAAGGATATTGTAGCTTTATATTGGAAAAGAGATGAGTCCGCTATAAAGGAAACTAAGGATAAGTATGAAAACTATTGTGGCAAGATTGCCTACAATATCCTTTTTGACTATGAGGATGCGAAGGAATGTGTTAATGATACTTATCTTAAGACTTGGAATTCTATTCCTGATAATAGGCCTAGCAAACTTGGCTTATATGTAGGCAAAATATGTCGTAATCTTTCAATTAATATGTTTGAAAAATATAAGGCTGAAAAAAGAGCCGGTACAGAAACTGCTTTGGTATTAGATGAACTTTCTAACTGTATAGGTGATAAGGATAACGTCAAGGAATATGTTGACTATAATTTGTTAAAAGATTCTATTAATGGCTTTTTAAAGACTTTGAGTAAGCAAAATAGAATAGTATTTGTAAGACGTTATTACTATATGTCTAACGTTGATGAAATAGCTAAGGAATATAATATGAGCTTAAGTGGTGTTAAGATGTCTCTTAAAAGAACTAGGGATGCTTTAAAGATTTATTTGATTAAACAAGGATACGATCTATGAAGAGTATTGATTTACTAAGAGCTATAAATGACATAGATGAAAAATATATTGAGGAGGCTATGCTACTTGTATATAAAAGGAAAACATTTAATGCGTTTAAACTATTGCCTATTTTCTTTGCGCTTGTATTAGCTATATTTATAGGTGTTAAGATGATTGATTTTGATAACAACAGTAGTGATACGCTTATTGGTAATCCTATTGTTGAATATGGAAGCTTAAAAGAAGCAGAAGAAAACGTTGGCTTTAGCTTTGGCGCTAATTTAGATGAATTTGATAATTTAACTTATAGTGTTATTAATAAAGAAATTCTTGAAATAAGATATGATAACAATAATGAATATTTGATTTGTCGTATGGGCAAGGG
>CAVFKJ010000069.1:11739-17680 GCA_963623125.1 Clostridium sp. CAG:217
GGTGATTTTAATACGTATCAAAAGATTGATACTACTATAGTAAATGGAACAAATATTTCTATTAAAACAAGTGGCAATATTATTCTAATTACTTTCAAATATGATGACTTTGCGTATGCGTTTAGCAGTAATTATCTAAGTGAAGATAGTTTACTTAAAATAGTAAAGGAAATCGTTGAATAAAAAAATAAAGGAGCTTAGCTCCTTTATTCATTATAGTTTTACGAATTTATCGACATCTAGTACAAATATTGTTGCGCCACCAACAGTAACTTCTATTGGCATTGGAGCAAATTCACCTGACATGAATGATGCGCTAGATGGAGCAACTTCTGTTCTTCTTTTTGATTCATTGCCAATAATTTCGATTGCTTTATCTACTTGTTCATCTTCACAACCTACAATTAATGTTGTATTTCCAAGAGATAAGAAGCCACCGGTGGTTGCAAGCTTAGTTACTTGGAAATGATTACTATTAAGTGAGGAACTTACTGATGCGCTGTCATCGTTAGATACTATAGCTAAAATAAGTTTCATATTTGGTCCTCCTGTCACCTATATTATAAAAAATTCAGTTAAAGTACACAATAAAAACATATGTATTTGGCCTAGTATTGTATAATGATGTAGTTATGATTAAATTTGATAAGGTATGTAAAACGTACAAAAATGGAACGCACGCTTTAAATGATATTTCCTTAAGTATTAAAGATGGTGAATTTGTTTATATCATTGGTGAAACCGGTAGTGGTAAATCAACAATGATTAAGATACTTGATGGTGAGGAGGTTCCTACTGGTGGTAGTGTTACGGTTACGGGTATAAAGATGGGTAATCGTAAGAATAATAAGAAAAATACTGTTGATGTAGGTAAACTAAAAAAGCGTAAGGTTCCTTTATATAGAAGAAATATTGGTGTTGTATTCCAAGACTATCGTCTTTTACCTAAGAAGACGGTTTTTGAAAATGTTGCGTATGCGATGGAAGTGGTAGATACACCAAATGATGTTCTAAGACCTAGAGTAAAAGAAGTGTTAAAGCTTGTTGGGTTAAATGATAAGAACAATTCTTTTCCAAATGAATTGTCTGGTGGTCAACAACAGCGTACCGCTATTGCTAGAGCCATTGCGAATAAGCCAAAGATTTTGATTGCGGATGAGCCTACAGGTAATCTAGATCCTAAAAAGAGTAATGAAATTATTAAGCTTTTTGAGCGTATTAATAGAGAAGAAAAGACAACAATAATTATTGTTACCCATGATATTGAGACAGTTAGAAAGCATCCAAAAAGAACTATTGAGTTAAACAATGGTCATATCATTAGAGATAAGGAAGATGGCATTGCGGATGTTAGGACTTCTATTGATAAGACGGATACTCAAACAATTTCTTTACAAGAATTAAAGATTGAAGAAGATAATTTTGGTGATGACTTAATTTTTGATGTAGAAGAAAAGATTGAGACGGCTTTTGAAAACAAGACAAAGGAAAATGATAGTCCTTTTAAGAAAACAGAATTAAAAGAGGAAAATAAATAATGTTTCATAGATTCTTTAAACATATAAAAGAGGGCTTTATTGGCGTAGGTAGACACTTTGGTATGGCAGTTAGCTCAGCTGCTTCAGTTACCATTACACTACTTCTAGTGGGCTTTTTTCTTATATTAACTTATAACTTAAATATAATTACTAGGGATATTGAGGATTCTATTTCTTTGAGTGCTTTAGTTAGTTATGATGTAACAAATGAGTCTACACTTAATACAATTAAGAGCCAGATTGAGAGTATTGACGGTGTAAAGAGTGTTGAATACCGTAGTAAGGATGAAGAATTTACTTACTATGTAAATCAATATCCAGATATAAAGGAATTTAATGAATTATATCGTGATCAAAATCCTTTCCATGATGCGTTTATGATTAGCCTTGTGGATGGCGAAAACATGGAAAATGTTAAAAGCCAAGTGGAGGCTATTAACGGAATCGATTCAGTTCATGATGGTGGCAGTAATACATATCTTTTAATCGATTTGCTTGAAAAAGTACGTTTATTTGGCGGCATTTTAGTATTGGCTTTATCTTTATTGGCAGTTTATTTGATATACAATACTATTTCTATTACCATTCGTGCAAGAGATACGGAAATTTGGATTATGAAGAATGTTGGTGCCAAGAATGGCTATATTAGAGCTCCTTTCTTAGTGGAGGGCGTTATTATCGGTATAATGGGTTCGATTATTCCAATTGGCACTATTATTGCCAGCTATTATTATGTATATAAACAAACTAATGGCAATTTGATGGGCGTTTTCACTTTAGTTAATCCTGATCCATTTATCACTTATCTTAGTTTAATTTTGCTTGGTATTGGTATTGCAGTGGGTATTATTGGATCATACTTAAGTGTTTCAAGATTATTAAGGAGTAAGAGATGATAAAGAAATTATTATCTGTTTTGCTTTCTTGTTTATTTATAGTTAATTGTTTTAATGTAAAAACAATTATTGTTAAGGCAGATGATACTTGTTCGTATGAAGAATGCGATGATAGTGATAAAAAATGTAAATTAAACAATGCGAAAAAGAAACAACAATGTCTTCAACAAGAACTTGAAAATGCCAAGAGTTCACAAGATGAATATTGGGCATTAGCCAGTCAATGGGCTCAAGAAGTTGAAACTTTAAATACCCAAATTAGTGAGCTTAAGCCACAAATTGAGGAATTAAATACGAAAATTAGTGAGCTTGAAGTTAGTATTGCTGAAAAAGAAACGCTAGTTGATGAATTAAATGAACGTGTTTTATCAAGAATGGAGAGTGCTCAAGGTACAATGCATTTTTCGCCTTGGCTTGATTTCTTGTTAGGCTCTAATGGTTTTGCGGATATGCTTAGAAGACTATATGGCATTGAGGCTATTAACTCTAAGGAAGAAAGCGATCGTAAGGAGCTTGAGGATGTTATTAATAGCTTGAATGAACAAAAGGCTGAACTTGATACTTCTAAAACGGAACTTGATTCTAAGATGACGGATTTACAGATTGCTCAAGAAGAAGCCGAATATAAGAATGAGCAGGCTATGTTGGCTTACAATGAGGCTGGTGATACGATTGCGGAATATCAAAACCAACTTGATGAAACAAGTAAGATTATCGCCAATATTAAACTAGATTTAGATGATTTGATTAATCTAGATCCTCAAGGTGGTTTTATTACACCGGTTCCTGGCTCTACTATTTCATCTGGTTTCCCATATTATCCAGCTAGTTTTGGTGGTGGTGTCCACTTGGGTATTGACTACGCTGTTAGTATTGGAACGGCTATTGTGGCTCCAGCGGATGGTGTTATTGTTATTTCGGATGATAATTGTGATACTTGGGGTTATCTAGGTAATTCTTGTGGTGGTGCCGGTGGTGGTGTTAGCTATGGCGGCAACCAAATATATTTCTTATGTAGTGTTAATGGGGTTGTTTATGCACTTACTTTTTGTCACTTGTATGCTGGTTCACTTCATGGAACAGGTGTTGTAACACAAGGCACGCAAATTGCTAGAGCTGGTAGTTCTGGTAATTCAACTGGTCCGCACTGTCATATTGAGATGTTCTATTTGGGTGAGGGCGAAAACGAAGATTTGGCCACTTATATTGAATTACTTAATACAGGTGTATATTCAACTTCTTTCAACTGTGGTTGGGGTAGTTATGGCTTAAATACCATTTGTTCAGTTAAGGGCAGTGCACCATGCCGTTTGGATGGCTCTGAATATTTACCATAAGATGGAAGATAATAAAGTAATTATTAAACTTAAGAAGCAACCTCTTAAGTCGGAAAGAGAAGAAATGAAACAAGAAAAGAAAAAGAAGATATTTATTGTTTTAACTTGCGTATTATTGTTTGTGCTTGGTGTATTTGTTGGTGGTGGTGTTGCCTATGCTTTAAAAAGTGGTGGTGATGCTTCAGCTTATAGTAAGCTTGATGAGATTAAGTCACGTCTTAAGAGTAATTGGCTTTATCGTAACGATTACGATGACTTAGATACTACACTAGATGATAAGGCTTTTTATGGTATGACGACATTTTCTGATGACCCTTATACCACTTATATGTCTAGTGAAGAAATGAATGAATATGCCAATGACATTAATATGAATTATGTGGGCATTGGTGTTCAATATAACAGTTACAACTACACTATTTTAAGAGTGTATAATGACTCTCCTGCACAAGTTGCCGGTTTACTTGCGGGTGATGTGATTAAAAAAGTAGATGATGAAGATGTATCTGGTAAAACTAATGATGAAATCAAACAAATGGTTCAAGGCCAAGAGGGTACTATTGTTAAGATTACGGTTTTAAGAGATAACAAAGAAATTACTTATGATGTAACAAGAGGTAATGTTGATTCTACTGTTTATGCTTATAAATATGATAATGCTCTAGTTTTAGAAATCATGTCTTTTGGTTCTAATACGGGTAATGAATGCATTAAATATCTTGATGAATATAAGGATGAAGATAGATTAGTAATAGATCTGAGAAATAATACTGGAGGATATGAGACAGCTGTTCAAGAGGTGGCAGGTATCTTCCTTGGTAAGGATAAGATTGTGATGCATAAGGTTTATTCAGATAATAATATCGATACGGACTATACTATTTCTAATGCCTATTACGATAATTTTAAGAAGATTGTTATATTAACTAATGGTTCTACTGCTTCAGCTTCGGAAGTCTTAACGATGGCTTTAAAAGAAGGGCATGATAATGTTACGGTTGTTGGTGAAAAAACTTATGGTAAGGGTGTTATGCAATCAAGCTATATCTTAAATGATGGCAGTGCTTTAAAGGTTACGATTGCTTATTGGACTAGTCCTGATAATAATTCAATCAACAAGACCGGTATTGTTCCAGATGTTGAAGCAAAGCTTCATGATGTAATGTATGAGAGCGTTAGCTTCTTAGAAGAAGGTACAACAATTAATGTTGATGAAGTCTCAACTTATGTTAAGACGATGCAGCTAATGCTTGATTATCTTGATTATGATGTTGATAGAACGGATGGTTATTTCTCTAATGATGCTTTAACGGCTTTAAATAAATATCGTAAAGATGTTGGCTTAGATGAAAGTGAAGTGTTGGATGAGGAAACATATAGTGCGCTTTATTCAAGTGTTATTTCTTTAAATAGAACGGATTCTAGTAAGGATAATCAACTTGTTAAGGCTATGGAGATTATAAATGAGTAAGGACAACATTCTAAGTTTATTAACACCAAAGGGGCAGGTAATTTATTTAGATAATGATTGTACAATAAGACAAGCTTTAGAAAAGATGAGAGTTCATCGTTATACAGCTATTCCAGTTGTAAATCATGAAACGGGAGAATATGTTGGTTCTTTGGCTGAAGGTGATTTTCTTTACAATTTAATTAAAGAAGAGAGCGTTTCGGTTTATGAACTAGAAAATAAACAAATTACAGAGATAATTAGACCAAGATTTATTCCAGCTATGAAGGTTGATACTTCAATGAGGGAACTTGTGGATTTAATTATGATTCAAAACTATGTACCGATTGTTGATGATCGTAATATTCTAATGGGAATAATTACACGTAAATCAGCTATTAAGTATTTAGTTAATAAATTGGACGAAAAGGAAGAGAATTGAGCGAATTATTATTGAAATTATATTTCACTTTACATATAATAATTAGGCATGTATGCTTCCTGTCCCGGTAAGACAAGAAAGAAGGTAAAAAAGATATGCGTCAAACGACTATTCTAAAATCAGAAGAAGTCAAGAAAGATTGGTATGTAATTGATGCTGAAGGTCAAACTCTTGGTAGACTTGCTACTAAAGTTGCTAATGTATTAAGAGGAAAGAATAAGCCAACTTACACACCTAATGTTGATTGCGGCGATTACGTTATCGTATTAAATGCTGCA
>CAVFKJ010000070.1:0-8973 GCA_963623125.1 Clostridium sp. CAG:217
GGATAAATACACATGGTTCTACATCACCTGCAGCATTGATATGACAATAGATTCTGCCACCCGCAATACAACCTTGAGTAAATTCGCCATCGTTTTGGAAGTCAATCGCAAAGATTTCCTTACCACCAGTAACACCTCTTATTTCCCTTACACGATTCTTCATATATTCTCTTTGTTCAGGATTTAACAATAAGTTTGTACTAGCATTCATACCAACCGGCATATAGTGGAAATACCAAGCGAAGTAGCATCCTTTATCAATAATCATATCCAAGAATTCATCGCTTGTTACAACTTTATAGTTTGCTGAAGTGTAACAAATACTTACACCAAATGGAATCTTGTTTTTCTTAAGAAGATCCATGGCATCCATAGCCTTTTGGAAATGGCCATTGCCACGTCTACCATCATTAGCGTCTTCAAATCCTTCAATAGAAATAGAAACAATAAAGTTTCCTACACGCTTCATTTCATCACAAAATTCTTGATCAATTAAAGTGCCATTTGTGAAAGCGTGGAAGGCGATATCACGATGCTTCTCACATAACTTGATGATATCTTTCTTTCTAACTAAAGGCTCACCACCTGTAAGTAAACAAGCATGCATGCCATACTCTTTAGCTTCCGTTAAAACTTTATCCATATCATCATAAGATAAGTTTTGTTTATAGCCATATTCAGCTGCCCAACAACCGGTACAATGCATATTACATGCACTAGTTGGATCCATCAAAATTATCCAAGGAACATTAATATCTAATTCCTTAGCTACTTCTTGTGTCTTTTGATAGCCTCTAAAACCACCCTCATAAGCCGCATTTAACAAGAATGTCTTCAAGAAATAAGGATCAGAATTTTTAACTAAACGATTAAAATAGTGAGCCCATTTGCCATCCTTATCTTTAGTAAGAGAATGCAATATCTTAAATGATTCATCTTTCCAGGTACCCTTTAAAATAAATTCCATTTTTGAAAAAACAGAATCAATAGAGTCCATTACGTCCCCCTCTTGACCGTTTTTAATTACATTGTCAAGTATTGTTTCAAATGCCTTTCTTTCGATTGCATGTTCAATTTTATTCATAATAAACCTCCACTTTTATTTTAAATCGACGCAAAAATAAAAGCTCAATTACAAATATTTTCCTATTCAAAATTGAACAAAAAATCGTTTTTATTCAAATTTTTAAACTATAAAATAAATGTTCTTTAACTAATTGTTCATGCAAAAACAAAGGAGTCCACTTCCTGTTGCTATCCGTCAAAATAGCCTTTAAAGGAATATTGATGTTATTACTTCTAAGCTTTATTAAAAGTAAATCTAATTTCTTATCTCCTACAGCATTTATTATCATCATCGGATCATCAAAAGTACTTAAACATGGTTTATTATTACATTTGCCATGCAAGATATCTTCAAAAGATTGATTATAGCTATTCTTATCTACATGAATATACTTCATCTTGCATGAATCCAAGATATCCAATAATTCATTTTCCTTCTCAAGATTAAACAATAACACATCAATCATAGACACTTAATGATGGCAACCGCATTACTTGCGGCACCTTTTCTAATTTGATCACCTGAACAAAACAAAGAAATGCCACCTTCTAATACTCTATCTTTTCTAATTCTACCTACATATACCTTATCTTGATTACTAGTAACAAGTGGCATTGGATATTTATTGTCTAAAGGCTCATCATATAAAACAACACCCTCTTGTTTACTTAAAGCTTCTCTTACTTCGTTGAGCGATAATTCTTTTTCACATTTTAAAGATACACTTATACAATGACTTCTTAAAACCGGAACCCTTACACAAGTACAAGTAACTTTTAAATCATCATTATGAAGAATCTTTCTACCTTCATTTTCCATCTTCATTTCTTCACTTGTATAATCATCCTCTTTGATAGAACCAATAAAAGGAATACAGTTATAAGCTATTGTATAAGGGAAAACTTCTGGCTTATAGTTAATATCAACTATCTCCTTATTTAACTCATCAATACCATTTTTGCCAGCACCAGATACCGCTTGATAAGTAGAAGCTATCATACATTTTACTTTTGAAATTTTATTAATTGCTTCAATAGCCATTAAAGTAATAATTGTTGAACAATTAGGATTAGAAATTACTCCATGATGTTTCTTAGCATCTTCGCCATTTATTTCTGGTATTACCAAAGGAACATCTTTATCAATTCTAAAAGCACTAGAATTATCAATAAAAATAGCGCCAGCTTTTACAATATCATCTTTATATGTTTTAGCTATTTCATTGCTACTAGCTCCAAGCACAATATCAAGACCCTTGAAACTGTCGTGATTTACTTCCTTTACAACATAGTCCTTGTCTTTAAACTTGATTATTTGCCCTTCGCTTCTTTTACTAGCTAATAAAACCAAATCATCTACCTCAATATTTTGTTCATCAAGGCACTCAATCATTTGCCTTCCTACTGCACCTGTAGCCCCTAAAATTCCTATTTTCATTTTATATACCTCTTATATATTGTCTCAATCGTCTTTGAAAAATTAATATCATCTACACCAACTAGAATAGAAGTTTCATCCGCCCCTTGTGAAATCGTTCTAATATTAATACCATTTTCACCAAGTAGCGAGAATATTTCACCAGAAATACCTTTTCTTTCTTTTAAGCCTCTGCCAACTACACAAACCAAAGATAAATTATCATAAATAGATACTTCCTCACACTTTAATTTGCCCTTAATTTCATTAGATAACTCATAGGCATTGTTAGAAATATCTTTTTTATCAACAATAATCGAAAAAGAATCAATGCCCGTTGTCACTAGCACTATCGCAATCTTATAGGCTTCAAAAATATCTAAAACTTTCTTTAAAAAGCCTATTTCACTACTAGAATTAGTCTTAACTATATTAATGACCATGAAGTCCTTTTTACCCGTGATTCCCGTAATAGGTAGCTGTTTTTCATTTTTGTCAACGCTAGAAACAATAATTGTTCCCTCATCATCAGGCTTATTAGTATTGCGAATATTAATCGGAATATTTTTTATCTTAACTGGATAAATAGATTCATCATGTAAGACGCTAGCACCCATATAAGACATTTCTCTAAGTTCACTATATGTAATTATCTTAATCTTCTTAGGATTTTTAATAATTCTTGGATCACATACATAGATACCACTAACATCCGTCCAATTTTCATATATTTGAGCATCACATACATTAGCCAATAAAGCACCAGTTATATCGCTGCCCCCTCTGCTCATTAATTTAACAACTCCATTTGGAAGTGTTCCATAGAAACCTGGCACAACAATTTTCTTATTAGTTCTAAGATAAGGAACAAACTTCTCATATGTCTTATTAATATTGATACTGCCATCATAGTTAAAACAAATAACCTCTCTAGCATCAACAAATTCGCCATCTAAATATAAAGCCAATAATTTACTAGATAAATATTCGCCATAGGAAACAACTTCATCAGGATTTTTATTATTGTCTAATAAATATCTAATCTTATCTATTTCGCCATCCAAATCAAGATCAAGCTTTAGTTCATCAATTATAGCCTTATGCTTATCATAAATTCGCTTAAGTAAATCATCATAAGACATGCCATATTTCTTGTGTGCTAAACATAGATAAAGTAAATCTGTAACTTTATGATCTTCCTTAAAAGCTTTGCCACAAGCTGAAGCCACAATTACCTTACGTTCTTCTTGTTTTAAAACAATATCCTTAATCTTTTTATATTGTTCACTACTCGCAAGTGAACTACCCCCAAATTTACATACCTTAATCATCTATTACCTCACAAACAAAATCCCCTTCTTTAACAATCTTCTTTAATCTATCAACACTTATTTTCTTTGTAATATAAGTATCCTCATCAATAACTTTATGTATATCATCTTTAGCTAATTTACTTCCTCTAATATAGTAAGTAGCCAACTGCTTGCCATAATCAACTTTATTAAATTCATTAATCTTTACAGAAAAACTATTATCAATATCCTTTAAATCTCTAATAACATTACTGGCTGTAGGAAGACTGCCTGCTCCCTGCCCGATAAAATATTGACAGCCCAAGTCTTTAGCTTCAATCATAAAACAATTATTATTTTTAGTTATACTTTTAAATATCGAATCCTTAAAAGCAGTAGGAACTACTTTTAAACAGCCTTCTTTATAACTAGCTAACAATACAACTTTATAAGCGTTTTCTTTAAAATAATTGATATCTCTACTGTCAATATATCTAATACCCTTAATAAATATTTCATCTAACTTATAAGCTTTCTTAATGCTTAATAAACAAGCTAATATTAATTTATTAGCACTATCCACCCCATCAATATCATCACTAGGATCTTTTTCTGCATAGCCTAGTTCTTGAGCCTTTGATAAAGTATCTTTAAAAGAAGAATTCTCTTTATACATCTTATCTAAAATGAAATTACTAGTACCATTCATGATACCCTTAATCGAAATAATTTCATCAATCTTAGATATTCTATTAATTTCATGAAGAATAGGAATACCGCCACCACATGCACTTGAATATAATAGTGAAACATCATTATCGATAGCTAAATCATTTAGTTCTTTTAGATACTTAACCATCATCTTTTTATTACTAGTAACAACATTCTTTTTATTTAAAATAGCCTTACTACAATAAGCAAAAGGAATATCATCGCCACCAATGCATTCAACAATAGTATCTACTTCTTTATCATTTATTATTTCATCAATATTATCAGTAATATCACTTTCTACATCGATCTTCTTGTTTAAGTCCCTCACTAAAATATATTTAACAATAATATCATTTTGTTTAGAAAGTTGATAAACACCCTTTCCTACTGTCCCATATCCTAATATTGCAATATTCATATGTCTTTTCCTTACGCACACTTGTTTACTTACAAAAAACATAGTATCATCTTTATGTTGATTAGACAAGGTGAAAAACATGCAGTATATAAACACAAGAAACGAAAAGGAAATAGTTAGTGGAAATAGAGCCATAATTAACGGTTTAGCTAAAGATGGTGGCTTATATGTACCACTTGAAATAAATAAAATAGACGATATCTATAAACTTAGATATTTCGATTATAAAAGCTTAGCTAAATATATCATTGGCATCTTTTTTGAAGATATAGATGATTGTGTAGATAAGACTTATGGAAATAATTTTGATACAGAAGATATCACACCAATAAAAAAGATAAACAATGATTATTTTCTAGAACTATACCATGGACCAACATGTGCTTTTAAAGATGTTGCCTTACAATTTCTTCCTCATGTATTGGTAAAAGCCAATAGTGATGATAAACCAATTGTTATCTTAAGCGCCACAAGTGGCGATACAGGAAAAGCAGCACTTGAAGGTTTTAAGGATGTAAAAGGCACCAAGATTTGTGTTTTATATCCATATAAGATGGTATCAGTAGTACAAGAAAGGCAAATGAGTACCACCAAAGGAAATAACACAAATGTCATTGCGGTTAAGGGCAACTTTGATGATTGCCAAAGATTTGTTAAAGATATCCTTGAGAATTATCAAGACGATAATATTCACCTAACTAGTGCTAATTCCATTAATATAGCCAGATTAATACCACAGGTAGTTTATTATTTTAAAGCCTACTTTGATTTATTAAATAAAGATGAAATAGAAAAAGATGAAATAGTAGATTATTATGTACCAACAGGTAATTTTGGTGATATATTAGCGGGCTATATCGCCAAGCTGTTAGGACTTAAAATAGGCAAATTAGTTTGCGCCTCTAATTCCAATAATGTTTTAACTGACTTTTTAAATGATGGTTTATATACAGCTGATAGGCCATTTTATAACACTATGGAACCATCTATTGATATCTTAGTATCTAGCAATCTAGAAAGACTTTTATATTTAAAGAGTAAAGATACAAAATTAGTTAAAGATTTAATGGAACAGTTAAAGAAAAACGAACAATATCAAATAAGTGACGATTTACTAAACTCAATCAAAGAAGACTTCAAGGGCATATATGTAAAAGAAGATGAAGTTAAAGAAGTTATTAAAGAATATTATGATAAATATCATTATCTAGTTGACCCTCATACTGCTATAGCTTTAAAAGCTTCTTTAAAAGATGATAGTAAAAATAAAAAAGTAATTTTATCTACTGCCTCACCATTTAAATTTTCTAAGGATGTCTATAAATGCTTAACCAATATTGAAATAGATGATGATTTAAAAGCTATCGATACGCTAGCCGATTATACAAAGTTAAAGGCGCCTGATAGTTTAGACAATCTAAAAAATCTAGAAATTAGGTTTAATAAAGTGATAGAAAAACAAGATAAGCACTTTATTATCGATAGTTTAGGAGTTAATCATGATTAGTTATAAAGTACCTGCAACAAGTGCTAATTTAGGCATTGGCTTTGATTGTCTAGGAATAGCATTAAATATATATGATTATTTTAGAGTTGAAGAAAGCGATAAGTTTATCTTAAATGGCTTTGTCGACAATAATGAGAAAAACAATCTATTTATTAACAGCTATAAAAAAACTTGTGAATATAAAAAGGATATTATTAAGCCTATTAAAGTTCTATGCAATGCCAATGTCCCAATAAGTAGAGGACTTGGATCAAGTAGCTGTATGATAGTTGGTGGCATATATGCCTATCACGTATTAAATAACTATTGTTTAAGCAAAGAGGAGATGCTAAAACTAGCTAGTGAAATTGAAGGACATCCTGATAATGTGGCACCATGTATATATGGTGGTCTTTGCGTTAACAATGGAACTTCAACATTAAAAATTAAAGTATCAAGTAAGTGGCATTTTGGTGTTTGGATACCAGAATATGAAGTTAAAACAAGCGATGCTAGAAAAGTGCTTAAAGATAAGCTTGATAGAAAAGATGCCATAAGTAATATCGCTAATGCGATAATTGGTATCAACGCCCTAGAAACTTTTAATAAAGATAATATTAATTGTTTAAGCAAAGACACTATTCATGAACCATATCGTAGGCCTTTAATTAAAGACTTTGATCAATATAAAAAGTTAGCTTACGATAATGGAGCCCTTTGTTTTCTTATCTCGGGGTCTGGAAGTACCTGTCTTTCGATTGCGGATAAAGATTTGATAATTAATGAAAAGATTAACTTTAAAAATGTAAAAGTTGACAATAAAGGAGCAAGATGAGTAAAGAATATTTGATAGTAGATAAAAATCTATTGCCTAAGTGTTTTGAAAAAGTTGTTGAAGCTAAAAGCCTTTTATCAAGCACAAATTCTAATATCACTACCATTTGTAAAGAATGTGGCATTTCTAGAAGCACTTTCTATAAATATCAAGACAAGGTATTTTCTTTTGAACAAGGAAATAAAGAAAGAAAGCTCGTTTTATCTTTAACGCTTTATCATAAGACAGGTGCCTTATCCAAGGTATGTGATGCCTTAACTAAATTAAATGTTTCCATAATTACCATCTCCCAATCAGTACCATTAAAGGGAGTTGCACCTGTTATGGTTAGTCTTGATATAACTAATTTAAATAAAACAATTGATGAATTTAAGGTTGATTTAAAAAACATTAAAGAAATCAAAGATTTAAGAGTAATATCTTATGAATAATTGCGTACTTTTCTAAAAGTACCAATTTTTTATTTTTCTAAAAATAATAATATAAAGTTATGGAAAATAAACAAAGTCTTGTGGAATTTATTAAATTCAATCTCGTTTCATTCTCAGTAACGTTACTTCAATTATTATTGGCTAACATATTGCCATATGTGTTTGATGATTGTTTGATTAAAATCCCAACATTCTTAAACAAGATTTTTTATAGTTCAAATATACCATCCAAATATATCGTTGATAACTATGTTACCTATGCCTATTTATTGCCATTTTTATTGTCCAATCTTTTGGCAAATATTTATGCCTACTTTGTTAATATGAAAGCTACCTTTAAAGGCAAAGGCACAAGAAAAGGCTTTATAGCTTATATAATCATCTTGCTAAGCTTGATTTTGTTTTCTACATGGTTACAAGGAATTATTGTAAGTTCCCTTTACGCTACAAAGTTTGAATCTATATCAAGAACACTTGCTTCTTTAGCAGCCGGCACAATTCAAATGTTAATATTATTCCCGCTTGAAAAGTTTGTGTTGTTTAAATAATTAGTCATTGGGAAGTGTTAATTCATGATCACCATTTTTGCATACATAATAAAGATTATAGCCTTTGGCTTGGTCATGTTCTTTCGCAATAAATAAGTAACCTTCAGTTAGGGTTATGTTATTACCATCTAATTTGAAAGAAGTAATTGCACTAGTTGTTCCACCATCAAACTCGGTGATTATTTTATCGTCATAAACACCTCCATTTTGTAGAAATTCATATTGAAGCTTGGAATAGTAACTTCTGACATTTGCCATATCAGCAGCTACTCTAGCTTTATGCAATTGCGTAATAAAAACAGGAATTGATATAGATATAAGCACCGCGATAATAGCCACAACAATTAATAATTCAGCTAATGTAAAACCTTTATCTTTTGTCATAGTCTAATTTTAGCAAAAGAAAAACCCGTAATGGGTTTTAACTTTAAAATTATTGTTTATTTAATTCTTTAGCTAAAGCTTTGATTTGTTCAACACTAAGACCAGAATACTTGGCAATTTTTTCGATTGCTAGTTCGCCTTCGCCAAGCATGTTCTTAACCATTTTTTTAATTGCGGTATGTTCTCCTTCTTCAATACCTTTAGCAATACCTTGAACAATGCCTTCTTCAATACCTTGAACAATTCCTTCATTCCTACTATCTTCTCTTATCTCTTTTATAGCTTGACACATATTTGCTTCTCCTTTGTCATTTACTTTTAAATTTAATTTTGCGTTAGTTACATCATTAGCTATATTAGCTAATAAAGGATCTAAATGTTTA
>CAVFKJ010000071.1:0-7093 GCA_963623125.1 Clostridium sp. CAG:217
TCTCTTCATGAAGTAAATCCAATGATGGGACATAGAGGTTGTAGATTAGCTGTAACTTATCCAGAAATTGCTGAGACACAAACTAAGGCTGTAATTGGTGCGGCTATCAATACACAAAGAAGACATCCAGATTGGAAAGTAGTTCCTGAAATCATGATTCCACTTGTTGGTGAAGAAAAAGAACTTAAATATGTTAAGGATATTGTAGTTAAGACAGCTAATGAAATGTTAACTAATAGTGATATTAAGTTAGATTATCACGTTGGTACAATGATTGAAGTTCCTCGTGCTGCAATACTATCAGGCGAAATCGCAAGACAAGCTGAATTCTTCTCATTTGGTACAAACGACTTAACCCAAATGACATTTGGTTTCTCTAGAGATGATGCTGGCAAGTTCTTAAATAGCTATTATGATGCTAAGATTTATGAACAAGACCCATTCCAAAAGGTAGACCAAAGAGGTGTAGGCGTTCTAATTAAATTAGCTGTAGATCAAGGTAGAGCTACTAGACCTAATATGAAGATGGGTGTATGTGGTGAGCATGGTGGTGATCCTTCATCTATCGAGTTCTTCCATAAGGTTGGCTTAAATTATGTTTCTTGTTCTCCATATAGAGTACCAATTGCTAGATTAGCTGCTGCTCAAGCTGCAATTAAGTTCCCTAGATAATTAAGATAAGGTGTCTTTAACAAGACACCTTTTTCTATGCCGTTGTACAATTAAATAGAACTTAGTTTTAATTTTATATTAAATCAGTCACATTGAAAGATGTGAAATGTATCATTATAGGCAAGCGATGAACTATATAAATAAGCTGGTAATATAAGTGAAAATAACTATTCGCACTATATTGGATATACAAACAAGGCAGCTAAGAAGTTCATTGACGATAAAGGAATTAATGAAGATAATGTAATTGCGATAAGTACTTATTCTTGTGATATGTATTTTGTTGGTAGATTTAATGAAGTAGAAGCGGAAATAAGAGCTAAGGAGGAAGTGTAAGATGTTTTTTGAGTTTCCTGAGGATATGCAAAAAATATATGACATTATTAAACCTTATTTTATAGGAGGTGCACTAAGAGATGACGCTCCTGAAGAAATAAAAAAAGCTTCATGAACAGCTATGTGAAATGGCTTTAGAGTTAGGACAATAAATAAGCGATCGTTTGATCGCTTATTTTAATGTTTATAGTAATTGATTAGACAACCTTCTTTAAGTATTTGTTTTTCATCATTAGTTAATTGACCATATGATAAATTAATTTTACTAATACCATCATCACTTACAACATAAGCAATAATATCTTTATCATTATCAATCGCCTTTATTACATCTTTACATAATACCCAAGAATCTACTTTCAATAAATCTTGATCAGTTGTGATAAAAGGAATCATTCCCCAATTTATACAATTTGAACGATACCTTTTAGTTGCGTATTCCTTAGCAAAGTTACAAGCCCCACCAAGTACCCTTTGACAGCTTGCGGCTTGTTCTCTAGCTGAACCATCACCTGGCTTATTAGCGTAGATTGCTGAACCAATATTTATATCGTCCGAATAATGTATATCATTCTTATTTAACAAATCCAGAACACTTTTAACTTCATCGCTTTCAACATTTAGAGATTGTACTTCTTTAGCCTTTTTAACATAACTAGGATCTCTTCTTGATAAAGTGAATTCTGCTAGTCTTAAAGGATTTGATCTAAACACAGAAGTCTCACCTGAAGGAATAAGCTCATCGGTAGTGGTTACTGGGTCATCAATATGACTTACAATCTTTATTAATAAATCTTTTGATAATTTTGGTTGATTTGGCCAATCTTTGATATTAGGGCCAAAATGAAGCTTATAATCAGGTTCTGTTTTATTGTATCCGTTATAAACTCTTTTTCCATATATTGAACAGTCAAAATCACAGACATATTCTTTTTCTTCTATATTTAAATCGCTTGCAGCTGTTAAAATACCCTTGTTTATAGCGGTAGCCGCAATGCTTCTCGCATCCATTAACGCAACAGAAGCCATTTGTCCTTCATTTGGCTTGCTACCTTCTCTATTAGGGAAATTTCTAGTTGTATGTCTTATTGATAATTCACCATTGGCTGGTGTATCACCTGCCCCAAAACATGGGCCACAGAATGCTTCTCTAAAGATTGCACCAGTAGATACAATATCCTCTATAATTCCTTTTTTAGCTAAAGCTTTATAAACAGGCATTGAATCTGGGTAAATAGAAAGTCTAAACTCACCACTACCTAAGTCGCCATCTTTTAAAATATCTCTAGCTGCACAAATATTACCATATGTGCCTCCAGAACAGCCAGCGATAATTGCTTGATCAACATGTATATTGCCATTTTCATCAATCTTATCAACAAGGTTAAGCTTATTAGCCAATTGTTCATTAGCCTTATCTTGAGCTTGTTTTAAATATTTATAAGGATCTTTTTTAAGTTGGTTAATAGGCAACGCGTAACTTGGATGCATTGGCAAAGCAATCATACATTCTATTGCATCTAAATTAATATCGAGACATTTATCGTAATAAGCGCCATCTTGTACTTTTAATTCCTTGAAATCATTTTCCCTGTTATGTCTTTGATAGTATTCCTTTGTCTTATCATCAGTTTCCCAAATACTACTTAGGCAAGTGGTTTCGGTACTCATAACATCAATGGCGTTTCTATTTTCTTGACTTAAATTAGAAATGCCAGGTCCCACAAATTCCATTACCCTATTTTTAACAAAGCCATCGCTATATGTTTCCTTACATATCGCAAGAGCTACATCATGAGGTCCAACACCTTTTTTTAATTTACCATGTAAATAAATTAAAACCACTTCCGGTCTTTTAATATCATAGGTTTTACAAAGTAGTTGTTTAGCAATCTCGCCTCCACCTTCGCCAATTGCTAAAGTACCTAAAGCACCATAACGAGTATGTGAATCAGACCCTAAAATCATGCCACCACATTTGGTCATCATTTCTCTATTATAAGAATGAATTACCGCCATATTAGGTGGTACATAAATGCCACCATATTTATGAGCACAAGACAAGGCAAACATATGATCATCTTCATTAATTGTTCCCCCTACTGCGCATAATGTATTGTGACAATTGGTTAAAACATAAGGCACCGGAAATTTCTTCAAGCCTGAGGCACGTGCGGTTTGAATAACCCCTACATAAGTTATGTCATGTGAAGTTAAAGAATCAAATTTAATATGAAGGATATCTTTATCGCTATGATTATCATGTTCATCTAATATCTTATAAGCTAAAGTCTTCTTTCTTCCTTCTTCTTTGTCTAAAGTGAAATCTTCTTTATAAGCACCGTTTAAATAAAATACGCCATTATTTATTTTCTTCATAAATCACCCTACATACTTCTTTGGTAAAATCGCTACAAGTACCATTTCCACCAATATCAACCGTTGTATATTTTCCTTCTTTTATAACCTTGTATATTGCTTTCTTTAAAATATTCGCTTTATCTTCCATTCCATTGTCATTAAGCAACATCGCAAAAGACAACAACAAGGAAGTAGGATTTGCCAAATCTTTACCCGCAATATCAGGAGCTGAGCCATGTACTGCTTCATAAATTCTGACATTTTCACCAATATTAACGCCAGGTGCGAAGCCAAGTCCACCTACAAGTCCTGCACATAAATCAGAAATAATATCACCATATAAGTTTGGCGCTACTAGTACATTAAATTGATTTGGGTTAGTAACAAGTTTCATGCATACCGCATCAACAATAACACTATCACTTTCAATATTTGGATATTCTTTAGATACATTATTAAAGACATCAAGGAATAAGCCATCAGATAATTTCATGATATTAGCCTTATGAACACAAGTCACTTTCTTCTTATTGTTTTTTACAGCATAATCAAACGCAAAACGAATAATACGCTCGCTTGCTTGCTTTGTAATAATCTTTACACTATGAGCCGTATCGTTATCATACATATATTCAACACCCTTATAAAGATCTTCACTATTTTCCCTAACAATCGTTAAATCAACATCGCTATATCTACTAGGAACACCAACTATAGAAGATAAAGGTCTAAGATTTGCATACAACTTAAAATATTGTCTAAGTAAAACGTTAATTGAACGAAAGCCTTTACCAATAGGTGTAGCTGTTGGTCCCTTTAAACATAAATGGTTTTCTTCTATCGCATCAAGTAAACCATCTTCTAACAATTTGCCACTTTTTTCATAGTAATCAGCACCAGCTTTATAATTAAGCCATTCAATATCAGCGTTTAGTGCTTTAGAGACTTCTACAACACTTTTTGATATTTCTTTTCCAATTCCATCTCCAGGAACTAATACAACTTTCATAAAAATACCTCTTTAAACCATTTTATACCTTTTTACTTGTTAATCTTTTGATTATAATAAAAACTAGATTGTGAAGGTGCTTGTATGATATATCCTGATGTAGCAAATTTAACTAAAAAAGATTTAAAAGTATTATGTGATGAATATCGCAATAATAACTTCATAAATCCTGAAATATCTGAAAAACTTGGAGTTAAAAGAGGGCTTAGAAACCCAGATGGAACTGGTGTTTTAGCTGGATTAACTAATATTTGTGATGTTGTCGGTTATAAAAAAGAAGATGGTAAAGTCATACCAATTGATGGTAAGTTAATTTATCGTGGCATTGATCTTGAAGATATTGTAGATGAAGCTATAAAAAACGATCGTTTCTTATTTGAAGAAGTAGTGTGGTTACTATTATTTGGTTCTTTGCCAAATCAAAAAACATTAGATCACTTCCATAACATATTAGAAAGTCATCGTGAACTTCCTGATGGCTTTGCGGAAACCATGATCATGGCCGCTCCATCTCCTAACTTAATGAATAAAATGGCAAGAAGTGTTTTGGCGATGTATTCATATGATGAAGATGCTGAAGATACTTCCCTTGAAAATATTATTAAACAATCAATTAATTTGATTGCTGAACTACCTACGATGATGGTATATGCCTATCAAACAAAAAAACATGCGTTTGATCATGAGTCACTTTATTTTCATTATCCAAAGCCAGGATTATCTAGCGCCGAAAACATTTTGGCCATGTATAGGCAAGACCAACACTATACCAAAGAAGAAGCTCACTTATTGGACTTATGCATGGTAGTACATGCTGACCATGGTGGTGGTAATAACTCAGCCTTTTCAACAAGAGTATTGTCTTCTACAGGAACTGATACTTATTCAGCAATCGCAGCTGGCATTTTATCTTTAAAGGGGCCAAAACATGGTGGTGCTAACTTACTTGTGATGAAACAGTTAGACGAAATACTGGATAATGTTAAAAATGTTAATGATGATGATGAAATGATGGCTTTCTTAAAAAGAATTATCAATAAAGAAGTATGTGACCATTCCGGTTTAATATATGGCATGGGACATGCTGTATATACACTAAGCGATCCTCGTGCTCAAATTTTAAAGAAGCAATCAAAAGACTTAGCATATGAAAAAGGCTATAAAAGAGAATATGACGCCCTTTGTCAAATAGAAAAATTGGCTCCAAAGGCCTTTAGATTATATAAAGGATCTGATAAAAAAGTATGCGCTAATGTTGACTTGTTCTCAGGGCTTGTATATCGTATGCTTGGCTTATCGCCTGATTTATTTACGCCAATCTTTGCGATAAGTAGAGTAGCTGGATGGTGTGCTCACCGTATGGAAGAAGTTGAATTTGCTAATAGAATTATTAGGCCAGCATATAAATATGTAGGACATCAAAACATTGAATATGTACCTATCAATAAGCGTTAATCAACAGTTACATATTTACTAACTTCTTCATAATCGCAAAATAATCCATAAGGGATTTTAAAAACACAATCAAAGGGTATTGTAATATAATTTTCATCGATATCATTAAAGATGCCGATAGTAACAAAACAATATCCTTCTTTTTTATATCTCTCGATATCTGGATCACTAAAAAAGCGATATTCTTTTTGGATTATGTTGCCACATTGACTACATAATGATTGACAAAAAATATCAAAGCTTTTAAATACACCCTTTTTTAGGAAAAGTAATTTTTCTCCCCTTACATCTTCAAAAGTTATCTTATCAAGTTTTGCTAGTTTAGAGCTTTTAGGAACACTTAAGCCTAAAGACAAATCTCCTAATTGTAAGAAATCATAATTCACCTCTTTAAAGTGATCGTTAATTCCAAAACAGAAATTATTACCAATTTTATGATTCTCTATCATTTCATTAAGCTTGTAATCTTCTAAAGTCACCAAATTATATTTCGCATTTATATTGATAAAAGAAATATCATTTTTAATATCATTTTTCAACAAAAGTGGAACATAAATATTAAATGTAATGTCTTTTATAAATTCATTAGTAATTGAATCAGATATTTCCTTTATTTTAATAAAGCCATCATATACTTTCTTACCCTCTTTAGTAAGATATGAGCCTTTATTATCTCTTTTAAATAAGACTATACCCAATTGCTTATCTAACTTGATTATATCTTTATAAACAGATACTGGTGAACAAAATAGCTTTTTACTAGCTTTATTAATGCTTCCCTCATCTGCTACAATTTTAAAAACATCAAGTAAATGATTATACATAATTTAGCCCCTCTTCGATTTCAATCATAACAAATTCTCTATGGAAAAGATATTAAAGTGTATTAACTATTTGGAAATACCCTATTGCCAAACTTATAATACAGCTACTTAAAATAAGTAATAGAATTTAATTAGTGAAATAAACTGATAAACAAAATGTCGGAGGAAAACAATGAAAAAAATATTTACATCACTATGCATCGTTGCATTATTATTTGGATGTTCAACAAAAGAAAGTGATGAAAAGGTTATTGAGAAAGTTGAATATAAAAACGCTTACGCTGATTTAACGGATATTAATGAAATCAAATCTGAAGCTGAAATTGTAGGAATTGACTTATCCAATACAAGTGCAATATACGATGCGGCAAAATATGTTGTAATTGCTACTATTCAATCAATAGATGGCGGTAGTAATGAAGACTTAGTAGATGGC
>CAVFKJ010000072.1:0-11957 GCA_963623125.1 Clostridium sp. CAG:217
ATCTAATGCTTGAAATAGTAGCAGCTGTCTCAATATGTCTTAGTTCTTGATCATATCTTAAAAAAGCATCTTTCGCCTTTTCATAAGACGTTGCATCCTTTAAATCATTAGTAATTTTCTCTAAGTCTTCTTTTACCTTATCAAGATCTGGTCTTTTATAAGGCATATCTTCAAAATTAAGCATAAGTTACCTCCGTTTTATACTCTTTATATCAACTTGTGATATTACAATCGCTAAAAATATTATCGCACAACCAAGTAGTTGACTACTAGTTAGTGTTTCATTTAAAATAAGCCATCCGCCTATTGCCCCAAACACACCTTCTAAGCACAATATAAGTGAAGCAATAGTTGGATTAACATGTTTTTGACACTCTACTTGTAAAGTGATACAAATCGATGAACTTAAACAGCCAGTATAAATTAAAGGCATAAGCGATAATTTAACTCCCTCTAAATTAATTGGCCTATCAAATATCAACATTAAGATTGTCGAAATAATAGCACAAACTACATACTGTGTTGTGCAAAAAATAATACTATCAATTTTATTAGCTCCATTATCAATTAATAGAATATGTATCGCAAATAGTATTGAACAACAAAGAGCCATAATATCGCCTTTATTTATGGTTAAATTGCCTTTTACACAAAGCAAATACAAGCCAATAAATTCAAGTCCGACACAAAACCAAATTTTAAAGTTGGTTTTTTTTCCTAAAAAGATAGCCAAAGCCGGAACAAGTGCCACATATATTGAAGTAATAAAGCTTGAATTGGCAGCACTAGTATATTTTAAAGATTCTTGTTGGAAAAGATAGGCAACGCAAGTTATAACACCACCTATTAAGCCAAGTTTAATAGAAAAAATATTTCCTTTTATATCCTTATCTTTTTTAAAAGCTAGTAATATAAACATCATAATAACTGAGAAGTAGCTTCTAAAAGAATAGAATGTAAAAGTTGATAAATTAGTTCCAGCCATACTTTGAAAGGCAAACGCAAAGCCCCAAATAATGGCAATCAATAATAATAAGAAAGAGTATTTTAATTGTTTGTTCATAAATAAAATATTATCACATAAACATCTTAATTATTTTCAAACTTGTAGTCCGCATCCCCACTTTTCGTATTAATTATTAAACTTTTACTACCTATCTTTTTATCCGATCTACCCTGATATTCTACATGGTATTCATCTTGAGGTTCTTCTACATGAACAAAGATATCGCCTGAAGTGCTATTACATTTAATATGATTACCTTTAGTATATGTAACTATATCGCCAGATACACTTAGTGCCTTATAATTATCAATTTCGCTATTTAAAGTTTCAATATTACCTGACTTAGAATTAAAATCGCCATTGTTACATTCTAATAAATTAGCCTTAATATCACCAGATGTAGACAAAACACTTATATCATTTCCTCTTAATGTGAATAATTTAATATCACCAGAAACGCTCTTACAAGTTACTTCTTCAAATAAAACATCATTTATTATTACATCACCAGAAACCGTCTTAATTTCTTGCGCATTTAATGTAAAAGGTCCATTAATATTTATATCCCCTGAAACCGTCTCAATATTCACTTTTTCAACATATCTGCCATTTGGAATATAGACATAAACCTTGTTGTTGATTTTTATTCCACTAGAAGACATTTCTTTAATAGAAATTACATCACCTTGTTTCTCTATAGAGAATATATCTGAATTATTAGTTTCAACTTTTATCTCTTCAACATCTTCAGAAGAAATAAAAATATCAGCCGAAATCAGTCTTGCCATAATGCATTCTCCAACAGTCTCAATGTTAATCTTTTTATCCTCTAAGATAGCTTGAGCTAAGGTTTGAACATTTCCAAGTTCGTCTAATATTTCTTCTTCTGTTTCGCCATTTTCAATTCGATCTAAAATCATCTCATTAAAATAGTCAATTGTATTATCAACATCTTGATAGTTATTATTAATCAACAATCTTCTTAATTCTTCCAAATATTCTTCCATTATTGTTTTGCCTCCTTAGCGATAAAATTATAGACTTTGATAAGCTCTTTAAAATCCAATAGGTAGTCTTGTATTTTTTCAATACCTGTTTGTGAGATTTTATACATTTTTCTAAGCCTTCCTTGATGTTCAACTGAATAAGTAGATAAACAGCCATTATTTTCTAATCTTTTTAAAATCGGATATAAAGTCGACTCTGATATATCGATGGTATCTTTTAAATCCTTGATTATTTGATAACCGTATGAATCTTCTTTTAATAAAGCCGCTAAAACACATACATCTAGGCTTCCTCTTTTTAATTGTGTGTCCATTGATACCTCCTTACACCTATTACTATATATTACATAGTATTATGTGTCAAGTGGCATTTAAAAAGTCTGCAAATGCAGACTAAATTTCTAAATATCCTTTTAATACTTTAAGTGTATTAAGCACGCCATCGATATGACTTCGCTCATATCCATGCGATGCATAAACACCAGGTCCAAGTAAGCCATGTTTTACATCATAACCGGCTCTAAGTGCCGCTTCAGCATCTGATCCATAGTTAGGGTAGCAATCTATCGCATAATCAGCTTTTTCTTTTTTGGCAGCTAAGATTAGTTTGTTGGTAATATCGAAGTCATATGGTCCAGAAGTATCTTTAGCACAGATAGAAACTTTTCTTTCGCTTCCTTCAATGCCTAAGCCAACACAACCCATATCAACCGCAATAACTTCACTAACATCATCAGGAATATTGCTTGATCCGCCATGTCCTACTTCTTCGTAAACTGAAATTAGTAGATATACTTTTCTTTTTAATTTTATTTTTTTGTCTTTTATATATTTTCCTAAAGCTAAAAAAATTCCAACAGCTAATTTATCATCTAGAAAACGGCTTTTAATATAACCACTTTCTGTTATAACTGGACGAGGATCAAAACATACAAAGTCGCCTACATCAATACCTAATTTCTTGGTATCTTCTTTAGTATGAACATCTTCATCAATCACAACTTCCATCGTATCAAAATTTCTTTCACTAGTTCTTAGTTCTCTATTTACATGAACACTAGGATCGTTATGCTGATATGTTCCTTCAAATACTTTTGAAAATCTAGTAATGATTCTAACATTTTCCGCTTCACAATTACTCGCAACTAGACCGCCAAGATTAGTGATAATTAAGCGACCGTTACTTTTAATTTCTTTAACCATGGCTCCAATTGTATCGACATGAGCTTCAAATAAGATGCCACCATCTTCGCTATCTTGCCCACCCATTTCAATGATTAAAGCACCTTTGTTGGTTTTATTTACTTTAAAACCTAATTCTTCAAATTCTTTTTTTGTTTGTTCAATTATATTTTTAGTATAACCAGTAGGCGAATCAATCTTAATTAATTCAACAGCTTTATCAGCCGCATATTCTGCATAATCTTTATTCATTTTAAAACTCCCTAACAGTAGTCTCTAATACATACTTATTCTTTATTTCACCTAGTCTTTTCATATGTTCTTGTTTTAAATGAACTTGTTGTTTATCTTTGTTTTCCCACTCTTCAACTAATAAAATGACATTCTTGTTGTTGACATCAAGATAATAGTCATATGATATACAACCATCTTCTTTTCTAATCAAATCAAGAATATTTGTTTCATTTATCTTGTTTATAAAATCTTCTCTTTTACCATCAATTGTTTTATACATTACATGCAATATCATACTTAACCCTCACTTTCTTCCATAGCAATTTCCCATTTTTCTTCTGCAGCATGAATCTTATTATGAATCTCATCAATCTCTTCATCAAGTTCTTGCATCTTCCTTGAATCTTGATAATATTCCGGTTCAAAGCGCAAACTTCTTTTTTCTTCCAAAAGATCCTCTAGATTACTTATTTCTTCTTCGATTTTCTTCAAATTATACTTAGGTCTAGCCTTAACAACTTTTAAATCAACCTTTTCTTTTACTGTTTCTTTATTTTCAATTTTCTTATTAGTATCAATGTAATCTTTATAGCCATCATCATAATAAGTAACTTTGCCATTTTCAACTACCAAGCAGCTAGTTGCGACCTCTTTTATAAAATAACGGTCATGGCTTACAAACAAAATAGTTCCATCATAGTTTTTTAAAGCTTTTTCAAGAGCTTCCTTAGAAACAATATCTAAGTTATTTGTTGGCTCATCTAGTATTAAGAAATTGGCATTTTTAAGCATCAATTTAGCCAAAGCCAATCTAACTTTTTCACCGCCTGATAAAACACTAACCTCTTTAAATACTTCATCACTTGAGAAAAGGAAGGCTCCTAGTGTGCTTCTGATTTCGTACATATCCTTATTTGGATACTCATTCCATAGTTCTTCTAAAACCGTATTGCCATTTTTATAGGCAGCAATATTTTGATCAAAGTAGCCAATATCAATTTGATGTCCTAGAAGCATATAGCCACCAAGACTTGGGAGTTTGCCGACAATGGTTTTTAAAAGCGTAGACTTACCACAACCATTATCACCCATAACACACACTCTTTGTCCTCTTAATATTTCATGTGTCACTTCAAATAAAGGTTTATCATAGCCTACTTGAAAATGGTCCATATTCAAAACCGATTTGCCACCTTTTATAGCACACTTAAATGTTGCCTTAAAGACTTTTGTATCAGCTTTTTTAGGATCATCAAGTTTTTCCATACGATCTAGATATTTAATCTTACTTTGGGCAAAGGCAGCCTTATTTTTCTTGTATCTAAATTTTTCAATAAGTTCTTCTAGTCTCTTGATTTCTTTTTGTTGGCGAACATATGCTTCGCTATCTTTTTCAAAATCAATTTTCTTTTGTTCAACATATTTTGAATAGTTACCAGCATATTTTTTAAGACGTCCATATTCAAGTTCATAAACTGAATTAACTATTTTGTCTAAGAAAATTCTATCGTGTGATACAAGTACAATAGCTTTCTTATATTTGCTTAAATAGTTTTCAAGCCACTCAATAGTACTTAAATCAAGATGGTTTGTTGGCTCATCTAGTAACAATAAATCGGGTTTACTTAATAATAGTTTTACAAAGGCTAATTTAGTTTTTTCGCCACCGGAAAAGTCGGCTACATTTTTATCTAAATCTTCTTTTTTAAAGCCAAAGCCAAACAAGATTGTTTCCATTTCCGAATTATAGGTATAACCACCTTGCATCTTAAACTCTTCTTCTAAAGAAGAATATTCATTTATCAGCTTATCAGAGTGTTCAACCTTTAGTTTTTCAGATAATTCGTTTAATTTATTTTCCTTATCTAATAAATCTTTATAAACAGTAAGCAGTTCATCTCTTACATTATTATGACAATCAATTAGGGAATTTTGATTTAAATAACCAACTTTTATTTTATTAGATTTAATTAATTGGCCAGAACTTAGTTCTACTTCGCCCATTAAAACTTTTAAAAGGGTGGTTTTACCGCACCCATTTCTGCCTACTAAGGCTATTTTCTCATTTTCATTGACTACAAAATCAATATTTTCAAAAACATCATTGGCACCGAAATAAACGGTGCCAGAATTAATTGTTATAAGCATATTAATAAATTAAATTTTTTGGTGTTCTAGGATAAGGAAGGACATCTCTAATGTTTTCCATACCACTTAGATACATTACCATTCTCTCAAAGCCAAGGCCAAAGCCTGCATGTTTACAACCACCATATCTTCTAAGATCTAAATACCAATCTAAAGTAGACTTATCCATGCCAAGTTCATCCATTCTCTTTTCAAGAACATCTAGTCTTTCTTCTCTTTGCGATCCACCAACTAATTCACCTACATGTGGTACAAGTAAATCGCATGCGGCAACTGTCTTGCCATCATCATTAGCACGCATATAGAAGGCTTTAATATCTTTTGGATAATCAGTCAAGAAAACTGGTCCCTTAACTACTTGTTCGCAAATATATCTTTCATGTTCAGTATTTAAATCAATACCCCATTCTACTTTATTTTCAAATTTAACTGGTGCCTTAAGCAAGACATCAATTGCTTCAGTATATGGCATTCTTCTAAATTCTGAATTCTTTACATGATTTAATCTTTCAAGTAAAGTCTTATCAATCATGGTATTGAAGAATTTCATTTCCTCTGGTGCATTTTCAAGACAATAGTCAATACAATACTTAACCATATCTTCAATTAGTGCCATATCATCTTCTAAATCCGCAAAAGCAATTTCTGGTTCAATCATCCAGAATTCTGAGGCATGAGTTTTAGTATTTGAATTTTCTGCTCTAAATGTAGGGCCAAAAGTATAAACATCTCTAAAAGCCATCGCAAAGGCTTCAACGTGTAATTGTCCTGAAACGGTTAAAGCTGCATGCTTGCCAAAGAAATCTTCTTCATATTTATCATCAGTTCTTGTTGTAGCAGTAAATACTTCACCAGCTCCTTCCGCATCATTTCCAGTAATAATTGGCGTATGTACATAAACAAAGCCTTGATTTTGGAAGAATTCATGGATAGCCATAGATAATACACTTCTAAGTCTAAATACAGCTGAGAAAGTATTTGTACGTGGTCTAAGGTGTGGATATTCTCTTAAAAATTCAAAACTATGTCTTTTCTTTTGTAAGATATATTTTTCATCACATTTACCAAGTATTTCAATGGAAGTAGCTTCAAGCTCGAAAGGTTGTTTATTATCAGGTGTAAAAATAAACTTGCCTGTAACTTTAATACTTGTTCCAGTAAGCATTTTGCTTACTTCTGGATAATTATCTAAATCATTATGATAAACAATTTGGGCATTTTTAAAATATGTGCCATCGTTTAATTCAATAAAACCGATTGATCCAGAATCTCTATTTGTTCTGACCCAACCTTCAAGTTCAACATATTCAATTTGATCAATCTCAATTCTATTTCCTGAATTAGATAAATCATATAATTCTCTAACTGTATAAAAATCTAACATAAAATCTCCCCTATTTATTTTCAGCGTTAGTTTCAAATACTAGTTCTTGTATCATTGAAACAACATCAACGCTTCTAATTATTACATCTTTTGGCGCATTATAGTGAACATGCGTAAAATCAACTATGCCTTTAATTCCTGCATCAGCCAATAAGTCAATAGTGCTTTGCACATCTTGTGAAATACAAAGTATGGCAATACGACAGCCTTCAGGCAATTTTTCTTTTATATCTTTGATATCGTAAACAGGAATTTTAACCTTGCACTTTTCGGGAACTTTATCAAAAGCACAAACGATTTCACCAACTACATCTGACCAGTTATTATAGTTTAATAGGGCTTTGCCTAAGTTACCAGCTCCAACCAAAACAATCTTTTCATCGTAGTTTACACCAAGTTCTTCAGAGAAAATGCCGATAAGTTCGTCAACATTATAGCCATACCCTTGTTTACCTAAACAACCTATCAAAGAAAAATCTCTTCTAATAGTTGTAGGTTTAATGTTTACATAAGTTGAAAGCTCACTAGACATAATCTTGTCTTTACCTTCAAGTTTAATTTTTCTAAGAGCTTTTAAATAAATTGGATATCTTCTAAGTGTAGCATTTGGTGTCTTGTTCATTATTAATACCTCTTTTTTAATTATAAGCAAATAATTCACAGTTGTGAATTATTTTACAATATTAACTTATAATAATTGTATACCATTTTCTTTGCCAAGCGCCAAGGTTTTATCATCCCATAGCGAAGATTGTACTTCACCAATATGGGCCTTACCCATTAGTAACATACAAAGACGGCTTTGGCCAATACCACCTCCTATTGTTAAAGGGAGAGTATTGTCCAATATCATTTGATGATACTTATAGCTTCTTCTTTCATTATGGTTTGAAACATTAAGTTGATAATCCAAACTAGCGCTATCTACTCTAATACCCATGGAGCTAATTTCCAAAGCACAATCAAGCACTTTGTGATAGTAAATTAAATCACCATTAAGTTTCCAATCATCATAATCAGGCGCTCTACCATCATGAGCTTTGCCATCGCTTAATTTATCACCAATTCCAATAATGAAAACTGCTTTCTTTTGTTTGACTATTTCATATTCTCTTTCTTTACTAGAAAGATTTGGATATTTATCAAGCAAATCTTGGGCACTAATAAAATAAACATTTTCTGGTAGTGTTACATCAATATTAGGGTATTTAATCTTAAGTGTAGCTAGTGTTGCCAAAATACACTTGTGAATATTGTTCACCGTTAGCTTCAATGTTTTTAAGTTGCGTTCTTTTTTATCTATTATCTTTTCCCAATCCCATTGGTCGACATAGATAGAATGTAAATTATCAAGTTGTTCATCTCTTCTAATGGCATTCATATCTGTATATAAGCCTTTGCCAGAATAAAAATCATAGTTATATAAAGCCATTCTTTTCCATTTAGCCAAAGAATGAACTACAACACCTTGTTTATCAGCGCTTGGAATATCAAATTCAACCGCTCTTTCAACGCCATTTAAGTCATCATTAAGACCACTATCTTTTAATACAAATAATGGTGCACTAACTCTTTTTAAATGTAAGGCATCACTTAAGTACTTTTGAAAAGTCTGCTTAGTCAAAGAGATAGCTTCTTGAGTATCATATAGCGACATTGTTGATTTGTAATCAATTGGAAATATTGTTTTCATCATTAATCCTCTATTGACATATTAGGCATCGAGCTTGTACTTAGTGGCACAAACTTATTGTTATGATAATAATGCCATGCGGCAACACCAATCATTGTAGCGTTGTCTGTACAATATTTAAGAGGTGGAAGAATAATATCAACACCTTTAATTCTTTCACTAACAAGTTCTCTAAGTCTTGAATTACATGCTACTCCACCTGCAATAACAAACATCTTACATGGATATTGTTCAAGCGCTTTAATTGTTTTATCAATTAAACTATTTAAGGCTACTTCTTGAAAGGCATAAGCTAAATCAGCTTTATTCACTTCTTCGCCATTTCTTTCTAACTTATTAACAAGTTGTAAAGAAGCATTCTTTAAACCAGAGAAAGAAAAATTCAAGCCATCTACTTTTGGTGTAGGAAGTTGATAATGTTTCTTGCCTTCTTTAGCTAATTTATCGATTTTAGGACCACCAGGATATTCAAGTCCAAGTACTCTTGCGACTTTGTCATATGATTCTCCTACCGCATCATCCAAGGTTGTACCCACAATTTTAAAACTATTTTCATTTTCAATATAAACTAGTTCCGTATGGCCACCACTTACCACAAGAGCCATTAAAGGATATTCAAGTGGTTGTAATAGCTCGTTAATAAAGATATGGCCTTTTAAATGATGAACACCAATAAGTGGCTTATCATAAAAAAACGCAAGCGATTTGGCAGCTATACCACCTACATGTAAAGAGCCAATCAAACCAGGTCCCATTGTATAAGCAATAGCCGCCATATCTTCAACTTTTTCATTAGCCTTAGTTAAGGCTTCGCTTACTATTGTAGAAATTTGTTCAACATGCATCCTACTGGCAACTTCTGGTATTACACCACCAAAACGTGCATGTACATCTATTTGGCTTGTAACAACTGAGCTTAGAATATTTAATTCTTCATCAATAATTGCACAAGCTGTCTCATCACAACTAGATTCAATCGCTAAAATCTTTTTCATTTAAACCAATCAATCCTTTCACCATATCAATCGCATCTTCATTATCTTCGTAGTAACCTTTACGAACTCTTGTTTTGATAAAGCCCATTTTTTCATATAAATTAAAGGCCTTTAGATTACTTTTTCTTACTTCAAGATGCATAAATTCACACTCTTTTAATAGCGCTTCGCGAATTAAAAGCTTTAATAATTTCTCGCCATATCCAAGCCCTTGGTACTTATCATCAATTGCGATATTAACTAAATCACAATTTTCAAACATAAACCAAAGCCCACCATAGCCAATTATCTCATCATCATTTTTTAAAAGATAATAAGTTGAAAATTCATTGTTTAAATCATCTTCAAAAAACTTTCTTGGCCAGGGATCACTGAACACTCTATTTTCAATTTCTAAAACTTGTGATAAATCACTCTTTTTCATTTTAGAAAGTATCATCGATAATACACATTACTTTCTTTTAAATATTCAGGGGACAAGAAATTAACATCTTGAACTTCTTCCCATAAATTTTTTGTATCAAAAAAACATTTTGGAATATCAGGATTATTGTTTTCAAGTCCAATTAAGCTTCCATCTAATATAACATCATAATCCTTTTTATCAATTACTGAATTTTCTAAGATGCAATCACTTAAAATGCATTTTTCTTGATCATAAACACCAACATAAGCCCTATTAGCTCTAGCATCCATAATAACCATACAATTAGGCTTATTACCAGCATATAGCCTTAAAGTTGAAATAGTATATAACTTAATTTTCTTTATTTCACAAACTACTTTGGCAATAGTCATTGCAATTCTAACACCAGTATAAGATCCTGGACCTTTTGATATGCAAATCGCATCAATATCGCTCTTCTTGACATTAGCTTTTTTAAACAAATCTTCAAGACACACAAAAACTTCTTCAGATTGTCTCTTAAAACATTCAAAGCTAATTGATTCAACAATTTTCTTTTCATCAATCAAGGCTACAGTAAGATATTTATAGGCTGTATCAATGCATAATGTCAACATAATTCAAACTCCTTATATTTTTCACCAACAGCCTTAAAAGTAATTTCACGAGTATCATCATCAATATATTTAAATGATATTTCTAAATATTCTTCAGGCAAATAATCTTTATAATAAATAGGCCATTCAACAATCATAACTCCATCTTCCAAATATTCATCCAATCCCAAATCATATTCACATCCTTCAAGTCTATAGGCATCGATATGAAATAATTTAAGATCGCCATTATATATTTTTAAAATAGTGAAAGTAGGAGAATTAATTACCTCCTTGACGTTTAAGGCCTTGCCAACACCTTTAGTAAAAGTTGTCTTGCCCCCTGCAAGATCACCTACAAGAGTGATACACATTCCTTTTTTAAGCTTTTTACCAACCTTGTAACCAATTTCAATAGTTTCTTTTTCACTTTTGCTCAACATGTAAACAATTATAGCACTTGTGATGATAAAATGATTCTATGTTGCCTGATAAGTACTTAAATTCAATCAAAGAAATCTTAAACGAGGAATATGATGATTATTTAAAATCTTTTAACAGTGAGCCTATTAAAAGTCTTAAAGTCAACACGACTAAAATAAGTGTTGAAGATTTTCTTAATATATTCCCTTATAAATTAGAAAAAATTGATTGGGTTGAAGATGGCTTTTATTTTTATGATAAAGAAGTGACAAAACATCCCTTTTATTATGCGGGACTTTATTATATACAAGAAGCTAGTGCTATGTTACCGGCAGAAGTATTACCTATTGAAGAAAATGATATTGTATTAGACGCATGCGCAGCACCAGGAGGAAAAAGTCTAAAGTTATTAAATAAATTAAATAATACTGGCTTATTGATTTCTAATGATATTTCCCCTTCACGTGCAAGTGCTTTGCTTAGGAATATTGAACGCTTTGGCTTTGAAAATTACTATGTAATTTCAAAAGATATTTTAGAAATGGAAAATCAATACCAAAACACTTTTGATAAAATTTTAATAGATGCCCCATGTTCTGGTGAGGGGATGTTTAGAAAAGATAGTTCATTAATAAAATCTTGGTTAGAAAAAGGACCAAGCGAATATGCAAGCTTACAAAAAAAGCTAATTAAGGCCTGTTTAAATATGCTTAAAGATGGCGGAAAACTTGTATATTCAACTTGTACCTTTTCTCCTTTAGAAGATGAAGAAGTTATTAGATACGCTTTAGAAGATAGTAATATAAAACTTATACCAATCAAAAAATATAAAGGTTTTAAAGAAGGCATAGATGGAATTGGAATTAAGTTGCTCCCTCACAAA
>CAVFKJ010000072.1:11967-13267 GCA_963623125.1 Clostridium sp. CAG:217
ATTTTGTATGTTTATTACAAAAAGGGAATAAAGTTCAAAAAGATGCTGTACAGCACAATAAAATAAGTTGTGATATAGATTTTATAAACAGTAATACAACAAAAGAGTTCTATAATGGCGAATTTCATAAAATAAATGATAATATCTACTTTATTAAAGAATTCGATACACAAGGTATACGTACTTTAAGATCCGGATTATTACTTGGCAAAGAAACCAAATATGGTTTTGAACCATCACAACAATTGGCCCTAAATTTAAAGGATAATGAATTCAATAATGTACTAAGATTAGATATTAACGATATTAGATTAGAAAAATATCTAAAAGGCGAAACAATAGATATTGATTCAAGTTACAAAGACTATATACTTGTATGTGCTAATAAATATCCTATAGGTTTTGGTAAGGCAAATAACGGAAAACTCAAAAATAAAATAGATAAGGGTTGGATTAAACAATGAGATTAGATAAATATTTGGCTGATATGAAAGTGGGAACTAGATCATCAGTAAAAGAAATCATTAAAAAAGGTCGTATAAAGGTAAATGATAAGATAATCAAGTCATCTGATTATAAAGTAACTGAAAATGATGAAGTTAAATTAGATGATGAAATAATAAATTATTTAGAATATGAATATATTATTTTAAATAAACCACAAGGCTATTTAAGTGCTACAGAAGATAAATATGATAAGACAATAATGGAACTAATTAATTCTAAAAGAAAAGATTTGGTTCCTGTTGGAAGACTTGATAAAGATACAGAAGGTTTAATATTAATCACAAATGATGGCCAACTAAATCATAAATTATTAGACCCCAAAAATCACGTGGATAAAAAGTATTATGTAGAAGTTGATACTAAGGTTATAGACAATGCAGAAGAAATATTTAGTAAACCAATGGACTTAGGCGATTTTATTTCTAAACCAGCTAAGTTTGAAAGAATTGATGATTATCATGCCTATCTAACAATATCTGAAGGAAAATTTCATCAGGTAAAAAGGATGTTTTCTAAAATAGGTTCAGAAGTAATATATCTAAAAAGAGTAAGTTTTAAAAATCTAGAATTAGGCGATTTGAAGTTAAAAGAATATAGATATTTAACTGATGAAGAATTAGAAACGCTTAAAGACTAGCTGTTGTATCCAACAGCTTTTTTAATACCTACAAACACTAAAAAAGCCCTCTTTCGAGAGCTTTTAAACCGGCAACGTGCTTGATTTACTACCTATACAAGTAGCTATGCTCGCCGATAAAGTGCTTAACTTCTGGGTTCGGGATGGGACCAGGTG
>CAVFKJ010000073.1:0-21397 GCA_963623125.1 Clostridium sp. CAG:217
AATATCGTACTATTCCAATTCATATACAATATTTAAGAGGATCATATGGACAAGTTGATATGGGTGCTAGTATGGCTTTAATTATTTTAGCTTTACTTCCTGTTGTGCTTATCTATATCTTCTGTCAAAAGTATATTATTAAGGGAGTTGCGGCTGGCGCCGTTAAGGGTTAATATGGAGAGAAAAGCAGGTGTTTTGATGGCAATTAGTTCCTTGCCTTCAAATAGTGGAATTGGAACTATGGGTGATAAGGCTAGAGAGTTTGTGGACTTCTTAAGTGATGCGCATCAAACTTATTGGCAAATACTTCCTTTATCTCCTACTTCTTATGGTGATTCACCATATCAATCATTTTCGGCTTTTGCGGGAAATCCTTATTTGATTGATTTGGATTATTTAAATAGAGATGGACTATTAGACAAAGAAGACTTTGAATATGTTGATTGGGAGTTTAATGGTCGTATCAATTATGGTGCTTTATACAATAAACGTTATCCTATTTTAAGGAAGGCTTGTAAGAATTTCTTAGAGCGCAATGATTTAGCTGATTTTCACAAATTTGAAAAAGATAATGATTGGGTTGAAGATTATGCTTTATTTATGACTATCAAGGAAATTTTAAACTATGTAGGTTTAATTGATTGGGATAAAAAGTATAAAACTAAGGATCCTGATACTATCGATACAATCAAGAAGGAACATTATGATTCTTATATGTTTTGGAAGGTTGTTCAATATTTGTTTACTAAACAATGGTTTGAATTAAAGAAATACGCCAATGATAAGGGTATTAAGATTATTGGTGATTGTCCTCTTTATGTTTCTAGTGATTCTTGTGATGTTTATTCTAATCCTGAATTATTCTTAGTCGATAAAGAATTAGTTCCTAAAAAGGTAGCTGGTTGTCCACCTGATGGTTTCTCGGCTGATGGCCAACTTTGGGGTAATCCTATTTATGATTGGGATTATCATTTGGATACTAATTTTGCTTGGTGGGTAAAAAGAGTTAAGCATTTATGTAATATTTATGATTATGTTAGAATTGATCATTTTAGAGGCTTGAGTGCTTACTATACCATTGATTATGGTGCTACTACCGCTAAAGATGGCAAGTGGGTAAAGGGTCCAGGCAAAGCTTTTGTAAAGGCCATTAGAGATAATGTTGGGGACAATGTTATTGCGGAAGATTTAGGCTATATGGATGATGATGTAAAAGACTTACTTAGCTATAGTAAGTATCCTGGTATGGGAGTACTTGAGTTTGCGTTTGATTCAAGAGATTCAAATGGCAATGATAATATTCCTTATAATCTAAAGAAGAATCAAATTGCTTATATCGGTACTCATGATAATCAAACTTTAATGGGTTGGGTTAAGGAAATTTCTCCCGATGCCTTAAAGTTTTGTAAAGAGTATATTAATTATCATGAAGATGAAGATTTCAATTGGGCAATGATTAAACAGTTGATGTCTACTGTTTGTGATACAGCTATTGTACAGGCTCAAGATTTACTTGGTTTAGATGAAAACGCTAGAATGAATGAGCCTAGTACTTGTGGTAAAAACTGGCAATGGATGGCAGTTGATGGCAGTTTTACAAAAGAGATTGCGCATAGACTAAGAGAATTAACACATTTATATGGAAGGGCATAATTTATGGCAGAAGTAGTTTTAAAAAATATTAAGAAGATTTATCCTCTTGCCCCTGAGAAGAAGGGCTTATTTGGTAAGAAAAAAGAAGTTAAGCACAATACTAAAAACTTACAGATTACGGATGAGGGTGTTGTAGCTGTACAAGATTTTAATATCGATATTAAGGATAAAGAGTTTATTGTATTGGTTGGTCCTTCTGGTTGTGGTAAGTCTACTACCCTTAGAATGGTGGCTGGGCTAGAAGATATTAGTGGTGGCGAACTTTATATTGATGGCAAACTTTGTAATGATGTTGAGCCAAAGGATAGAGATATTGCCATGGTATTCCAATCTTATGCCTTATATCCACATTTGAGTGTTTATGATAATATCGCTTTCCCACTTAAGATAAAAAAACTTCCAAAAGAAGAGATTGATAAAAAAGTTAGGGAGGCTGCTGAGACTTTGGATATTACGCAATATCTAGATCGTAAGCCTAAGAACTTATCTGGTGGTCAAAGACAAAGAGTTGCGATTGGTAGAGCTATTGTTAGAAATCCTAAGGTATTATTGATGGATGAGCCATTAAGTAACTTGGATGCTAAGCTTAGAAACCAAATGAGAGCAGAGATTATCAAACTAAGAAAGAAGATTGATACTACTTTCATTTATGTAACTCATGACCAAGTTGAGGCTATGACTTTGGGTGATAGAATTGTGGTTATGAAGGATGGCTTTGTTCAACAAATTGGTACTCCACAAGAAGTATTTAATCATCCAGCTAATCTATTTGTTTCTGGTTTTATTGGTACTCCACAAATGAATTATTTTGATGCCAAACTTGTTAATAAGGATGGTAAGTATTCAGTGCTTGTTGATGATCAAGAATTTGAACTTTCAAAAGAAAAACAAGATCGTCTAAAAGCTAAAAATGTTAAGGAACAAGATATCATCTTGGGTGTAAGACCAGACCATATGGTTTTATCTGATAAGGGTATTAAGGCTAAAGTTGATGTAAGTGAACTTATGGGTAGTTCAGTTCATCTTCATGTAACAGCGTTAGGTAGAGATGTGATTGTTATTGTACCAACCGAGGGTAGAGTGGTTGAACTTGCTGGTCAAGATATTCATTTAACTTTCTCTGGTAATGTAGCTAACTTGTTCTCGAAAGAGGATGAGAAGAATCTAGAATATTAAAATAGTAGGATATTTTAAATATAAGGGGCTGTCTTAATAGATGGCCTTTTAATTTAGCTTATCTTTAATAAAAGATTGTTAAAGTTTATAATAGCTTAAAAAGAGGTAGTTATGAAAAAAATAATAGTAGGTATAGTTATTATGATTATTGTAATGTTAGTGGCAAGAGCTATTCTTTCAATGGTGCTAGCATAATGAAGAAAGTGTTTAATTTTATAGGCTGTATCGCATTGGTGATTTTAATATTTGGGCTAGGAGCAATTTATGGGCCAAATATATATAAGAAGTTAACATCTAAAGAGCCTACGGTAACTAGTGAAATTGTATCAGCTAAGTTATCAGCTGCCAGCGAACTTACTTCTGGAAAGATTAAGATGCAAGGTTTTATCCACTTTGATAATCAAGGTATTCCTGTTTTAACAAAGGGAACCTTCATATTAGAGTATGAAGCTGAGATTAGAGCTGGTATCGATATTTCTAAGGTAGTAATTAATTCAGTGGACAATGAGAATAAGATTATAAACATTACTGTTCCTAAGGCTGAGATATTAGATGTGAATGTTGATCCTGATTCTTTGCAAACCAATAATACTAGTTTTACACTATTTAATTTAAAGGAAAAAGAGGATTTAATTAATGCCCAACAAGAGGCTAAAAAACACGCTTTAGAGTATGCAGAATCTTCTGGATTACTAGAATTGGCTGATCAACAATCTGCTACTTTAATTAAGGGTATATTGGCTACAGGTTTCCCTGAATATACAATTAATATTACTGTTGAATAACAGAAATGTTCACTATTATGGACAATTTAAACAGTATTGTTTATAATAGTAAACATGAAGGATGCAAAGTATACTATAACACTAAGTACTAAAAAGAATTTAAAAATAATGGGTGAGCAGATTAAGCTTGCTAGGTTAAGAAGGAATCTTTCAGCTAAACTTGTATGTGAGAGAGCTTGTATAAGTAGAACTTCTTTATGGAAAGTGGAAAATGGTGATCCTTCGGTAGCTATTGGCATCTATGGAGCAGTTTTGCATGCCTTAAATGGTATGGAGGGTGAGTTACTTTTAATATGCAAGGATGATAAGCTTGGTAGAGATATTCAAGATATAAAATTACTAAATAATCATAAATCTAAAAGGTGATATATATGGATAAAAAGATTTTTGTTTATGATGGTTTTAGCGGTGAAGTTCCAATCCTTATTGGTACATTGTTTGTAAACAATATTCGTGGAAGCGAAGTGTTTTCTTTTGAATATAGTTTAGATTATTTAAATAACAAAGAACATATAGTTAGTATTGATCCTGAATTAGAGTTTATTGGTGGAAGGCAATATTCAACTAACGGATTATTTGGTGTATTTAAGGATGCTTGTCCAGATAGATGGGGCAGAGTTCTTATGCAAAGAAGAGAAGCTATGCTTGCTAAGGAAGAAAATAGGCAAGCTAATAAGTTGTTAGAAAGCGATTATCTAATTGGAGTAGATGACTTTACTAGGATGGGAGGTCTTCGCTTTAGGTTAGATAAAGATGGGTATTTTGTAGCTTACAATAAAGATTTTAGTGTTCCACCTTGGACTACACTAAGAAGTCTTGAGGAAGCATCTAGAAATTATGAAGAAGATAATGCTGATAGAAAATGGTTAAATCAAATAATAAAGCCAGGATCATCTTTAGGAGGTGCTAGGCCTAAAGCCAATGTACTAGATGTGGATGACAGCTTATGGATTGCTAAATTCCCTTCTAAGCATGATGAAATTGATGTTTGTGCTTTTGAGAAAGTATCTAATGATTTGGCTAAATTATGCGGTCTCAATGTAATGGAGACAAAACTTGAAAAGTTGTCTAGGTATGGCAGCACTTTTCTTGTTAAGAGATTTGATCGTGACAAAGATAAACGCATTCATTTTGAAAGTGCTATGACTTTATTAAATAAAAACGATGGAGATAACGATATAAGTTATCTTGATATAGTTGATTTTATTAAGGAATGCGGATCAAATTGTAAAAATGATTTAATTGAACTTTATAAACGAATTGCGTTTAATATAGCAATTTCAAATAGCGATGATCATTTAAGAAACCATGGTTTTATTTATGAAAGAAATGGTTTTAAACTATCGCCACTATATGATGTCAACCCGATTTTATACAGCCATTCTCTTTCACTTAATATTGATGAATTTAATAATGAAATGAATTTTGAAATATTACTTTCTACTTGTAAGCAATATGGCATCAACCAAAAGGATGGTGTAGATTATATTAATCAGATAATTAATATCATTAATAATAATTATGAAAAGTTATGCAAAAGTTATGGTATAAATCGCAATATGATAGAAACCATGTCACCGTGTTTTAAAAAGGAGCTATTTTCTATATAACTCCTTTAAATTATTTGTTCGTTTATTCTTTTTTAATTGTTCATATACTTGTTGTAGTTGTTTTTCATAATGATTTTGATTAAAAGAATCGATGAATTCGACATCCTTTATTTCGTTAGGCAAATATTGTATCTTATGAAAACAATCATAACGACCATAATCATATATTTCATCTTTTGGAATAGTTGGTGTAAATTTTAGATATGGTGGTACTTCATAGGCACTGCTTTCTACCAAGCCCTGGGCCTTGTGTATCGCATCAACACCGGTTCTTGATTTAGGTGACAGGCATAAATCAATAATATGAACACCAAGCGGGATAATAGCTTCTGGAAAGCCTACTGCTTCAGCAGCTTTTGTAGCACTTATAGTTCTAGCGATAAGTGCTGGGTTAGCTAAGCCAATATCTTCATAGGCAATAACTAGTAGTCTTCTTGTGATAGATGCTTCATCTCCTGCTTTAGCTAACAAAGCTAGATAATATAACGCGGCATTTACATCGGAGCCTCTAATAGATTTTTGAAGACAAGATAATAAATCATAATGACCATCTTCGCTGCCGTAGGACCTATGGTTGGCTACTTTACATTGACTTTCTACATCTTCTTTAGCGATTGTGTTGTTTTCACATATTAAAGAAGCCATTTCTAAAACATTTAAAGAAAAGCGAATATCGCCATTGGCTACATCAGCTATTAAATCTAGGGCATCATCATTAATCTTAACTTCATTATTTAAACCATCGGGTTTTAATATAGCTTTAAGTAATGCTTCTTTTACATCTTCTTTAGTAAGAGCTTTTAGCTCAAATAGATGACATCTACTTCTAATAGCAGGATTTATTGAATGATAAGGATTAGCGGTTGTGCAACCAATTAGGATAATGCTGCCTTTTTCAACATAGGGTAAAAGTAGGTCTTGTTTATCTTTATTTAATCTATGTACCTCATCACATATTAATATTAATTGACCAGCTAAATCGCTTTCTACAAAGATAGCATCTAAATCTTTCTTATTACCAGTTACGGCATTGAATTTGCGATAAGGTTTATTTAAGACTTTGGCAATTACTTCAGCCAATGTGGTTTTGCCTATTCCAGGTGGGCCAAAAAAGATAGATGAAAAAATAACTCCTTTTTCAAGGCATTTTCTAATTATGCCATCTTTTCCTACTAAGTGTTTTTGACCAATGATGTCATCAAGTGATTCTGGTCTTAAACGATATGCTAAGGGTTTACTCATAATAATTCCTTTGTATATTCTAAAGCTTCATATAAATCTTTGGCCATCTTATAAGCCTTAGCTTGTACATCTTTTGGTATAGCTACTTGATCAGGAATACCAATTACTTTAATATTGGCGTTATAGCCACTTAGGATACCATTAATTGAATCTTCATAAATTAGAGCATCTTCTTTAGCTACATTAGCTTTTTCTAATACTTTTAAATAAATATCAGGTGCTGGTTTAGAATGTTCTACTTCATTACCGAAGACCATATAATCAACATATTTAATCAGTCCAGTTTTTTCTAAAACAGGAATTTGTTTTTCCTTATAAGTTGAAGTAGCGATTGCGATTTTAATATCTCTTTCTTTTAAATATTCTAATATTTCTATTGCACCTTTCATTGGCTTAATTGGATCATTCTTATAGATTTCATCCATCATCCTAGTGAGATTATTTAGATATTCATCATAGTTGTATTTTTCGCCTAAGTGACTTGAAATAAGGTCTCTAATATAATCTTTGGTTGCCCCAAAGGTTTTGGATATAACTTCTTTATCAAGTGGATACTTATTAATTTCAATGTTTTTTAAGGCAGCTTCCATATAGACTGATTCAGAGTCTACTAAGGTGCCGTCTACGTCAAATATTGCAACATTCATCATAATCATATTATAAGGCAATATGTTAAAATTTAAGCGGAGGAAGTTTATGGAAAATAATGAATTAAAGCTTCATGCGTTGAATGTAAGAAGAGACATTATTGAGATGGTTTATGCGGCTCAAAGTGGTCATCCAGGTGGTTCTTTGGGTTGTGCTGATATTGTAACTTTCTTATATTTTGAACAAATGAATATAAACAAAGATAATTTATCTGGTAAAGATAGAGATCGTTTTGTTCTATCAAAGGGTCATTGTACACCAGCCCTTTATGGCACACTTAGTGAAAGAGGCTTAATTGATGAAGATTTAAAGACTTTTAGAAAACTAGGTTCAAAACTACAAGGCCATCCTAGTATGCACTATTTAAAGGGTGTTGATATGTCTACTGGTTCTTTAGGACAGGGTGTATCGGTTGCGGTTGGCATGGCTTTGGCTAATAAGCTTGATAAGAATAATCATCATGTTTATGCTTTACTTGGTGATGGTGAAGTAGAAGAAGGACTTGTTTGGGAGGCTATGATGGCAGCTTGTCATTATAAGCTTGATAACCTTACTATCATTATTGATAATAATAATCTACAAATTGATGGTAATGTGCAAGATGTTATTGGACCTTTACCGTTAAAAAAGAAGGCTTTAGCTTTTGGTGCTAATGCGGTTGAGTGTGATGGTCATGATTTTGATTCTATTAGAAAGGCTTTAAATAGTGGCGAGGAAGGTAAACCTTTAGTTGTAGTAGCTCATACTATAAAGGGTAAGGGTGTTTCTTTTATGGAAAATGATTATGGTTGGCATGGCAAGGCTCCAAATGATGAAGAATATGCTAAGGCAATGGAAGATTTAAAGGAGGTAAGATAATGGCTCAAGAGACAAGAAACGCTTATGGCGAACAATTGGCACAACTTATTGTTGAAGATGAAAATATTGTTGTATTAGATGCCGACCTTACTAAGTCTACTAAGACGGCTTTAGCTAAAAAAGCTTGTCCTGAAAGACACTTTAATGCTGGTATTGCAGAATGTGATATGCAAGGTATGGCAGCAGGTCTTGCGGTTAGTGGTAAAACAGTATTTACCAGTTCTTTTGCGGTATTTGCCACAGGTAGAGCGTTTGAAATAATTCGTAATTCTATTTGTTATCCAAACTTAAATGTAAAAATATGTGCAACTCATGCTGGACTATCAGTTGGTGAGGATGGTGCAAGCCATCAATCAATTGAAGATGTTGGTATTATGCGTACGCTTCCTAATATGCGCGTTTATGTACCATGCGATCAATATGAAACAAAAGCTTTAATTAAACATGTAGCTAAAACTTATGGGCCATGTTATGTAAGACTTGGTAGAGGCAAAGTTGATGATGTATATAATGAGAATACAGTCTTTGATTTTGATAAAGTTGATGTCTTAAGAAAAGGTAAGGATGTTGTCTTATTTGCCATGGGCCTGATGGTTCAAGAAGCTTTAAAGGCAGCTGAAGAACTTGATTGTACAGTGGTAAATGTTTCAAGTCTTAAACCAATTGATGAAGAATCAATTAAAACTTTATTGAAAGAACATAAAGTTGCCTATGCACTTGAAGAACACAATATCTATGGCGGCTTATTTAGCGCTATTAGCGAGGTTAAGGCTAAAACCGATATTAGTACTCCTTTATATCCAATTGGGGTAAATGATACTTTCGGTGAAAGTGGTAAGGCTAGTGCGGTACTTGAAAAGTATGGCCTAACTTCTAAACATGTGGTTGAAGTTGTTAAGGGTAAATAATTATTGAAACGGTATCTATAAAAAGATATCGTTTTTTTAACTTTAGACGATTATTTAAAAGAAAAATAAATAATTTCATTCTTTATTACATAAATATCAAGATTCAAACAGAAAAATTGATTAAAATAAGATGGTTTTAAATAAAAAATTATGTTAAAAAACAAAAAGAGCGTTTATTCATGTTAGAATAGGCACGATGAGCAAAAAATTTATAACATTACTATTGATATTGTTTATATTGTGTGGCTGTACAAGTAAAAAAGAAGAAACTACTTTACCTAAGGTGGTGGTAGGCATAGATACTTATGAACCGTATTCATATGTTAATAGTAAGGGCAACTTTACAGGTATTGATGTAGATTTGGCAAGAGAATGCTTTAATAGACTTGGTTATGAAGTAGAGTTTAAGATTATTCAATGGGCTAAAAAGGATGAATATCTAAATAATGGAACCATTGATTGTATCTGGAGTTGTTTTTCAATGAATGGGCGTGAAGATCTATATGATTGGGCCGGTCCTTATTTATATAGTAGACAAGTTATTTTAGTTGCGACAAATAGTGATATAAAACAATTAAGCGATTTGCAAGGTAAGCGAATTGGCGTTCAAGCTACAACAAAGGGTGAGAATATCTTTCTGCATAATGATAAATTTAATATTCCTGATGTAAAACAAGTAGATTCTTTTTCTAGTACTGAAGATATGTTTTCAGCTTTAAGAAAAGCTTATGTTGACGCGATATGTGGTCATGAAGGATTGTTAAGTAATCTTTTAAAAGAAGATTATCGTTTACTTGATGAAAGTCCTAGTTTATCTAAGATTGGTGTAGCTTTTAAGAAAGATAGTAATAGTGAACTAGTTTCAAATTTAAATACTACTTTAAAAGAAGTAATGGCTGATGGAACACTTGAGAAGATTGTTACTGAATATGGTTTAGAAAGTTCTAAGGTGATGATAGATGAATAGAAAATCGTTTATTTATCTTTTTACCGTTATTCTAATTACCATTGGGATTGCTATTTGGTCGGCTTTTACAGTGGTTGATAAAAGGACTTTAAAGAATTCAATTGATGAAACTTCATCTTTTATTAAGGCTAGAATAGTAAACTACAACAACACTATTTCTAATGATCGCGTAAAGAGTTTAACGCGTCTTGTGGATAAGACTTTAGCCTTAAGAGATGATTTAAAATATAGTGATTTTAATGTAGATGATTACTTGGACCAACAAAGATTATCAGGCTATATTATCTTAGATAAAGATTTAAATGTTACTAATACTAATGATGAAGACAGTTATGAATTATTTTCTAATTTAATAAATGAAACTTATGTAAATAATATTCGTGAGTTTAAGAATAAGACATATAGTGAAAGAGTAACTATCAATAATAATAGCTATGATTTCGCTTGTGTTTCTTATGATGATGGTTTACTTATTACTTATTCTTTAAAAGAAGAAAATTCCGTTGGTGATTTAACTTTAAGTAATCTTTTTGCAGGTTTCCCTTTTGAAAAAGGTGGCGTTGTCGTAATTAGTGATGGCGAGAATATTGTTAGTACAAATTCAAACGCTTTGGCTAATAGAAGCTTGCTTGATTGTATGAAAGAGTACCATTATGAATTTAATGAAGAAGACGATGGCATTGTACATTTAAGTTCAAGTGATGGCTCATATTATGGTACTAAAGATTCAATCGCTAACTATGATTTGTATATTTTCTTTCCAAGTGGTCAAGTTTTCTTAAATCGTTATACGGTAATTAGCATTTATGCTTTTGTAGCTTTGATACTTTTATTGGTGATGATTGTTTATGAAAATAAAAAAGAAAGAAGTATTCTTTTACAAGATAAGAAAAGAATTGATGTGATTAATGCTTTATCTTTGGCTTATGATTCTATTTCTTCAATTGATTTAAAAACAATGGAACATAAGTATATTAAGAAATTTGATGATTTTAGTTATCAATATAATACATGCGATGCAGAAAAGAGAATTGAATTTGTAGATACCTATTTTAGTGAAGATAGTAAATCTGAAGCTTATGAATTCTTTAATTTAGATACTATAAATGAGCGTTCAAAAGATTGCGACTTTATTACTTGTAATTGCAAGTTAAAGAATGATCGATGGATGTATATCACAATTATTGTTAATGATAGAGATGATAACCATAATGTAAATTCGATTTTGATTGCTTCTAGAGATAATACAAGTGAGAAAGAACTTGAGAAGAAACAAGATCAAGCTTTAAAAAATGCGTTGATTAATGCTCAAAGCGCTAATAAGGCTAAGACCGCTTTCTTAAATAGTATTTCGCACGATATTAGAACACCTATGAATGCGATAATTGGTTTTACAGCTTTGGCTAGTACTCATATTGATTCTAAAGAGTTAGTTAAAGATTATTTAAATAAGATTTCTATTTCGGGTCAGCATTTACTTTCTTTAATTAATGATGTCCTGGATATGAGTAGAATCGAAAGTGGTAGTGTTAAGCTTGATGAAAAGGATGTTCATTTACCTGATGTTTTACATGATATTAGGGCCATTATTCAAGGTTCAATCCACAATAAGCAACAAGAACTTTTCATTGATACGCAAGATATTGTTCATGAGGATATTGTGACCGATAAATTAAGACTTAATCAAGTTTTAATTAATATTGCAAGCAACGCGACTAAGTTTACACCTATTGGTGGTGTTGTTTCTATTAAGGTAATTGAAAGACCATGTAATAAAGAAGGCTATGCCTCTTATACTTTTAAGATTAAGGATAATGGCATCGGTATGTCTAAAGAATATATCGATAAGATTTTTGATCCTTTCTCTAGAGAAAAGTCTTCAACAAAGAGTGGCATTCAAGGTACAGGACTTGGTATGGCTATTTCTAAGAATATCGTGGATATGATGAGTGGCACCATTAATGTCTATAGTGATGAAGGCAAGGGCAGTGAGTTTGTAGTTGATGTTGACTTCAAGCTTTCCGATAAAGTTATTTCTTATAAGCCGATTAGTGAATTAAAGATGGCGAGGGCTTTAGTGGTTGATGATGATGCTCAAACTTGTGTTGGGGTGGCTAAACTGCTTAAGGAAATTGAAATGTGTCCAGAGTGGACTACTTCACCATTTGAGGCCATTTTAAAGGCTAAAGAAGCTCATGATGAAAATAATGCCTTTAAGGTTTATATCATCGATTGGTTAATGCCGGATATGAATGGCATTGAACTTGTTAGAAGGATTCGTAAGGAAATTGATAAGGATGTGCCTATCATTATTCTTTCAGCTTATGATTGGGCAGATATTGAACAAGAGGCTAAGGAAGCTGGCGTTACAGCCTTTATTAGTAAGCCAATCTTTATGTCAGAACTTAGAAATGTTTTAACTTTAAAGGTTGAAGAAAAAACAACCTTAAAGGAAAATCTAAGACATGCAGGTAAGAAAGTATTACTTGTTGAAGATAATGCTTTAAATAGCGAGATTGCTAGTGCGATGTTAAAGGATGCTGGCATGATTGTAGATTGCGTTAAAGATGGTGGTGACGCTGTTGAGGTTATGGCTAGGGCCAAGGAAGATGAATATGATGTAATATTCATGGATGTACAAATGCCTAAGGTTGATGGTTATAGTGCCACTAAGCAAATTAGAACACTTCCAAATAATAAGATTGCGAATATTCCGATTATTGGTATGAGCGCTAATGCGTTTGTGGAAGATAAACAAAAGGCGATATTGGCTGGTATGAATGATTACGTTTCTAAACCAGTTGATATCAATAATATTCTTAAGGCACTAGATAAAGTGTTCAATTAAATAGGATACGATAATTATCACTAATATGTAGATGGTGTTAGCCAAATATGTATTAGTGATTTTATTTAGGATTGGTTGATAGTTATGGTAGGCAAAATTTATGTAGAACATATTTATTTCACCATATTTAGTAAACATGATGTTTAATATAGTGGCGATTAAGCACATTATTAAAAATAAATAAGTAGCTTGTTTAAATGATGATTTATTATCTAGTTTATTAAAATAGATGCTTGCTGACATGAGGATGATTATGTAATGAAATAAGTAAGAGTGAATACATAATACAATCCCATGGCTTATCATATCCATTGGATAACATATGGCGGCTATAGCACCAAGTAAGGAATAGGTTTTAATAAATTTAAGATAGTAGTTTCTTTTAAATAGACATAAATAAATGGGCATTGAACATAATTGGAAGGGTATATACCAAACAGACCATTTGTGATTTATGATTAAGTATATTTGTTTAAAGATTTCTAGTAAAAGTAATATAAAAGATAATTGATAGACATATTTTTCTTCTTTTAGGTATTTTCCAAACAGAAATATAGGTATTATCAATAATAATAGTAGACAATAAATAAAACTTGGTACTTTGAACATATTTTTATTATAGAATTATTTCATGTTAAATGAGTTCTCACGTAGTGAATTATTATTAGGAAAAGATAATATAGCTTTATTAGCTAATAAAAGAGTAGCTGTATTTGGTGTTGGTGGTGTTGGTGGCTATGTTGTAGAAGCCTTAGCTAGAACAGGCGTTGGCCATTTAGATTTAATTGATAATGACAGCGTTTCTTTAACTAATATAAATAGACAAATTATTGCGCTTCATTCAACTATTGGCAAAGATAAGGTTGAAGTGGCAAAAGAGAGGGTTTTGGATATTAATCCAAACTTAGATGTGAAGATTTATAAGACTTTTTATTTACCAGAAACAGCGCATTTATTTAATTTTAAGGATTATGATTATGTAGTTGATGCGATTGATACGGTAGCGGGAAAGTTAATGCTTATAGAAGAAGCTAAAAGGAATAATGTGCCCATTATTTGTTCTCTTGGAGCGGGTAATCATTTAGATCCTTTTTCTTTTAAGGTAGCTGATATATCTAAGACTAGCGTGTGTCCTTTGGCTAAGGTTATGCGTCATGAACTTAAAAAAAGAAATATTAAGGATGTTAAGGTGGTCTATTCTACGGAGCCTGCTTTAAAGCCTTATGAATATGCGGAGATTCAAAAAGATAGCAGTAAGAGAAGTACACCAGGTAGTGTAGCATTTATTCCTTCAATTGTTGGACTAATTATCGCTTCTTGTGTTATAAAAGAATTGACAGATGACAATAAGTGAATTTTTAAGTAACAATTTTGCGGAAATAATTGGTCTAATCTTTATTTGGATGATTATTCACAAAAAGGGCATGTTGACTAAGAAAGATATGCATGATTTTATGCGCATCTTTTATTGTGAGCTTGGTGAATTATTGGCTTACAATTTAGAGCTTATTACTAGATATTTTACTTATCCTTCACCTTTTAGAATTATTCTTTCAGGTATTGCCTATGTACTAAGGGCATTACTTGTTTACTTGTTTATTCGTTTGATATGGCCTCATGAAAAAAATAAGAAGGCTGTTACTTTCTTAACGATTCCAATTTATGTATGCATTGTCTGCGGTTTTTCACCATTTTTTACTGATTTAGTATATTCTTTTGACTCGAACAATATTTTCCATCGTGGCCCATTTGGTTATGTGTTTATGGTTGTGGTTATTGCCTATATTCTTATTTTCCTTTATTACATTGCTAAACAAAGACATAAGAACCATCGCATTAATACTTCCATCTTGTTTTTGATTGCGTTTTTCATTATTGTTTCAACAATTATGTCGACTATATATGATATAGAAGGCTTAGGTAGACTTTCAATTGTCTACGGTACGGTATTTTGTTTATTTGCCCTTGATGCCAATAGACTACAAAGGACTATTTATGCTTTAAGGGAAAATAAGGAATTGAAGGCAGCTTTAAATGAACTAGAACAAACCAAGAAGAAGGCCGAGGTAGCTAATGAGGCTAAGACTACTTTCCTTCTTAGTATGTCGCATGATATTCGTACACCTTTAAATGGCATTATTGGTTTGCTTGATATAGCTGATCGTTTTCCTGATGATTTAGCTAAACAAAGTGAGTGTCGTAAGAAGGTTAGAGATGCTTCAATGATTTTGTTGGAGCTTGTAAATGATGTATTAGATAGAAGTAAATTAGAATCTGGTGAAGTAGTACTTGAGAGTGTTCCGTTTGATATTGGCAATATTGCGGGTATTGTGAATGAATCTTTAGTTAAGCAAGCTCAAGAACGCGGTATTGAAATAATCAACAATTTCAATATTGAACATACGCGTTTAATTGGCTCACCTCTTCACGTGAAAAGACTAATCATGAATATTATTTCTAATGCGATTAAATATAATAAGGAAGATGGTAAGATTTTTGTTACTTATAATGAACTTGATTATGATGATGATAAACTTGCTGTAGAGTTTATTTGCAAGGACACTGGCATTGGTATGAGTGAAGATTTTATTGAACATATCTTTGAACCATTCTCACAAGAGAAGATTGATGCCAGAAGTAGTTATGCTGGAACAGGTCTTGGTATGTCAATTGTAAAGAGTATCATTGATAAGATGAATGGTAGTATTTCAATTGATAGTAAAAAGGGAGAGGGTTCTACTTTTACCGTTACCATTCCATTTGAAGTAAATAATACTTTACCTGATGTTAATTTGATTAAGGATGAAGAGAAATATACAATTAATGGTTTAAATATTCTTTTAGTAGAAGATAATGAGCTTAATATGGAGATTGCTGAGTTTTTGTTAGAAGAAGCAGGTGCTAAGGTTATTAAAGCAGTTAATGGTAAAGAGGCTGTGGATATCTATAGAGATAACAAAGATATCGATGTGATTTTAATGGATGTGATGATGCCTGTTAAAAACGGTCATGAGGCTACTAGAGAAATTAGAGAGTTTGATAAGGAAGTTCCAATTATTGCGATGACCGCTAACGCCTTTGTTGAAGATAAGCAGAAGGCTTATGAGGCTGGTATGAATGCGTATATTTCTAAGCCATTAGATGATAAACTGCTTATTAAGACTATTGCAAAAACTGTTTATAAAAAAGAAGAAAATTAATTATAAGTACCCTTAACTTAGAGTGTGATTTCTAATTTAAGGGTTTTATTTTGACTTGTAAATAAATATACTCATGAGTATAATACTTATGAGTATATAAGGAGAATTGTATGATAGGAAGAGTTGAGGAATTAAAACATCTAGATAATCTATATAAGAGTGACAAATTTGAATTTTTAGTGATGTATGGTAGAAGAAGAGTTGGTAAAACAACTATCTTACAAGAGTTTGCAAGTAAAAATAACGCTATATTTTTTCCTGCTAGAGAAAAAAATGATGGACTTAATTTGGAAGATTTTTCTAAAGCTATTCAATATCATTTTGATAAAGATTACTTCGCTTCCTTTAAGAGTTGGGAGGATTGCTTTAATTATATTAGTCATAAGACAAAACAGAGATTAGCAATAATCATTGATGAATTTCCTTATATTGTGGATGAAAATCCAACAGTTAAATCCATTCTTCAACATGTTATCGATCATAATTGGAAAGATAATAAAAATATCTTCTTAGTTTTATGTGGTTCTTCGATAAGTATTATGGAAACAGAAATAATGGGTAGAAAGAGTCCTTTACATGATAGGCAGACTTCAACGTTGGAGATTAAACCTTTTAATTATTTGGAGAGCGCCTTATTTTTCCCAAATTATTCTAATGAAGATAAATTGTTGGCATATGGTATTTTAGGTGGAATACCAAGATACTTACAAGCTTTTGATCCCAATATTTCAATAGAGGATAATATCGCCAATAATATTGTTAAATCAGGCTCTTATCTAAATGAAGAGGTTGATAATTTGTTAAAGGCAGAACTTAGAGAAACAAATGTATATAGTAGTATTCTTGCGGCTATCGCCAATGGCAAGAATAAGATAAAAGAGATTGCGGACTATATTCATGAAGATAGTACTAAAGTTAATAAATATCTTTCTATACTGCAAACTCTTCGTTTAATTCAAAGAAAGGTTCCTTGTATGGAAAGTGAACTAAGCAAGAAATCTATTTATGTTATAAGAGATAATTTTGTTAAGTTTTATTACCGTTATATTTTTACTAATGATGTTTATTATGCGATGCTGTTGGAAAAAGGGGCGGCAAAGGAGATAATGGAAGATATTTCAAATCATATGGGTGGCGTTTTTGAAGATGTATGTAAAGAATATGTATTTAATTTAGCTAAGAACAATAAATTCCCTTTTATCCCTTATCATCTTGGTAAATGGTGGGGGAATAATCCATATCTAAAAAGACAAGATGATGTTGATTTATTGTGTGTTAATAAAAATGGTGATAAAGGTATTTTTATTGAATGTAAATACACTAATAAAGCTGTGCCTTTAAGCGAATATGAAGATTTAATTAATACAACTAAAGGTTTTAATAATATTCAAGATAAAAAAATGTGGTTTATTTCAAAGAGCGGTTTTTCTAAATCAGTTATTGAACAATCCGCTAAAGATGGCACAGTTTTAAAGACTATTGATGATTTATATAATATTTAATGCCAATAATTTGTGTATTTTCACAACTAAGTATTCATTAATGTTATAATATTTACGCTATTTAAGAAGGGACGCAATGAAAAAGAAAATAACTGTTAGTCTATTGTGTTGTTTATTATTGTTGTTTGGGTGTAAACAAGATACTAATGTTACAAATACAGCTGATTTACCAGAAATAATAATTGGTAGTGATACCTATCCACCTTTTGTTTATTTAGATGAGAGTGGCTCACCTACAGGAATTGATGTTGATATCGCTACTGAGGCTTTTAAGAGGATGGGCTATAAGGCAGTTTTTAAGACTATTGATTGGGTGAAGAAAACAGAACTTGTTGATAGTGGTGAAATTGATTGTATTTGGGGTTGCTTCTCTATTTCAGGTAGAGAGAATGCTTATAACTGGAGTGATCCTTATATGGTTTCTAGCCAAGTTGTAGCGGTTAATGAAGGCAGTGATATTTACTCTTTGGCTGATTTAAAGGATAAGACGATTGCGGTTCAAACAACTACTAAGCCCGAGGAAATCTTTTTAAATAAGTTAGATAGTAGAATTCCAGAGTTAAAAGATATTGTTTCAACAAGTAATCGTAATGTGCAATACGCTTCTTTAGATTGTGGCTACGTTGATGCGATTGCCTCGCATAAGACAGCTATTATTCAATATATGAAAGACTATGGTTCTTCTTTTAGAATTCTTGATGAAGTTTTATTTACTACAGGGATTGGTGTAGCTTTTAGTAGGAACGATGATCGTGGCTTAGAAAAACAACTTAGTGAAGTGTTTAAGCAAATGAGAGAAGATGGAACACTTGAGAAGATTGTTTCTGTTTATTTAGATGATGCAAGTAGTTATCTGGAGGTGGAAACTCTTGAAAAATAGTAATGTAAAATCACTTTTTGATCGTTTCTTTTGGGTTGGTTCAATTACTATTGGCGTACTTTTAGTATTGGTTACTTTTTTGTTTTCTAGTAATTATGATAAGAAAAATGTTACTAATCAATTATCAAATACAACTGAGTTTATAAAAACTATTGCGGCCAGTTATACCAAATATAACGATACTGCTACCGCAAGAAGTCTTATTCGTTCTTCAGTTTCCGTTAGAGAATTATCCGAGCTTTCAAATCTTGATGATGAAGAAGCTTTAGTTTCCTATGCCGAATCACTATGGCTAACAGGCATCATTGTTTTGGATAAAGAAGGAAATTTGATTGCTGAATATAGTGAAGACAATGTTGGCTATGATGAAATTAAATCGAAGTTGGAATTTTCGGCTGTTGAAAATGTAACAAATTATTTAGATAAGACTTATATTGATCGTCTTGAGTTAGATGATGGTTCTTATGTGGATATTGCGGCATGTGGCAGAAAAGATAACGAAGGTATTCTTTTGGCATATCGTAGGACTAAGGCGGAATTTAAGTATAAGTCTATTCTTTCGGTTCAAAGCATATTAGATGGCTATGATATAGGCTCTAATGGAACGATTTTGGTTTGCGATAATAATAATGTCGTAGCTAGTAATGATACTAGTTTAGTTGGCATTGACATTAAAGATAACGCTTTAATAAAAGGCCTTAGAGCCACTAATAGCCCTCATACACTTGTAAAAACAAGGGGTTTTGATGGAACTGGTAGTGTTTATGGTATTTATACACATGGCCGTACCTACTATATTTATATCTATGTTCCAAGCGGTTTTGTTTATTCCTCAACTCCTAGAAATATGGCTATGATTACATTTGTTTATATTGTTTTTGTGGTCATCTTGCAATCATTAAGATGGAAGTCTAAAAAGGATGCACAAACTAAGCAAGCACTTAAGGATGAAGAATATAGAAAAGAACTTCAAAAGAAGAACGAAGAACTTGAGTTGGCTATTGAACATGAGGCTATCGCTAATAAGAGTAAGCGTGATTTCTTGTTTAATATGTCACATGATATTAGAACACCTATGAATGCAATTATTGGTTTTACTTCTTTGGCTGTTACACATGTGGATAATAAAGATCAAGTGCTTGATTATTTAAAGAAGATTTCTATTTCTTCTCAACACTTGCTTTCTTTAATTAATGATGTCTTAGATATGAGCCGAATTGAAAGTGGTAAGGTTAAGATTGAAGAGAAAAACGTTCATTTACCGGATTTAATTCATGATTTAAAGGCTATTATTCAATCTAGTATTCAATCAAAGAGATTGTCTTTACTAATTGATACGATGGATGTTTATGATGAAGATATTATTACTGATCCTTTAAGGCTTAATCAAGTTTTGCTTAATATTTTGTCTAATGCGATAAAGTTTACACCAAGTGGTGGCACTATTAGCCTACAAATAGTACAAAAGAATACTTCATATAAGGATAAAGCTAACTATGAGTTTATTGTTAGGGATACCGGTATTGGTATGTCTGATGAGTTTGTTGAGCATATTTTTGAAGAATTTACTCGTGAAGAATCTTCAACAATAAGCGGTGTACAAGGTACAGGCCTTGGTATGAGTATTGCTAAGAAGATTGTGGATTTAATGGGTGGCACTATTGAAGTTCATAGTATTCAAGGCAAGGGTAGTGAATTTAGAGTTAATATCAAATTTGCCTTAAGTGGTAAAAAGGTTGAACATACTAAGATTAAGGAATTAGAGGGTGTTAGAGCACTTGTTGCGGATGATGATACTAATAGTTGTCTTAATGTATGTAAGATGCTTAGAACTATTGGTCTAAGACCTGATTGGACAATTTCAGGTAAGGAGGCAGTAGTTAGGGCTAAGGATGCCATGGAACAGGGAGATTGTTTCAATGTTTATATCATTGACTGGATGATTCCAGATATGAATGGTGTCGAGGTTGTTAGAAACATTCGTAAGTTTATTGGTGAAGATACACCTATCATTATTCTTACAGCTTATGATTATACGGATATTGAAAAAGAAGCTTTGGAAGCTGGTGTTACAGCCTTCTGTTCTAAGCCATTATTTATGTCAGAACTTAGAGAAATATTAGAAAAGCCTTTTGTTTCTAAGGAGGAACAACTAAATAATATAACCGCTAATTTTGATGGTAAGCGTGTATTGTTGGCAGAGGATAATAAGTTAAATAGAGAAATCGCTTTTGAATTATTAAAGGATTTAGGTGTTGAGACAGATGTTGTTGAAGATGGCAAACAAGCTATTGAACATATCGTAGAACACGAAGCTTCTTATTATGATTTAGTTTTGATGGATGTACAAATGCCGGTTTTGGATGGCTATGAGGCAACAAAACAAATTAGAAGCTTAGATGATAAGGATAAGGCTAACATCAAGATTTATGCAATGACGGCTAATGCGTTTGATGAGGATAAGAAAAATGCTTTGGCTATTGGTATGGATGGTCATATTGCAAAACCATTTGATAAGAAACAATTGATTAAGGCTTTAAAAGAAGCTTTTAAAGACAAACAAGAAAAACAAGATAAATAATATGATTAGGGCAACTATCAACAATGTAACCAGTACATTTGAGATAGGGGCCTTTTTCTTTTTGTGTTTTTTAGTGTTTTTAACTGTATTATTAGGCTTTGAGTTTGATTTGATTTGAACAGTTTTATTTACTTTTTTTGGTTTAATAGCTTTGCGATATAAAGCTAGAGGGTCTTTTTGTTTTAGAATACGATTATAAAAATCATCTAACCATTCTTCATCTTCTTCACCACACATCTCATCTTCATAGCAATCTACATCATGTACAAGTTTGTTTCTTAGCCAACGATAGTGTTTAAGTTGTTTTAAATCATAATTCCATGATGAAACATAATCAATACCTTGAGGATGATTCAACATATCTTCGATATATAAAGAGATACCATGTTCCTTACTGTACATGTCATTACATAACTTTTCTAATCTTTTATATTCTTCTAAAAATGCCATATCAATATTTTAATACTTTGGTCTAAGATTAGTCTAATTTAGACCGATATTAGACCAATTAGACCATTATTAGACCAAAGTTAGACCAA